>JAKAZL010000003.1 GCA_021815925.1 Pseudomonadota bacterium | reverse complement strand
GCTGCTCGGCGCGGCCGGCGGCCGCTGCCGCGGGCGGTGCAGCCGTCGGGGCCGGGGCCTGCTGCTTGCCGAGAAATCCAACCACGTCCGACTTCGTCAGGCGACCGTCGCGCCCGCTCGCGGGAATTGCTCCGGGGTCGAGGCGGTTTTCCTCCACCAGCCGGCGCACCGAGGGACTGAGCTTCTCGGCGCCGGCATCGGTGCCCGAATCGGCCTTGCGCGGACTCCCCGGCGCGGCAGCGGCTGCGGGTTTCGCCTCGGCTGCGGCGGCGCGCGGCGCGGCCCCCTCCTCGATCACCGCAAGCACCTGGCCACTGGTGACGACGGTGCCGCCGGCGACCTTCAGCTCGCGCAGCACGCCGTCGACCGGCGCCGGCACCTCGAGCACGACTTTGTCGGTCTCCAGATCGGCGAGGTTCTCGTCGCGCCGCACGGCATCGCCCGGCTGCTTGTGCCAGGCCACCAGCGTGGCGTCGGAAACGGACTCGGGAAGCTGCGGGACTTTGATTTCGGTCGTCATGAGCTCTTTCTCATCGGGGCCGCGGCGCTCTTGCGTCCGCGGGCGTGCGTCAGGCGGGCCGTCTTGCGGCCCGAGTCCTCGGTGGTCGTCGCACGCAGCGCCGCATCGACCAGCATCTGCTGCTCACGCTCGTGCACCTTGCCGATGCCGGTGGCCGGGGCAGCCGCCGGCGCGCGTCCGGCATAGAGCACCTCGAGGTCCTTGCCGAATGCCGACTCCAGGCGGTGGCGGATCTGGTACCAGGCGCCCTGGTTCTGCGGCTCCTCCTGACACCAGACCACCTCGCGCAGATTCCGGTAGCGCCCAAGCACCGCCTCGTATTCCTCGCTCGGGAACGGGTAGAGCTGCTCGATGCGCACCAGTGCCACGTCGCGGATGCCCGCCGTGCGGCGCGCCTTGAGCAGGTCGAAATACACTTTGCCGCCGCAGAACACCACGCGCTTGACCGAGTCGGGCTCGAGCGGCTCGATCTCATCGATCACGCGCGCGAAACCGCCCCGCGTCAGATCCTCCAGCGCCGAGACCGACAGCTCGTGACGCAGCAGGCTCTTCGGCGTCATGACGATCAGTGGCTTGCGGAACGACTGCAGCATCTGCCGGCGCAGCATGTGGAACATCTGCGCCGGCGTCGAGGGCACGCACACCTGCATGTTCGACTCGGCACACAGCTGCAGGAACCGCTCCAAGCGCGCCGAGGAGTGCTCGGGGCCCTGACCCTCGTAGCCGTGCGGCAGGAACAGCGTCAGGCCGCAGAAGCGCTGCCACTTCGACTCCCCGGAGCTGATGAACTGATCGATGACGACCTGGGCGCCGTTGGCGAAGTCGCCGAACTGCCCCTCCCAGATGGTCAGGCATCCCGGCTCGGTGGTCGAGTAGCCGTACTCGAAGCCCATGACGGCTTCCTCGGAGAGCACCGAGTCGATGATCTGCACGCGCGGCTGACGATCGGCCAGGTGCTGCAGCGGGATGTACACCTCGCTGCTGCCCTGATCGTGCAGCACCGCGTGGCGGTGGAAGAACGTGCCGCGTCCGCAGTCCTGCCCGCTCAGGCGCACCGAGTAGCCATCCTCGACCAGCGAGGCGTAACCGAGCATCTCGGCAGCACCCCAGTCGAGCGACTGCTCACCGGCGTACATCTGGGCCCGGTTCTTCATCAGCTGGGCGACGCGCGGGTGCATCGTCAAGCCCTGCGGCACTCGCAGCAGCCGCTCGCCGAGGGACTTCAGGCGCGCCATCTCGACGCCCGTGCCCACCCGCTCGCTCCAATCCGACTCGGCGTAGCGCGTCCAGTCCACCGTGAACTGGTTGCCGATCATGCCGAGCGCGGCGCGCGCCAGCGGCTTGCCCTGATCGAGTCCGTCGCGATACTGACTCACCAGCGCCTCGGCGTCCGCCGCGTTCAGGGCCTGCTCGGCGATCAGACGCTCGGCGTAGAGCTGGCGGGTCGTGGGATGCTTGCGGATGGCCTGGTACATCGTCGGCTGGGTGGCCGCCGGCTCGTCGGCCTCGTTGTGGCCGAGGCGTCGATAGCAGACCAGATCGATCACCACGTCTTTGTGATAGCGCCGGCGGTATTCCAGTGCGAGGCGCGTGACGAACACCGCCGCCTCCGGATCGTCTCCGTTGACGTGGAAGATCGGTGCCTCGAGCATCTTGGCAACGTCGCTGCAATAGAGCGTCGAGCGCGCATCCTGCGGGTCGGAGGTGGTGAACCCCACCTGGTTGTTGATGACCACGTGCAGCGTGCCGCCGGTGCGATAGCCACGCACCTGCGAGAGCTGCAGCGTCTCCATCACCACACCCTGGCCGGCAAAGGCGGCATCGCCGTGGATCAGCACCGGCAGGACCCGCTCGCCGTTGAGATCTTCGCGCCGCTCCTGCCGGGCGCGCACCGAGCCCTCCACCACCGGATTGACGATCTCCAGGTGCGAGGGATTGAAGGCGAGCACGGCGTGCACGTTGCCTGCCGGGGTGCGCAGATCGGCCGAGAAGCCCTTGTGGTACTTCACGTCCCCCGAGCCCTTGAGGTGGCTCAGGTCGTAGTTGCCCTCGAACTCCGAGAACAGCATCGAGGGGGGCTTGCCGAGCAGGTTCACCAGCACATTCAGGCGCCCGCGGTGCGCCATGCCGATGACAACCTCCTCCACCGCGGCGCGGCCGCAGTGCTGGATGAGATCATCGAGCATCGGAATCAGGGTCTCGCCGCCCTCGAGCGAGAAGCGCTTCTGGCCGACGAACTTGGTGTGCAGATAGCGCTCGAGGCCTTCCGCGGCGGTGAGCTGCCAGAGGATGTTGCGCTTCTCCTCGGCACCGAAGCGCTGCTGCAGCCGGCCGCTCTGGAAGCGGTCCTGCAACCACAGGCGCTCGTCCGAATCGGAGATGTGCGCGAACTCCGCACCGACGGTGCCGCCGTAGATGATCTCGAGCTCACGCAGAATCTCGCGCAGCTTCATCCGCTTGGGCACCGCCTCGGTGCGGCTACCGGTGTAGAACTCGCTGTCGAGATCGTCGTTCGAGAGCTTGAAGTAATCCAGATCCAGCACGTGTGGCCGCGGTCGCTGCATCAGGCCGAGCGGATCGAGCCGGGCGATGAGGTGCCCGCGGTTCATCCAGATCTGGATCAGGCGCGAGACGGCCGCCTGGCGTGCATCGGCGCCGCGGGCCGGAACGGCCGCCGCTGCGCGCGGGACTTTGGCCCGCGCGGCGATCTGCGCCTCGATCGGGCCGCGCGACTGCTCCGCGCCGGAGCCTCCCGGCAGACTCTCGAAATAACGACGCCAGCGCTCCTCTACGCTCGCCGGGTCGCGTAGAAACTGCTCGTAGAGAGTGTCCAGGAAGTCGGCGTTGCCGCCGAAAAGGGGTGTAGGTTCAAGCATGCTGAATGATGCGACCGCAGACCGCTAGTGTAACGGAAACGACACAGGCGAGGAATATGAAATCTCGCCTCCTCCGGCGCCTCGCGCCGCGCGTGGAGTTGTCGGCACCGGCGCCACGGTCCTCACAGCATGCCGAGCAGCGACAGCTCATAGACAATAAGTACGACGTATCCGAGCAGCGCGCCGTAGAGGATGGCCTGCACAGGCAGCCGCCCGAACACCCGCAGCCGTGCGAGCACCGTCAGGCAGACGATCGCTGCGCCGGTGAGCGCCACTTTGAGCAGAACGAATAACGCCGGCGAGCGGCTCACCAGGGGCGCGAGCAGCGGATTGACCTCGTAGGCGCCGTGGGCGATCAGCAGCAGCGTCAGGGCTGCATCGGCGCAGGTGAGCGCCACGATCAGCACCCCGACGGCGAGCCACCAGGGATGGTGCCAGTCGACCCCGGCGAGCCGGTGCTCGCCCCGGCGGCGCGGACCCTGACGGCGCGGACGCAGGCTGCCGTAAACGAGTGCGCGCATCACCTCGACGCGGCGGTCGGACGCGTTGCGCCGCTCGGGCTCGGAGGTCGCAGCGCGGGCACGACGGGCACGACCGGAAGGCGATCTGGACACGGTAACCGGGTGAGAGGGTGGGTCGGGGGAGATTGTAGGGGGCTGGCGCCCGCGCGCCGCCCGCGCCGCCCCGAACTGTGATGCCCATCGCAGCCGCAGCGCCGCCCGGCCCGCCGGGCGGTAACGAGGCACATGCGCAGCGGGTCCCTGGGGCGTACACGGTGCAGGGAGTATAGTGGCCGTGACCGGTCCCCTTGCGCGAGCCCTCTCATGAGTCAGACCGCCGCCAACTCCGTTCGAGAGAGACCCGGGAAATCGCTCGGCATCGCCGTCGCGCTCGCGTTCTTCCTCGGGCCGGTGGGACTGTTCTACTCGAGCGTCACCGGGGCGATGGTCATGCTGACGGTGAGCGTCGTGGTGCTGGTGCCGATTCTGCTCGGCCTGCACATCAATGCGGTCATCTATTTTCCGCTCTGGGTGGTGTGCGTGCTGTGGGCCGCGTTCGCGGCGCACGAGCGCACCCGGCAGAGCCCGAATACGGACATGCCCGAGGAGGGCCCAGCAGCGGTCCCGCCCGCTGGCTCGACGCACAATGGCGCCCCCGGCCGGAGTTGAACCGACGACCTACCGCTTAGGAGGCGGTCGCTCTATCCACTGAGCTACGGGGGCGCCGCGAGCGAGGAGTGTACCGGCCCGGGGCCGCAAGCGCCCGGGGGAATATCCGGGCCTCGACGCAGACTCGCACCGCTCAACTCGAGGGTCGCAGCGCCTCGAGCTCAAAATGGCTCGGTTCGCGCAGCGGGACGGCGCAGCGCACCTCGATCCGCCCGCGACCGGCGTTCTTCGCCGCGTAACAGGCCGAGTCCGCCACGCGCAGCAATGCCGCGGCATCGGCCTCGCCGGCCCCGGCATAGGCCACTCCCATGCTCGCCCCGACCCGGAAGTAATGTCCGCCCTCCCAGTGCAACACGAACTCCTCGATGGCCCGCAGCACGGTCGTGGCCACCTGTTCGGCCCGCTCGCGCGGACAGCCCGGCAGCAGCAGCGCGAACTCGTCCCCGCCGAGCCGCGCGGCGGTATCACTGGCGCGCACGTGTCGCTTGAGGATCTCGCTCACCCGCCGCAGGGCCTCATCACCCGCCGCATGTCCGCCGCGGTCATTGACGTCCTTGAACCGGTCCAGATCGATGAACACCAGCGCGCACGGCTCCGGTGCCCCGCCGGTCACGGCGCGCAGTCGGGCATTGAATTCCCGGTGGTTGATCAGATCGACCAGCGCATCGTGGGTCGCCTCGTAGTGCAGCGCGCGGGTTAGCTTGGCGTTCTCGGCCGTGACGGTGAGCACCTTGCCGATGGTCCGATCCGTCTTGTAGGCCGAGTACGCCACGACGGTCACGTAGACGACGTTGACGAACGCGAGCACGTAATGCAGGGGCAGCTGATCGGTGAGCAGCCGCCACTCCATCAGCCCGGCCACCGGTGCGAGGAAGATCATGTAGCAGCGCCACATCGCCCCGTACGAGGTCATGGCGCCGGCAATGACCCCGGTGAACACCAGCACGGTGAGAAATTCGTGCGCCTCGTCGCCACGCGCCAGAAACGCCGACGCGGCCAAGCCCCACACCACGCCCGAGAACAGCGTGCCGATCTCAAGACGATGGATCCACTCACGCGCCGAGCGCTTGCCCGGTCCGCGCAGGAACGCGCGGCTCTCCAGGTGACGCACCAGCGAGACGATCAGCACCAGCCCGAGCCATCCCCACAGAATCTGCCGCGGAATCTGCCCATACAGCACCCAGACCAGCACGCACGCGGCGAGCGTGGCCCCGGCCAGCATGAAGGGGAAATTGCCGTAGACCAGCTGTAGCCGCTCGAGGTCGGCCCCCGCTTGGTCGGTCTCCGGCTGAAATGCGCTCATGCCGAGTTCGCCCGCACAGCATCTGCTACGCCAATTTTAGCGCGCCCCACCGTGCGCCGCGTGGCAGGCCCTCAGCACAGCGCCCCGGTCCGCGTGCGATATGTCACGCTTCGGCCGGGAGGATGACGCGTGTAGCTGGCCGGAGCTCTAGCTTGGGGGGGGGAATGCGCGAATATGCCCAAGATCAAGCTTGAGTATGTCGACGGCGCCCGCTCGGCGCTCAGCTAGCCGGCGCGTCCCGCCGCAGCTGCGTGATGATGTCCTTGGAGAACTCACCGGTGACCAGCAGCCGGTGCGCCGCGTCGTCCATCATCACCACGCGGTTGCGTCCCTTGGACTTCGCCTGGTAGAGCGCCTCGTCCGCCAGCTGCAGCGCCCCGTAGGGATTGCGCCACGCAGTCGGCTCGACGACGGCGACCCCGACACTGATGGTGAGTACGCTGCCGCAGCGCGAGCCGTCGTGCTCGATCGCCAGGTCCTGCACCGCGCGGCGCATCGCCTCGGCCGTGCTCTGCGCCCCCGACCGGTCAGTGCCGAAGAGGATCGCCCCGAACTCCTCCCCGCCGTAGCGCGCCACCACATCGAGCGGCCGGCGTGCGCAGCACTGGATCGCCTGCGCGGCCTGGCGCAGCGCCACATCTCCGGCCTGATGGCCGTAGCGGTCATTGAACGCCTTGAAGTAATCGATGTCGATCAGCAGGATCGACAGCGGACGGGTCTCGCTCGCCGCCTGACGCCACAGTCGCGCGAGACTCTCATCGAACATGCGCCGGTTCTTGGTCCAGGTGAGTGCGTCCTGCTGCGCGAGCTCGCCGATCAGCTGACTCTCGAGGAAGGCGCGGCGCGAGTGCTTCTCGACCGAGCGCGCCGCAACGGCACAGGCTGCCAGGGTCGTCAGCAGGATCCCGGCGGTGGGGACGGCCACGGAGGCAGGCAGGTGAAACAGGTACGCCGCGAACAGCTCCCCGGCACAGGCCAGCGCCGCGGAGAGCAGCCCGGCCCGAAACGGCAAGCCGATGAAATACAGCGGTCCGATGATCAGCAGCGGCAGGACCATCAGCTCGGCCACCGCCCCTGTGCCTGCGACCGCCCGCACCACCTGCACGGCGATCAGCACGTTGCGCAGCGGTACCAAAGTCCAGGCGATCGGCAGGAACAGCCGCTCGAAGCTGCGGCTCCAGGCGAGCCACACCAGCACGAGGCTGCTGAGCACCACGCCGGCATTGACCAGGCTCACCGGCAGTGCGTGTCGCGTCACGAGCAGCTCCGCGACGCGCAGGGCAACCAACAGCACCGTCAATGTGCACGCGAAGCGCACCACGGTGCGGCTGTTGCGCAACGTGGCGCGCGCGAACTGGGCCTCGAGCGGCTCGGGGAAGCGCGCTGCCGGCGGATCCTTTTGCAGCTCAACCGCGTAAATCGAGTCTGGAAGCGTCTCCAGATTCAGCCGCACGCTCATCGATGCTCAATCCACTCGGTGACGCTCAGTGCCCGCCGGGCCAGCCGCGACAGCCGCCCGCAGTCGGCTCGCCCGCGAGACGCCCCGGGCCGTTTTGGACTCAACGGAAATCCGTCCCCTAAGGCTTGATCTGTCCGCGCAACTCGCCGGCCGGATCGCGCTTGCTGTGCACGTTGAAATAGAGCTCACCGGCCCGAAAGGCCTTGTACTCGGCCGGCGTAAGCTTCGTGCCGGGCGCAACGCGCCAGACATTCCCACCGGCGTGCTTCAACCAGATTACGGGCGGTCCGTTGGCCCCAGTGGCCCCCTCGTGGATGTGCACCATGGTGGGCTTCACCCCGTGGACGATGACCTCGGCGCGCAGACTGTGATCGGCGAGCACCGTGACGGTCCCCTCGCCCCGCGCGGTGCTCTTGACCGCGGGCACCTCCTGGCGACCGCTGAGCGTCACGTGAATCGTCGACGCGAGCGCACACCCCATGGAACCGGTGATCAGCGCCACCACCCCGAGCCGCTTGAGAACCGTGTTCATGACTGGCCCTGACTTTATGAATCGTGGGCCCGAAACTTAGCACCTGCGGCGCCGTCCGTCACCCGCCGGAACGCCCCCGCGCCGACCGCCGGTGGACCGCCGCGGGCGGGCAGACCGGGCCGGACAGCGGCACCGGCGGGCGCTTTTGCGGGCAATGGCCGGATTGAGGCGACGGGCCGTGGCAAAAGGCGGCCCGGCCGCACAGGCAAAAGGGTACCTTGGCGGCCCCAAACCGATCCGTCCGATGGGAGACCCCCACATGCGCCCGATCCTGGCATTGGCAACCGCGGCACTCCTGGGCACCAGCCTCGTGGCCACCGCAGCCCCGAGCGCCGCGCCGAAGCACCCGGCCCCGTTTCACGGGCTGAAGTTCCGCGACCTCGGCCCGGCAGTCGCCGGCGGTCGCGTCACCAGCGTGCTCGGCGTGCCGGGCGACTCCTCTCTGTACTACGTCGGTTCCGCCGGCGGCGGAGTCTGGAAGACCGAGGACGGCGGTACGAGCTGGAAGGCGATCTTCACGCACGAGCCGACCCAGTCGATCGGCTCGATGACGCTCGCCGGCGGCAACCCGAACTGGCTCTGGGTGGGCACGGGCGAGGCCAATCCGCGCAATGACGTGCTCAATGGCGCGGGAATCTTCTTCAGTCCCGATGGCGGCTCGACCTGGGAGGACAAGGGCCTGCACAGCGCCGGGCAGATCGCAGCCATCGCCGTCGACCCGCAGAACACCAACGTGGTGTTCGCCTGCACGACCGGTGATCTGTGGAAGCGCGGCCCCCGGCGCGGGGTCTTCATGAGCACCGACAACGGTGCGCACTGGCAGCGCGTGCTCTACCTGAACGATCACACCGGCTGCAGCACCCTCGCCTTCGAGCCGGGTAACCCCAAGGTGCTGATCGCCGGCATGTGGCCGTTGCAGCGGCGCGCCTGGATGCTCACCAGCGGCGGCAAGAGCGGCGGACTGTATCGGTCCACCGACGGCGGTGTGCACTGGAAGAAGCTCACCCACGGGTTGCCCGCCGGCAAGATCGGCCGCAGCGCCGTCGCCTTCGCGCCGAGCCAGCCGAGCACCGTGTACGCGGTGCTGCAGGCCAAGGGCGGCGTCCTGTGGGTCTCGCACGACCTCGGCAGCCACTGGAGCCAGGTGAGCGACAACCACAACAGCGACGTGCGGCCGTTTTACTTCACGCAGCTCGCGGTGATGCCGAACGACCCGCAGCGGCTGTTCCTGCTGTCGATGAAGATGATGGAGAGCAAGGACGGCGGTGCGCACGTGTTCTATGCCGATGCCGGCGTGCACGTCGATCACCATGCAATCTGGATCGATCCACACAACCCCAAGCGCATCATCCAGGGCAACGACGGCGGGGTATACCTGTCGCTCGATACCGGCAAGCACTGGCGCCACCTCGACAACCTGCCGATCGAGCAGTTCTACCAGGTGGCCGCGAGCGCCACGAACCACCCCTGGCCGTACCTGGTCTGCGGCGGCCTGCAGGACAACGACGCCTGGTGCGGCGCGGGCAGCGACTATGACCGCGGCGGGGTGACCGGTGCGCAGGACTGGTTCGATGTCGCCGGTGGCGACGGCCAGTACGTCGTGCCGTCCCCGAACAATGCCTCGATCATCTACTCCACGACCGATGACGGCTTCGCGACGGTGCTCGATCGGACCACCGGCCGCAAGCGTGAGATCAACCCCTACCTGCGCGACGTGCTCGGCGGTCTGCTGCTCTCGGGCAAACACCCCGGCGCGCAGAAGTACCGCTTCGACTGGACCACGCCGGTGGCGGTCTCCCCAAGCGACCCGAAGAACGTGTATCTCGCCGCGGACGTGGTGTTCCACAGCACCGACGGCGGCAAACACTGGCAGGTCATCAGTCCGGATCTGACGCGCAACATCAAAGCGAAGCAGAAGCCGAGCGGCGGACCGGTCACACTCGACATGAGCGGGGCGGAGACCTACGACACCATCCAGTCCCTCGCCCTCGCGCCGAGCGACCCGAAGGTCATCTGGGTCGGCACCGATGACGGCTGGGTCTGGGTGAGCCGGGACGACGGGGCGCACTGGAGCAAGGTGACTCCGCCCGGCGCGCCGCAGTGGGCCCGCGTCTATCACGTCGAGCCCTCGCCGTTCGCGGCGGGCACCGCCTATGCGGCCTTCGACGGTCACGAGATCGGCAACGATGCGCCCTTCGTCTATCGCACCACGGACTACGGTAAGCATTGGACGCGCATCACCACCGGACTGCCGCAAAGCAGCGTCGAGGTGGTGAGCGAAGACCCGAACCATGCCGGGCTGCTGTTTGCCGGCACGATCTCCGCGGGGCTGTACGTGTCGTTCGATGACGGCGGCCATTGGCAACCGCTGCACGCCAACCTGCCGCACGGCCTGTCGGTGTGGGACGTGAGCTTCGCGCCGGATCACCGCGGACTGCTGCTCGCCACGCATGGCCGCGGCATCTGGGTGCTCGACAACCTCAGGCCCCTGGAGCAATACGACAGCGCGGTGGCCAAGGCGCCGTTCCATGCGTTCAGCGCATCGCCCGGCATCGAGCTGCAGGCCTCGCGCACCAACGGCGTGGGACCGAGTGCCTTCGTCGCCCCGAACGCGCCCAGCGGCGCGGTCATCAGCTATCACCTCGCCAAGGCCTTGAAGCCGACGCCGGCCGAGAAGGCCGCGCATCACGGCCCGGTGCGCATCACGATCCGCGATGCCGCCGGCACCCTGGTGACGACACTGCACGGACCGGGCAAGGCCGGCTTCAACGCGATCGTCTGGAATCTGCGCTACAAGGCCCCGGTCAAACTCAACCCGCCGCTCGGCTCGCCCGGGCACGGCGGGTTCGGTCCGGGCGCGCTGCCGGGTCAGTACACCGCCACGCTGCATGCCGGGACGTACACGCAGCACGTGACGCTGAGCGTGGCGTCTGACCCGCGTTACACGGTGAGCGTGGCCAGCGCCCGCGCGGCGACCCAGGCCGGCTTGGCGGCGCGCGAGGAGCTCTCGGCGGTCAATCGCCTGCTGAACCACGTCTCGGCCATGCGCACGACGCTGGCTGGAGTGCTGGCGCGCGGCCGCACGGACGCCGACTGGGCGAAGCGCAACGCCGCCCTGCTGGCACAGGCGAAGAAGCTCCAGAAGACGCTGAGCGCCTATCAGGACGTGCTGTGGAACCCGCACACGCAGCACAACGCCGAGGAGGACTTCCTGCGCCACTTCTCGCACCTGCACCAGCACGTCGAGACGCTCTACGGCATGAGCGCCGGCCCCTGGGGCGAGCAGCCGCGCGCCCAGGTGCTCGCCCTGATCCGCGCCGATCGCACCGAGATCGAGCAGCTGCTCACGCGCTACAACGGCTCGGTGGTCAGCGCCGTCAAGGCGTGGAACGGTGCGGCCTACGCCGCCGGGGTCAGCACGCTGCCGACGGGAATGGCGGTGACGATGAACAATCCCCCGGCCCTGCCGGCCTCCGGGTCCTGATCGGTGCGTTGGCGCAGCCGGGCTCGCCGGCTGCGCCAACGCTCAGCGGATCCCGGGCGCGATTGAAGTGCCGGTGCTGCACCGGTGCACGCAGGCAGTCGCCTGGGTGCGGCCTGCCCGGGGGCTAGTAACCCCACTCCTGCAGTGTCTTGATCGCAACCACGGTGCCGTTGACGAAGCGCACGCTCACCATGAGCTTGTGCGGACCGCGGTTGTAGGTCCAGGTCTCTACCGGCACCGCCGCGCCGGTTGTCTCGGACGGGCCGGGGTTGCCGGCGCCGGGCCCGACGGTGCTGGCGTGGAACTTGGCCCCTCGCTGCACCAGCGCCGGCCGGCCGCACAGCGCCTGGACGGCCGCCATGGACTCCCCGGTGTCGATCAGCCGATTGCCGCAGCGCAGCGTGTCCGCCCGTGCGAGCGAGCCGGCGGCACACAGCAGACCGAACGCGGTACAGGCCAGTGGGATTCCTCGAGCCATGGGCGTGTCTCCTGCTCCCGGGCCCACGGAGGGTTGCGAGTCGATATCGGCGGCGCGCCGCCGCACGGGCCTAACCCCTTATACGCCTGCGCCCCGGCAAACGGAACGCTCGCGCGCGTGAGCCTCAGGCACTCACCGGGTCCAGCGCCAGCAGCGCGAAACTCGAGAGCCAATGCTCCCCCATGTAGTCACCCGCGACGTGCTCCAGAGCGCTCGCCAGATGCCTCCCGATCGCCGGCCCGAGCGTCCCACGCAGCGGATCGTCCGGCGCCAGCGCCGCTCCGATCCGCCGCCAGCACCACGCACGGGAGAGATTCAGGCCATCGAGGTGGGCGATCTTCCCGTCGGTCCGGTCGCTGACGGCGGCGGGCGTGAACAGCGTCGCCGGCAGACCCTGCGCCGCCTCGGGCAGGAATCCGGCAAACCACGCGGCGAACTCCCCCGCTGCGAGCACCTCGGACATCAAGGCCGCCTCGATGAGCGTCGGGGAGAGGAATTCATCCTGGGACGGCTCCCACGCGGGACTCACACGGTCCGCGCCGTACCAGCGCCGTGCCGTGACGGCACACAGCTCCGCGAACGCCGCATGCCCGGTGGCGGCGGCGTAATCGCGCGCCAGGAGCAGCGCGAAGGCGGTATTCGAATGCACGCCGGCGCGGATCGGATAGGTGGCGAGCGGCAGAAACGCCTCGAAGCGGCGTACGAACGCCGCGGCGAGCGGCGCGAGGCGAGCGGCCCACACTCGACCCTCGGTGCTGTCGTGGCGGTGCAGCTCGCCTGCGAGCATCAACAGCCATGCCCAGCCGTAGGGCCGCTCGAACCCGCGCGCGGCGGCGGGCTCCAGGTAGGCGAGCTCCCCGGCGACCTTCGCTGCGGTGAACTGCGCATCGAGCAGCGCACGGATCTGGCCTGCGACCTCGAGCTGCGGGAAGCGCCGGTACAGCCGCGCGAGCAGCCAGTGCGCGTGCACGCAGGAGTGCCAGTCGAAGCTGCCGAAGAAGATCGGGTGCAGCTCGCGCGGGGAACGCACGTCCGAAGGTCCCGTGAGCACGTGATCGAGCTTGTTGGGGTATTCGCGCGTTGCATGGCCGAGTGCGATGCGTGCAAAGCGCTCGGCGAGTTCGATCGTGAGGGTCGGGGTCATGCCAGGTCCTGGGTCAGAAGCGGAACACGAGCACATACATCAGCGCGACGTTGCAGGCGAGCAGCGCGATCGCGGTCGGAATCTGCACTTTGATCACCGCGTTGCGGTCGGGGAGCTCGAGCAGCACCGCCGGCACGATGTTGAAGTTGGCCGCCATCGGCGTCACCAGCGTGCCGCAGAACCCCGAGAGCATCCCGATCGCGCCCATTACCGCCGGGTCGCCGCCAAAGCGCTGCACGATCAACGGCACTCCGATGGCCGCGGTCATGACCGGGAAGGCGGCGAAGGCATTGCCCATCACCGTGGTGAACAGCGCCATCCCCACGCAGTAGACGAACACCGCGACGAACGGTTGGCCGAGCGGCAGCCAGGTCGTGGCGATGTGCCCGACGGCCGTACCGACGCCGGCCAGGGCGAACACGGCGCCGAGCGAGGCGAGCAGCTGCGGCAGGATGAGCGCCCACCCCATCATGTCCGCGAGCCGGCGCCCTTCGTCGAGCGCGGCGTGCGGCGGCGCCTGGGCCTGCCACAGCGCCACGATGAGGGCCACGACGATGCCGAGCGCGAGCGCGATGAGCGTCACGTCCCGGGGGTCGGCGAGTGGGGCCCCGGCGATGCGGATGCGCCCCAGCGTGAGAGTCCCCAGCACGGCGATGAGGGGGATGAGCAGCGCCGGCACGAACAGCGCGTTGCCACGCTGCGCGGCGCGGCGGGCACGCTCCGCGCCCGTCGAGCGCTCCTTCGAGCCGCGCCCCATGGCGCCCGTGCCGCCGATCAGGATCAGCGCCACGACGAGCACGCCGTTGGCCACTGCTCCGATCCGCGAACCGAGCAGGAAGCTCACGGCCACCAGCGCCCAGAACGCCCCGTTGCCGAAACGCCGCGCATTGCTGCGGTCGCGCACGCTGTACAGCGCGAAGCCGGCGAACATGACGCCGGCGAGCGCGTACACGTCCTGCAAGCCGATCAGGATCGCTCCTCGCGCGCCATGCGCCGCAACTTCGCATCGAGTCGCCACAGCCGCGCCCCGTGGATCGCGAAGGCCAGCAGGGCCGTCGGAATGGCCCACATCGAGAGGCGAAACGGCGCGATGTCATAGCCGCTTTGGGCGAGAAAGCCCTTGATCAGCAGAATCGAGGCGATGGCGATAAAGATGTCCTCGCCAAAGAACGCCCCGACGTTGTCGGCGCTCGCCGCGTAGGCGCGCACCAGGTGGCGCATGCGCTCGGAGAGGGCCCCGAGGCGGCTCTCGGCGGCCCCCTCGGCCATCGGCGCCACAATGGGGCGCACCATCTGCGCCGGCCCACCGAGGGAAGTCAGACCGAGCGCGGCGGTGATCTGGCGCAGCGCGAGGTAAGTGAGAATGATCCGCCCGGCGGTCGCCGCGCGCATCCGACCGATCACGGTGCGGGCCCGCTCGCGCAGCCCCTCGTGCTCGAGCAGACCGATGACCGGCAGGATCAGCCAGATGAGCGTGACGTAGCGCGTCCCGTTGTAGGCACGACCGAGCGAGGCGAGCAGATGCAGCGGCGCAATGCCGGCGGCAACCCCCGCCGTGAAGGCCGTGACCAGAATGACGAGGAGCGGGTTCAGGCCGGCGGCAAAGCCGAGCACCAGCACGAGGATCGCGAGCAGCGGCCAGAGATTCATGGCGGCGCGCCGAAGCCGCCGCCGCCGGGCGTCAGGATCGTGAGCTCATCGCCCGCGCCGAGCGCGAAACTCGCGGTCGCCCCGATCGGCTCGAGCGTCCCGTCGGCGCGGCGGATGTGCCCGGCACCGCCCGCCGCGCTCTGCCCACCTGCAAGCCCGAAGGGGCGTACTCGCCGGTGATTGGCCAGCAGCGCCCCGGCAAGCGGCGCGCGGAACTCGAGCCGCCGCACCACCCCGTCGCCTCCCCGGTGGCGGCCCGCACCGCCGGAGCCGCGCCGGATCGAGAACTCGCGCAGCAGCACCGGAAAGCGCCCCTCGAGGATCTCTGGGTCGGTGAGCCGCGAGTTGGTCATGTGTGTCTGCACCGCGTCGCATCCCTCGAAGTCCGCTCCGGCCCCCGCCCCGCCGGCGATGGTCTCGTAGTACTGCAGCTCGGCGTTGCCGAAGGTGAGATTGTTCATCGTGCCCTGCGAGGCCGCGAGGACCCCGAGCGCCCCGTAGAGCGCATCGACGATGCACTGCGAAGTCTCGACGTTGCCGGCGGCCACGGCCGCCGGTGGCAGCGGATCGAGCAGCGAGCCCGGCGGGATGTGGATGGTGAGCGGCTCGAGGCAGCCCTCGTTGAGCGGGATCGGCCGCGCGATGAGCGTACGAAAGACGTACACCACCGCGGCGATGCACACCGCACGCGGGGCGTTGAAGTTACCGCCATGCATGCCCGAGGTGCCGGTGAAGTCGATGTGCGCTCGACCGGCCTCGATGCTGATGCGAACGGCGATCACCTGGCCGTCGTCGAGCTCGTAGCGGAACTCGCCCGAGCGCAGCTGCGCGATCGCCTCGCGCATGCACTCGGCCGCATTGACCTGTACATGACGCATGTACGCGCGCACTGCCGCAAGCCCGTGGCGGGAGACGGCCCGCTCGATCTCGCCGATGCCGCGGGCATTGGCCGCAAGCTGCGCGCGCAGATCGGCGAGGTTCTGATCCGGACGGCGCGCCGGGAAGCGGGCGGCGGCGAGCGCCGTGCGCAGCGCCGACTCGCGCAGCCGTCCGCCCTCGAGCAGTGCGAAGCACTCGAGGAGCACACCCTCCTCCTCGATCGTGCGGCTGAAGGGCGGCATCGACCCGGGCGTGCTGCCGCCGATATCGGCGTGATGGGCGCGCGAGGCGACGAAGCAGTCCGGCTCACCAGCGCCCGAGAGAAACACCGGCGTCACCACCGTCATGTCCGGCAGGTGCGTACCGCCGTGATAGGGACTGTTGAGCAGCCACGCCTCGCCGGGGCGCAGCCGGCCGGCGCGCGCCTGGATCACCGCCCGCACGCTCGCGCCCATCGAACCGAGGTGCACCGGCATGTGTGGCGCGTTGGCGACGAGTCCGCCCGCAGCATCGAACAGCGCGCACGAGTAATCCAGCCGCTCCTTGATGTTCACCGACTGCGCGGTGGCCCTGAGCACCTCGCCCATCTGCTCGGCGATGTGCATGTAGAGATTGTTGAAGATCTCGACGCGCGCCGGGTCGGCCCGCTCATAGGAGGCGCTCGCCTGGAGCTGTGGATGCGGCGCTTCGCTGCGGGTGCGCTCGAGCAGCCACTCGCCATCCTCGAGGCGGCGGGCCTGCCAGCCGGACTCGAGCACGAGCGTCGAGTGCGCCGCGACGATCAGGGCCGGTCCGACGATCGGCCCCTGCAGCGTCCCGGCCGGCACCAGCGGCACCTCCTGCCAGCGCCCGTCGAACCAGGCGCGTGCCCGCGCGGGAAGGTCCGCCTCGAGCCGCTCGGGCGGCATGCGCAATGCCGCGCGCGCCAGCGACGGCATGCGCACCTCGACCCGCACGGCCTCGATCACGATCTCGAGCGAGTGGGTCTCGAAGCCGAAGCGCCGCCGGTGCGCGCCCTGGAACGCGCTGCGCACCGCGTCCGGATCCCCGGGCGGCACCGACACGGTGGTTTCGCTGTCGCCGGCGCGCACCTCGAGCAGCTGCGCCACCTCGAGCGCGCCGGGATCGGCGCCGAAGGGCTCGAGCTCGCGCCGCGCAGCGCGCTCGAGCTCCACGAGACGTGCCCGCGCGGACTCGAGCGCCGCCTCGCCGAGCGTGGCCCGCAGGCTCGCCCGGTGCACGGCCAGCCGGTCGGCCACGCCGATGCCGAAGGCCGACAGCACGCTCGAGAGCGGATGCACCAGCACCCGATGCATCCCGGCCGCCGCCGCGACGCGGCAGGCATGCTGGCCTGCGGCGCCGCCGAAACAGAACAACGTGAAGGCGTCGGCGTCGAGTCCCTGGCGGGTGGAGACCTGCCGGATGGCGTTGGCCATCGACTCCACCGCCACATCGAGAAAGGCGGCCGCGAGCGCCTCTGGCGCAGTCGGCGTGCCGGCCTGCACAGCGGTGCTCAGCGCCGCGAACGCCTCGGCAACTCGCGCCGCATCGATGCGGGACTGCCCGTCCGCGCCGAAGACCGCCGGCAGCGTATCCGGGCGCAGCCGCCCGAGCAGCACCTGCACGTCCGTGAGCGTCGGCGGTCCCCCGCGTCCATAACAGGCCGGCCCGGGTGAGGAGCCTGCCGAGGCCGGTCCGACCGCGAGACGTCCGTCGCGCACCGCGAGAATGGAGCCGCCGCCGGCGGCAATGGTGTGCACGTCGAGCATGGTCTGCTGCAGGCGGACCCCGGCGATCAGATGTTCGAAACGCCGTGGCAACTCACCATCGAAGAGCGACACGTCGGTGGACGTCCCGCCCATGTCAAAGCCGATGAGTTGCTCGATGCCGCTGCGCGCGCCGATCCAGGCCATCCCAATGAGTCCGCCGGCGGGCCCCGACAGCACGCTCGAGAGCGCCCGGAACCGCTCGAGCGCCGCGAGGCCACCGTTGCTCTGCATCAGCTCGAGGCGGGCGTGCGGATCGAGCCGCGCGAGTTGCGCGCGCAGCCCCTGCAGATACGCCCCGAGCGGTGGCGCCAGATAGGCGTTGAGTACGGTGGTGTCCCCGCGCGCAACGAAGCGCACGAGCGGCGAGAGCTCGTGCGAGACGGAAACCTCCTCGAAGCCCAGCCGGCGGGCGATCTCGGCGGCCTGCCGCTCATGCTGCGGATGCCGCCAGCCATGCAGGAACACGATGGCGACCGAGCGCAGCCCATCGCGGCGAGCGGCGGCGAGGTTGGCCTCCAGAGAGGCCGCCGCGAGCGGCGCGAGGACCGCCCCGCGCGCATCGATGCGCTCCTCGGCCTCGATCACCCGCGTGTAGAGCGGCTCGGGCAGCACGATGTGCCGGGCGAAGATGTCGGGTCGGTTCTGATAGCCGATTCTGAGCGCATCGGCGAAGCCGGCTGTCACGACGAGCAGCACCGGCGCCCCCTGCCGTTCGAGCAGCGCGTTGGTCGCGACCGTCGTGCCCACCTTCACCGACTCGATGCAGCCGCTGAAACCATCGGTCCGGCCGAGCGCCGCCTGGAGAATGCCGCGCATCCCGACGATGCCGGCGTCGGAACTCTCCGCGGCCCCGATCTGACGGGAGAGTACCTTGCGCACGTGCAGTTGCCCGTCCGGCGCCAGTCCGATGACATCCGTGAACGTGCCCCCGCGGTCGATCCAGAACTGCCATGCGCGCATCGCGGAATCTTAGCAGCCCGTTCGGTACGGCGCCGCGCCACACCGCGGCGCACCCGGCCTGCGATGATAGACTCTGCGGGTCCCTCGCCCCCGGGAGAGCCCCTCATGCAGATCGACCTGAAGAACACCTGCGTACTGGTCACCGGCGCGAGCCGCGGCATCGGAGCGGCCATCGCCCGGACCATGGGCGCTGCCGGGGCGCGCATCGCCGTGCATTACCGACACCATCGCGCCGCGGCCGAGGCGGTGGCGGAACAGGCCGGCCACGGAGCGGAGATCTTCCAGGCGGACCTGGCCTCCCCCGATGAATGCGCGGACCTCTGGAGCGCCGTGGTTGCACGCTTCGGCCAGGTGAACACCCTGGTGAACAACGCCGGAATTGCCATCTCCAGCGCCCCGGACGAAGACATCGAGCCGTGGGTGCGCCAGTGGGATGCGACGCTCGCGACCAACCTGCGCGCCCCGGGCATTCTGTGCAAGCTCGCCGTGGCGCATTTCGCGGACCGCGGCGGCGGACGCATCATCAACATCAGCTCGCGGGCGGCCTTCCGGGGCGATCAGCCGCATTACCTGGCCTACGCGGCCTCCAAGGCCGGCCTGGTCGCCCTGACCCGCTCCATCGCGCGCGGCTATGGAAAGGCCGGCATCCTCGCGTTCAACGTTGCGCCCGGATTCACTCGTACGGAGATGGCCGCGGAGTTCATCGACCGCTACGGCGAGGACTACGCGACCGCGGACATCGCCCTGCGACGTCTGACGGAGCCTGAGGATATCGCTCCGCTCGTCGCCTTCCTGGCCAGCGGACTGGCCGATCACGCCACCGGCAGCACCATCGACGTCAACGCAGCTTCCTACGTGCATTGAGCGACTCGGGCACCCGCGCAGCGAGTTGAACGGGCCGCCACGGCGCTCGCCCCGGGCGCGGATCGCGCGACACGGCCGCCGCGCACCCCCGTACGGCCCCGTCGCGGCGGCCTGCCTGCTCGCCGGCTGCGCGGCCGGGCCTACGCAACGGCCACCGGTCGACGGTTACTGCGTCGCCGGGCATGGCTGCTACCGGGTCCTCGCCTCGGCGAGCGGCTACCAGGCGCGCGGCGTGGCGTCCTGGTACGGCCGCGCCGATGCCGGCCGCCCGACCGCCAGCGGTGCACCGTTCGACCCGCAGGCCATGCGCCTCGCCAGCAAGACGCTGCCGTTCGGCACCTGGGTGATGATCCGCAACCTGAGCAACGGCCGTGAAGCGGTGGCCATGGTGGATGACCGGGGTCCGTTCTACGGCGGCCGCATCGCGGATGCGACGCCGGCCGTGGCGCACCGCCTCGGGTTCTACCTGGCGGGCACGGCGCCCGTTGAGCTGCGGGCGATTCCCGCGGCCGACCTCTCCGCTGCGCAGCGGCACGCTGCGCGCCGCGACGAGCAGCGGGCGGTGCGCTACGCCTCGCGGCATCCCCACGAAATCCTCGCCGAGGCCGGCCGCTTCGCCCTGCGCGGCGTCGTCGACATCACCTCGACCGGGGTACGGATCGCGGTCGGGATCATCTGGGATTCGCTGAAGCTGGGGTTTGATCTGCTGCGTCATCTGTGAGCGGCGCATGCCGGCCGCCGAGCACGCCTCGACGGGCAGGCGCGCCCCGAGGAGGCGGCATCGCCGGGATGACCGGATCAGGCGCTCGAGGGCTCCACGCACACCTGATTGCGTCCGGCGCGCTTGGCCGAATACAGCGCCCGGTCGGCGCGGAACATCAGCATGTCGAGCGTCTCGCCCGCGGCCCCGACGGCCACTCCGAGGGACACGGTGATCGATCCGATGTCCTCCTTGCTCTTCTCGCGCTGGATCCGCCCGCGTGCGACGGCCGCGCGGATCTGCTCGGCCAGCGAGCGCGCCGCCTGCAGGGTCGTACCCGGCAGCAGCAGCGCAAACTCCTCACCGCCGACGCGCGCAGCGACGCCGACGTCCTTGACGCTGTCGCGAAATATCCCGCCGACCGAGCGCAGCACCTTGTCGCCGAGCAGGTGCCCGTAGGTGTCGTTGACCTGCTTGAAGTGATCGACGTCCGCGAGCACGATCGCGCTGCCCTCGAGGCCGGCGCGCGATTCGAGCA
The DNA here is from genome assembly GCA_021815925.1 of Pseudomonadota bacterium. Taxonomy (GTDB): domain Bacteria; phylum Pseudomonadota; class Gammaproteobacteria; order Steroidobacterales; family Steroidobacteraceae; genus 13-2-20CM-66-19. The sequence continues at coordinate 87,230 of JAKAZL010000003.1, read as the reverse complement.
GGGTCTTCGCCTCGCGCAGGAAGCCGCGCCGGTTATGAATGCCGCACAGAGGATCGATGACCGCCTCGGTCTGCGCCCGCTGCAGCTGCTCGGTCAGCGCCCTGACCTCGCGGGTGCTGCCATCGAGCTTCTCGGCCAGGACCTGGGTCATCGTCTCCATGCGCAACGCTTCGCTCAGCAGGCGCGAGATCACCTGCTGGATCTTCGCCGCCGTGGCCTCCTGCTCCAGATCCGAGCGGCTCTCGCGCAGCGTGCGGGTGAAGTGACCGCTGTCCTCGCCGGCGCTGTTGATGGTCCGCGCGGTGTCGTCGAGCAGGTCCTGCAGGCGCTGCTGCAGATGATCGAGCACGGCTGCATCGCGCTCCGAAACGTGCCGCGCGTAGAGCCGGTACACCTCATCGTCGTTCAGCGGCTCGTTCGTCTCGAGCCGCGCCGCGAGCGCGGTGCTGAGCGGCGGGTTGATGCCCGCGACGTGCTCATACCAGATCGTGTAGCTGATGGGATGGTAGGCGGCCGCCTGACGCACCATCAGCGGCAGCGTGAGGCGCAGCAACTCGGCGCTTTGCTCTTTCGATTCGATATATCTCATGGCGACACTGGGCTGCCGGGGCGCGTGTCACTCGGCGAGCGACAGCGCGACGCGGCGCCTCGAGGCAATCGATGACAGTGGATTGATCGCGTCCCGCAATGCGGCTTATTGTTCGTGCTCATCAACGGCAAACGATTGTAGTCCATCTTCGGCCGTATTTTGATACAGATCATCCCCCCAGCGGTGCGTCGCGGTCAATTGCACCGTGGGCCGGCACGCCCGGAACGCGCCGCGCATGAGCGCAGCCGGACATCACTCGAGCCGGCCCGGCCAGGACCGGCCGCGGACTTTGACCCAAGCCGATCGCCCTCGGCATAGGCACAAGTACCGATTCGGCTCCCGTCCGATCGGCTGCGGCAGCCCGATCGAACGCCCCCGCCCGGGCGCGCCGGATGGCACGCCCGGGCGGGGAAGCGACTCATCCGGCCGGCCGTCGCGGCCTCAATGCAGCGCCCCGTCGTTCGCCTCGTACGCCGACACGGGACTGCCGTGCGCCGCGGCGTACTCGCTGAGAAATTGCTGAAACGCGCGGTAGCTGCGCTGCCCCTTGCTCGCGATCCATTCCTGACGCAACTGCTCCGGTCCGGCCACCTTCAGGATCGAGGTCGGTGTGAACGCCTGGCGGGAGGTCAACGCCGGACCGTGCGCACCGTGCGGATCGGTGTGCCGCTTCAGCCACCCCGGAGTCAGCGCGTGCCCCGCAGCTCCCGCCTCGCGTCGCAGGAGCAGCTGGTCGCTGCAGCGGCCGGGGTTGAACTGCACCGGGACCTGCATGGGTAGCACCGGCATGGCCGCAGTGCGCGCAGTCCGGCGCCAGATACCCGAGATGACCTCGGAATTCGCATCCCACTGCGACATCGCCGGCAGACCGAACACCGCCTCGATGCTGCGCACGATGTTGACCTGCGAGAGCGGCTGCGTGTCGAGCACCCCGGACTTGACCCAGGGGCCCAGCGCGAGCGCGAGCGTGCGGTGCGCATTGATGTGATCGGCGCCGCTCTGCGCGTCATCCTGCTCGAGGAACACCACCATGTGGCGCCACTGGGGCGTCCCGGCGAGGTAATGCACCAATCGCGCGGTGGCGTGATCGTTGTCGGCCACGTAGTAGTCCGGGCTGTAATAGCACGCCTTCAACCCGGCGGTATGATCGTCGGGCAGCCAGATGAAGATGAAATGCGGGAACGCCTTGCCCGGGTGGGCCTTGAGCCACGCGAGGGCCGCATCGACCCGGTTGTCGTCGCGGATCAGCCGGTCCCAGCCGGGGTAGGTCTGATCGACGTGTGCAATCAGAGCGTTGCGGATCACACCGTCGCGGGCGCGCGTGACGTTCTCGCCGAAGTCTTCGAACGACACCCGATGCGCCAGCAAGTCGTTGAACAGGTAGAGCCGCTGCGGGTAGCTGATCCACGGGTTGGCATACGCACCGAGATGTCGGTGGGCATATTCGAACGGATCGTGGCTGGCCGGGTCGTTCGGGTGCAGCGCGCCGGTTCCACCCGGACCGGCATTCCACACCAGTCCTCGGTCGGAGTAGTACTCGGGCCAGAGGCGCTGCACAACGTCCGAATCGGATGCGCCGTCGGTCCACTGGTGACCCTGCGCGGTCACCTCGCCGTCGGCCATGAAGTTCGCGAACAGCGCATCGTGCGCCGCCCAGCGGTAGAGGTTCGGCAGCTCCCGCGGACCATAGAGCGAGAAGCGCGGATCGGCCCACGCGCCCGCCGCGCGGTACTCACCCAGATCCTCATCGAACGTCTTGTTCTCGTGCAGGATGAGCACGACGTAGTGAATGTGGCGGCGCAGAAACGCCGCGGTGCGGGCATTGTGCCGCGCCAGCGTCTGCCGTTGCGCGGGCAGGAACCCGCCGCTTTGCAGTGCCTGGTGCGTCCAGCGTGGCAGCTCGTGTGCCAGATCCTGCAGCGGCACCCGCTGCAGCAGTCCGTGCATCATGTTGCCAATGTACTGCCAGTGCAGGTTCGGTCCGGTCCCCAGCCCCTTGGCCGCCACCACGTACAGGCTGTCATGCCTTACGGCAAGGTCACTCGGGTACCAGCCCGTCGGGATCAGTCCCAGGGCCTTGCCGCTCGCCAGATCGTAGACCGCCACGTCGTCATTGCCGGCATTGGCGACGAACAGCTTGCCCTGTGCCACGGCCAGCGCGTCCGGATAGCTGCCCGGGGGCGCGCCCGCGTACGGCCCGTCGGCGATGGCCCGCACGGCCTTCAACGCACGGGTGTCGACCTGCACCAGCGCATCGGCATTGGCGTCCGCCACCCAGACATCGGGCCCGTTCGGCACGCTCACCATCGCGGTGGGATGCACGCCGGCGGCCACGGTGTGCGCTCCGACCGCAGGACCGGTGGCGACGGTGCCGAGCACGCGCAGGGTCCGTCGGTCGAGGACCGTCACCCCGCTGCCGGCCCAGTCGCTCACGGCAAGACGGCGGCCGCCGTCGGCGAGCACCACGGCGAACGGGAACGGCCCGACGTTCACGTAGCGCGTCGCGCCGCTGCTGAGGTCGATGCGCGCCAGGCTGTTGGCGAGCAGACCCGTGACGTACAGGTAGCGCCCATTCGGACCCACGACCACCGAGTCGGGATAGAAGCGGAAGGGCTTCTGGTCGTGATTGCCTTGATACACGTATGGATACTGGCTGGCCGGGAAGGGCTGCCAGGTGAGCCCATACACGTGCACGATGCGCACCCGGCCCGCCTGCATCCGCAGGGCGAACACCTTGTCGGCGTTCCCGCCGGTGGCATAGACCGTCCCGTCCCGAGCGGCGGCCAGACCCTGGAACAGATCGCTGTGCGAGATGACCTGAGTCGCAATCGGCTCGGGGTTCTCCTCGGCGTGCTCCGTCGCCTGCGCCTCGGCGGCGCGCAGTTTCGCCGGCTGGTCCGTTGAGTACACCGAGCCTGCGGCGCCCGCATGGCGCGGATCGGTGACCTGCGCGGAGCTGCCGGAGAACGTGGAGGTGGTTGCGTGCGCCGGTGCGACGGCCGTGAAGGTCGCGAGCCGCGCCTGGCGCTGCAGGTCGGGGCCATACCACGTGACCGTCTGAAACACGGTTGCGCCGTTGGCGAGCACGAGCACGTGCCCGGCGATGCTCAGCACCTTGGTCGGAAAATTGGCCGTGCTGATGAGGGTGCCCACCGGGCTCACGCGTCGCCACGTGGGCAATGTTGCGCTGTAGCGCACGCGGTTCGCGGCAGTGACCTGCACCGGCCGGACAATAAGATCGGTGTGCGCGGCGGGCGGACTCACCGCCAGGGCCGGCAGACACACTCCCAGTGAGAGTCCGAGCGACCACCCGGCAAGCGGGCCGCTGCGGTGGCGTTGCGATCTGATCATGGCACTCCTTAGGCTGCGCGCATCATCCCGTACCGCGGGCGAGCGGGGCCGTTCGGCGCGCGCGCAGGCGCACCGAATCGCGCTCGGAGCATACCGCATGCACGTGACGGAACGATGGCCTGCGCGCGCCGTGCGCGACCGGATCGGTCACACGGGGCAGTAGAGTGCTCGCGCCGCGGTGCGGGGTACCGGGGAGCGCCATCGACGGCGCAGCAAGCCCACGCCCCGCCGCTCAACGCCCGAAGGCGACCAACACCTCGATGACGCGGTGCACCAGGGCGTACAGCGGCATGGCGAGCAGCGGCACGAGCAGCGCAGAGCTCGCAATGCGCCGCCCCGGGAATGCCCGGGTGCCACCCGGGGATGGGGCGAGCAGCCGCCGGATACGGTGCTCGAGTCCGCCGAACCGGCCGGACAGGCGCGCGGGTCGCGGTGGCCTGCCCCGCTCGAGGGTCAGGCGCGCCACCTTGATCAGCGCCGAGGCCAGCGCCACGCGCTTGCGAGCATCGGTGCCGCTCGCGCGCTCGTCCGCCTCGAGCTCGGTGGCCGCCCGCCACTGGGCCGTCAGTGCGCGGCCCGCGGGCAGCCACGCCAGCACGTCCGGCATCGACAGCACCGCCAGCAGCTTCAGGTTGTCGCGCGCGTCCCGGTGGGCCGCCTCGTGCGCGATGACCTGGCGGAACTCCTCGCTGTCGCAGGCGGCTTCGACACAGCGCGCCGCCACGATGCGCTGCCGCCAGCCGCCAACGAGCGCAACCACGGGCTCGCTCACATTGATGACGCTCACCTCGGCCGGCGCGGCGGCAGAGCGCTCGAGCGGCGCTTCGGCCGCAACCCATTGCCGCGCCGCCCGCCAGGCGCGCCAGCCGCGCCGCAGCCCATCCACGAGCGCAAGGACCGCCAGAGTGGCCGAGACGATCAGCAACGCGCCCGGGCGGTCGTGCGCATGCGGAGGCTCGTCTCGCAGGAACGCCGGCAGCACGATCGTCAGGGCAAGAAGCGCCGAACCGACGGCAGGCACAAGACGAACGCCGAGGATGGCGTCCGCGCGCACCATGCGCGCCATCAGTCCCAGCCGCCAGCCGAGGGCGAGCAGTCCCGAGAGCAGCAGGTTGGCGAGGCCGAAGCTCGCCAGCACCACCAGGGTGAGCGTGACGTCGAAGCTCATTTCTCTTCAGACCTCAACCGCAGACGCTCGCTGCGCACCAGCGCCTCGAGCTCATCGAGCAACTCGGCATCGGCATGACCGACCGCCTGCACCAGCGTCGAGAGCAACGCGGTGCTGTCGTGGCAGCTCGAGAGCAGATCGCTCACCTGCCCGGACATCATGTCTCCGAACAGCTCGTCACGGGAGCAGCGCGGCTCGTAGCCAAAGGCACGGCCGAGCCGGCAGCGCCGCAGCACGCCCTTGCGGTAGAGCCGATCCAGGGTCGTCATCAGCGTCGTGTAGGCGAGCTCGGGAAACGACGGCTGGACGTGCCGCACGGTCGCTGCGCGCCCCCGGCCCCAGAGCGACTCCAGGACCTTGAGCTCGAGCGGCCCCAATTCCAGACGCTCCGCCACCGGCGTTGACCTCAAATCTGCGCGGCCCCGCGCCGCACTCGCAAGCCTCTCAAGTTCCCGCTCACACTGCAATGGCCGGCGGCGACGCACGCCGCTGCCTCGGGCATCGATCGGCCGTGAGTGCCCGGCGCAGGACCCCGAACGTCCACCGGGACGCGACGAGGGGCTAAGATGCGCCTGCGCCATGGCGGGAACACGGTGAACAACCGCGCGATCTGTCGGCATCACCTGCCGGGCGCGGACGGGAGGCTCGACGATGAAGCTTTATGACTGCGCGACGGCCCCCTCGCCTCGCCGGGTGCGGATCTTTCTGGCCGAGAAGGGCCTCGCACTACCCCGTGTCGAGGTCGACCTGCGCGCCGGGGAGCATCTGCGGGCACCGTTTCGTGAACTGAACCCGCACTGCACCGTACCGGTGCTCGAGGTCGACGGGACCGCCCTGTGCTCGACGGCGGCAATCTGGCGTTATCTCGAGGAGATCTGTCCCGAGCCCCCACTGCTCGGCCGCAGTGCACTCGAGAAGGCAAGGATCGCCGACCTGCAGTGGCGGATCGAGAGCGAGGGCTTTGCGGCCGTGGCGGAATGGCTCCGCAATGCCGCACCCGGCATGAAGGACCGCGCGCTCACCGGTCCGCGCGATTACGCGCAGATCCCGCAGCTCGCCGAGCGCGGCCGAAAGCGAGCCGAGCAATTCCTGCACTGGCTCGAGACCCAGGCGGCATCCGCCGCGCCCTACCTGTGTGGTGAGCAGTACAGCGTCGCCGACATCGATGCCCTCGTCTGCATCGACTTTGCCCGCCGGCTGCACCTGGAGCTGCCGCCCGAGGCCGGCGCGACACGGCGCTGGTATGCACTCGCCGCATCCCGTCCGAGCGCGAGCGCCTGAGATCGGAGCCGGAACGCGGCTCGCAAAGCTCGACTGACGACGGGCGGCGTCCGCCGCCCCTTCCCGTTCCGGGAAGGAGCGGCATCCGCTTGCCTTAGAAGTCCTGGCCGAACTCGATCCCGAAGGTCCGGGGCTGTGCCGGCAGGATGTAGACCTGACTGTCCAGACTCGGGTTGCTCTCCGTGAAGCGCGAGTACTGCGCGTTACGGTTCATCAGATTCGAGATGAACAGGTCCGCGTGCATGCCGTTGCCGCCGTCGGCGCCAATCTTCAGATTGAACAGCGCGTAGGCGGGCAGATTGCCGTAAACCTTGTTCTGCGTGATGAGCAGTGCCGAGGAGGTCTGGTCCTGGTACATGCCCGCAAGCTGCACATAAGGCTTCCAGTCATCCATCATCGGCAGCGAGTACCGGACGACCACATTGCCCTTGAACTTCGGTGCCACCGGCAGATTGGTTCCCGAGGGCACCTGAACCGCCGGCAGCGGCGTGCACGGCGGCGTGCCCGGGATGCAACCGTAGTAGTTCGAGGTCAGAACCGGATCCGTGAACGAGAAGTTCGTGCTCAGGAACAGGTTGTGCACCGGCACCCACTCGATGCTGTTCTCCACGCCCCGGATCCGCGCGTTACCCCCGTTGGCGATGATCGTCACGCTATTGGGACCCAGGAAGGAGAACTGGAAGTTCTTCCACTCCTCCCAGAAGAACGCGCCGTTCCACCGCACGGTGTTGTGGAACCACTGCGTCTTCCAGCCCACCTCGTAGTTAGTCAGGAAGTCCGCCTGATAGGGCTCTGGATTGGGCTTCTGTCCCGGTTGGACGGCTTGGGCGATACGGTTGACGCCGCCCGGACGGTAGCCCTTGGAGTAGGTCGCATAGACCATCTTGTTCGGCGTGATCTGATAGGTCAGATTGACCCTCGGCACGTGCCCGCTGCCGCTCGTCCCGGCATCGAGGTTCGTGCACGGCGAGCCCTTGACGCGGGCCGGCTCGAAGCAGGTGGACACACCCTCGATAGGCTGCGCGGCATAGAACATGTTCTGGCTGAAGCCGTAGAACCCGAGCAGCGAATTATCGTAATGGTAATAGCGCAGCCCACCGGTCAAGTGCCATTGCTTGGTGATGTCCCAGGTCACCTGTCCGTACACCGCACGATCCCGGTCGACGCGCTGCTCATCCGTCAGCCAGATTGCATTGGGGTATCCCGGCACCGAGAGGTTCGTGGCGAGCCCGTTGGGGTTGCCGCCGTAGACGCTGGTCCAGCCGAATCCCGGCATGGTGTAGAGCTGCCAGATGTTGTGCATCTGGCGGCCGAGGTATGCACCGACCGTCGCATGGACGGGCTTGTCGAGCGGCGTGGTCAGGCGCAGCTCCTGGCTCCACATCTCGAAGTCGCCGCCGCCAATGACCATCTGCTGCGGCATGATCTGCTGCGTGTACGCGCCGGTCGTCGGGTTGAAGTGGCCGGCGTAGTAATAGCCGGAACCATGCACCTTGTCGTAGAACTCCGAGTAATCGCTGTAATCGGCGATCGAGTGCTGATTGCGCTTCAGATAGCCGCCGGTATAGACGAGGTCGAAATCGTGAATCTTCCCCTCGATGGTCATCGCCGTCTGCTCCCACGTGTCGTGGGTGCTCTCCGGCCCGAAGTGCGTCAGCTTCAGGTAGCCGACTGCCGGGTCATAGCCGAAGAATCCGTTCGTCGTGGCCGACTGGCCCTGGAATGTCGGGGTGAACGTCCAGGGATTGCCCCAGGGATCGTTGAGGGTGAAGCGCAGCTCCATCCGGCCGCCGTAGGTATCGGTGGTGTTGTAGTTGTTCTTCAGCCATGGCCCGGCGCTGATGGCGCCTTTGCCGACCGAGGAGACCGGGGCGCACTGGCCGCTGCCGGCGGTGTAGCTGCTGGTACTGTAGTACCCCGGGTTCGTCTGGATCGCCCAGCTCGGGAACGACCTGATGCCATTGAAGATACAACCGTTGGCATCGGTGCCGGCGACATTACTGATGAAGCCACCGTCGTGTACGTCCCAGGCGACCAGGCGGATGGCCGCCTGGTGCCAGAGCGGGATGTTCACGTAGCCCTGGAAGACATGCCCGGGCCCGCCATTTTCGATGATGTTTTCCTGCAGATCGTAGCCGGCCGCGAACCGGCCCGGATTGGGCTTGTTCGTGATGATGCGCACCGCGCCCGCCTCGGCGCTGGACCCGAACAACGTGCCCTGCGGCCCCTCCAGCACCTCGATGCGGTTGATGTCGTACATGTGCAGCGGCACAACGCCAGTGATAGTCGTGACCGGCTGCTGATCGAGATACACACCGACGCTCGGCTCGGAGCCCGAGTGATTGCCATCGCCGCCGCTCACCACGTCACGGATATAGACGATCGCCTCGCCCGCACCGCCATTACCGCCCTCACCCTGGCTGCGCACGAACGTGATCGTCGGGGACATCTTGACGTAATCGTCGATGTTGGCGATGTTCAGCTGTCGCATGGTGCGATTGTTGAACACCTCGACGCTGATCGGCACGTTCTGCAGGTTCTGGCGGATCTTCTGTGCCGTGATCACGACAGTCTGCAGGCCCGTGCCGCCGCTCGCGTCCTGTGCTTGGGACATGGGCATGGCGGCCGCAAATACCGCGAGCGGCATGGCTGCCCGTACGATCGCGCGAAGCGTCGTCGTCCGTCGCGACTGGATCTGCTCGCGTAACAGCTTTCTGCGTCGACTGCGCGTCATGGTTGGCTCCCGTTTTTTGATTGAAGAATCGTAAAGCTATGAGACAGACGGACGTCGTGCCGGCGGCCTCAGTGAAATCTCGGAACGCGTGGATACTCCGCCAGCACATCTCCCAGGGCGCTCTTCAGCGGCTCGAGCCAGGGCTCGTAATGGCGCCACTGGTCGATGCCGTCGCGGAAAATCGGCTGACGCACCTGCTCGGAGCTGGCGGTACGCACTGCCCGCTCGTTCTCGTAGAATCGCAGACATTCCGCGTTAAACGGCAGCCGGCAGTGTGCCAGGAGCCGGCGGATCTCGGTCTCGGTGTCCGAGATCATGGTCTCGTAGAACACCCGGCACACCCTGCCGGGCAGAACCGAGTCGTAGTGATCCATGATCTCGACGTAATCGCGGTAATAGCGCCCAATGTCCTCGAGTCCGTAGGTGAACCATTGACCGCGCGCAAAATTCTGCTTGAAGCATGAGAAGCCGCAGGCGAGCGGATGACGCCGCGCATCGATGATCACGGCATTGGGCAGAATGAGCTGAATGAGGCCGACGTAGAAGCAGTTGTTCGGCATCTTGTCGATGAAGAACGGCGCGTCGGTCTTGCGCGTGACGCGGGTTTCCGCCAGGTACCGCTCGCCCAGGGCGCGCAGCGCGTCGGGCTCGAGCGAGGCGACATTCTTGAGAAATGCCCCCTCCTCCTCATCATCACCCCTGGAACCAGCCAGCTCGCGGGCGATCTTCGGCAATTCCGGCAGTTCCATCGTCCCCTCGACCAGAGGGTGACTGGCGAGGATCTGCTCGATCAGGGTAGACCCCGCGCGCGGCAGGCCCACGATGAAGATCGGGTCCGGTGCCTGAGCGCCGGCACGAGCACGCTCGGCGAAGAATCGGGTCGTGAAGAGTTGTTTCGACCGGCGCACGAAGCCGGTGTTTTCCTCCGGGTCATAGCCGTGCGCCTTGCGGCGCAGTGCATTGCCCGCAGCGTAGTGTGCAAACGACTCCTCGTATGAGCCGGCGTCTTCGAGGGCCTTGCCGAGCGCGAACTCGAAGTGCAGCCGGTCGTCGTCGTTGAGACGCCCGTTTGCCAGCGCCTCGCGCATGGCGTGCACGTCGGCATCGCTGAAGCGAAAGGTCTTCAGGTTCGCAAGACTCCACCACGCTTCCCCGAGCGCCGGCTCCATCGACAGAGCACGCTGATACGCTTTGATGCACTCGGACATCTTGCCGGTGGTTCTGAGCGCATGGCCGTAGCTCATCCACAGCTTGGGCTGCTGCGGGTACTGCGCGAGCACCGACTCATACCCCGCAATGGCGTCTTCGTAATTACCCAGGTTGGCCGCGATGGCGGCCCGGAGGCTGCGGTAGCTGGGATTCTGCGGTTCCTTCGCAAGCAATTGATCACACTGGCGCAACGCTTGTTCCGCTCTGCCCTCGCGGTTCAGCACCGTCGCGTAGTTGTGCCGGGCCGCATCGAACCCCGGCGCGAGCGCGAGGCAGCGCTCGAGGAGCGTCCGCGCCTCCCAATAGCGCAACAGGCGCGCGGCCGCCTCCGCAAGCATGCGCAGTGCCGCCACGTCGGTCGGATGACGCGCCAGGTGCTCACGCAAGAGCGTCTCGGCTTCCGGCACCCGGTTCGCATTGAGCGCCGCAGCGGCTTTGCGCAGGTGCGGATCGCGGGTAGCCGCCTTGATGTAGCGCGCATACGCGGCATCCGCTTCCTGCACGTTATTCGTTGCAGTCAGAACATCCGCGAGCGCGAGGCAGGCGGACGGCGAGTCCGGCTGCAGAGCCACGGCGCGCCGCAGCGCCTCGACGGCGGCCTCGGGCTGCCCCGCCGCGGCAAGGGTCTCGCCGAGTTCCTGCTGCGCGAGCGCCCAACGGGGATGCCGCTCGCACAGCCCGCGCAGCACCTGCACCGCGCCGTCCGTGTGCCCGGACTTGCGTCGGGCCATGCCGAGCAGCAGCGTCGCGTCGCGCTGCTCGGGCATGATCTTAAGGATCTCGCTCGCCTGCTCCGCCGCGAGCGCCGGGCGGGTCTCCAGCAATTGGAACGCGTGATCAAGTGCGGTCTGCACCGTGCCGAGCGGCTCCGGGGAGGTACTCACCGGGTCATTCCTGCCGCAGCGCCAACGCGCGGGGGGATCGCTGTGGCGCCGAAGCAAATCTGAGACGGGTTCGCGATATCCAAGATCACACGCAATGGCGCAGCACGTTGAAACGTCATGAAGACAGACCGCAGGAGCAGTGCACGGATGGCCGCTTCCTGCGCGGATCGCCCCTATTTCTACGATCAGATCCCCCTCTGCGGGATACTCACACATCCACTTAAAAAATCAAGAGAAGGTCGCTCCCACGGAGGCCCCTGCCCGTAGCGTGCTCGCAACGCCACCACCACCACCGCTTGAACGCATCGGACATCCACTGCCGGGTTTCTCGCCCGTATGGCCGGCAAGCTCGCCGCCTCACAGCCGCGCGCGCCAATGGCCAGCCGGGACCGGCGGAGGCCGGAAAATGCCCTGCCGCGCACGTACCGGCCAGCCCGCAGCAGGGGCGGGAATACCAGCCATGTCGGTACGCTACGGGCGCCGAGCAGACCGGCGCCTCCTGAACCGATCCGCCATGGCGCCGACGGGCTGGGAAGAGGCTCGCAGCGCAATCCGCAGGCCGAACGACCGTCCGCCCGACGTGACAAAGATCAATTGCGAACGCCGCTGGGCCGATGGACCTGCCCGGCAGCGAGGGCCCGCCGCGACGACCTACGCCGAAAGGATCAGGCTGCAGCAGGTCACCGCACCCTCGGCCTTCTCCAGCTCGGACACATCGACGGTGTGAACGGCGAGGCCGCGCTGTCGCAAGCGCTGGGCCGTGCGCGGGTTCGAGGCGGGGTAAATGATCCCGTCTCCGATCGGCAGTGCGTTGGCGGCAAGCGGCTCGCCCGGATCCACCTGCACGAACTGCATATCCGCGAAGCGAGCCGGCTCGACGTACGCGGGATTGATGAGCAGCAGTTGCGGCCCAACCTGGGTCACCGCGCTCTTCAGATGCAGACAGCCGCCGAGCGGCACACCCTGCACACGGTATCCGTGTCGCGCCAGCAGCGCGCCGAGCTGGCCGATCGCCGCGGCGTTGCTGCGGGTGGACAGGCCGACGTAGACCGTGCGACCGACGCGCAGCACGTCTCCGCCATCGAGGGTCCCGGGCGCCTGGATGCGCTCGAGGCGCCGATGCTTGCCCAGTGCGGCGGCGATCGATGTGATCTCAGCGCGCCGCGATTGTGCGCCCGGCCGGGTGATGACCGCGAGCTCATCCAGCACGATCGCCGTATCCTCCACGAACACCGAGTCAGCGAGCGCGGGCTCCTCGGCGAGCCGCTCGATGCGACACCCGAGCCGGATGAGCGCCTGTTCGTAGTCCTCGTGCTGCCTACGCGCCAGATCGATGTCGATCGCGGTGCGTGGCACGTGCGTCAGCTCGCACGCCGCCATCGCCGCACTGACCGGCCGCGTCACGGCGAGCCGCGTGGACTCCTGATTCGTCGACATGAGGACCTCGCGGGGCACTGTACTCCCGGCCGAGAATATCAGGTACTGTGTGCCCCTTTGAATTGCTCCGCCGCGGACTCGGAGAAATCCTCGACATGCACACCGGCACCGAACCGCGCCGCAGCCTCGGGCTTGCGACCACGACCTCCATGGTCATCGGCAACATGGTCGGCTCAGGGGTTTTCCTCTTGCCGGCGGCGCTGGCCGCGTACGGGGTGTTCAGCCTGTGGGGGTGGGCGTTCAGCACCGCCGGCGCCCTGGCGCTCGCCTGGATGTTCAGCAGCCTGTCCCGCCGCTCACCGCAGGCCGGTGGCCCATACGCATATTCGCGCGAGGCCTTCGGGGATTTCGCCGGATTCCTGATCGCCTGGATGTACTGGATCAGCATCGCCGCCTCGGTCGCCGCGATAGCCGTCGCCTTCGCCAGCTACCTCGAGCCGCTCATTCCAGCCCTCGGCTCGTACCCAGGGGCTGGCGCCGGCGCGGCGGTGCTGGCGACCTGGCTGCTCACCGGCGTGAACATCTGGGGAGTCCGCGCCGCGGGACGCCTGCAGCTCATCACCGTGATTCTGAAGCTCTCCCCGCTGCTGCTGCTCGCCGTGTTCGGCAGCTTCTACTTCGATCCGAAACTGATCACGGCTCACCCGGTCGGCGGATCACCCTTCGCGGCCGTGAACGCCTGCGCAGCCCTGACCATGTGGGCGTTCGTGGGACTGGAGTCCGCGACGGTCCCGGCCGATCACGTGCGCGATCCGGCCAAGACCATTCCCCGGGCGACGATTCTCGGCACGATCATCGCTGCGGTGTTCTACATCACCTGCACCACCGCCGTGATGGGCATCGTTCCGGCGCACATCCTCGCTCACTCCGATGCGCCGTTCGCGGCCGCCGCTCAGGCGATCTGGGGCAGCTGGGCCGCAGATCTGATTGCGGCCGCCGCGGCGATCTCCTGCTTCGGCGCCTTGAACGGCTGGATCCTGATGTCCGGTCAGTTCGCCCAGGCGATTGCCCGCGACCACCTTTTCCCATCGCTGTTCGCACGGGAGAGCCGCCGTGGCACACCCACCGTCGGGCTGTTGTTCTCCGGTGTGGTCGCCACGGGTCTGATCCTGATGAACTACAACCGCGGGCTGGTCAGCACCTTCGACATCATCATCCTGATTGCCACCTTCTTCACGCTGGTGCCATACATGGTCTGCGCCATGGCCGAGGTGCTCTTCAGTCGCACCCAAGCCCGCCGAGTGCGCAACGTCCTGGTGGCTTCATTCGCATTCGCCTTCGCGCTGTGGGCCGCCGCGGGCGCCGGCGAGCAGTCGCTGTACTGGGGGACGCTGATCATGCTGGCTGGACTGCCCGTCTACGCCTGGCAGAAGTGGCGACAGGCCGAGAGCGCCTCGGCCATCCGGTCGCAGTGAACCGAATGATGTTTGATTCCAATCGCAACTCCATGCCGCGCGCAATGTGCGAACCGGCGAGAGAGCCGTCATGAACATGTCAATGAATACGCAGGTCGTTTTGAATGCGCGCCCGAAGGGCGTTCCCCGGCTCGAGGACTTCCGACTCGAGCAAAGCCCCCTGGCGCAGCCCGCCGCGGGCCAGGTGCTGCTGCGCACGGTGTTCCTGTCCCTCGATCCATACATGCGCGGCAGGATGAATGATGCCCCGTCCTACGCCCCGTCGGTCGGGATCGGCGAGGTCATGGTCGGGGGAACCGTGAGCCGCGTCGAGGTCTCGCGCCATCCCGCCTACGCCCCGGGCGACTGGGTCGTCGGCGGCAGCGGCTGGCAATCCTTCGCGCTCTCGGACGGCAGCGACATCAGTCCCCTGGACGGGCGGATCCGCTCCCCGTCACAGGCACTCGGGGTTCTCGGCATGCCGGGCTTCACGGCCTACCACGGCCTGCTCAACATCGGCCGGCCCCAGCCCGGCGAGACGATCGTGGTGGCCTCGGCGGCCGGAGCCGTCGGCTCCGCGGTCGGCCAGATCGGGCGACTGCAGGGCGCGCGGGTCATCGGCATCGCCGGCGGACCCGAGAAGTGCCGCTACGCCCGTGAAACGCTCGGCTTCGACGTCTGCATCGATCACCGCGCGAGCGACTTCGCCGAGCAGCTCGCCGCCGCCGCCCGCAGCGGGATCGATGTGTATTTCGAGAACGTCGGTGGCCGGGTGTTCCAGGCGGTGCTACCGCTGCTGAATCAGAACGCGCGCATTCCGGTTTGCGGTCTGATCGCTCATTACAACGACACCGAGCTTCCGTCCGGTCCCGACCACGTGCCGCTGCTGATGCGCCAGGTGCTGACGCGCCGATTGCTGGTGCAGGGTTTCCTCATCTTCGATCACTTCGCGACCGGTCGAGAGGCCTTCGTCGCGCAGATGAGCCGCTGGGTCGATGAGAACCGTATCGCCGTCCACGAGACGTTCCTCAGCGGACTGCAGAGTGCGCCCCAGGGGCTGATCGACCTGCTCGCGGGCCGACACCTCGGAAAGGTGATCGTGCGGGTCAGCGATCCGTAGGGCACCGTCGCGAGTCAGAGCGCGGAGGATCAGCGAGTGGGCCCCTACCGCCCCGCCGCTCCGGCTGCGCCGTCCACCGCGAAATCCGCCTCCACCGCCTCGATCAACGTCGGCCCCGGACGCCGCAGCGCATCGCGAACAGCCTCGGTGAGCGCCGCCGGCCCGGCGGCACGCACTGCGGCTGCACCGAATGCCCGCGCCAGCGCGCAGAAATCCGGATTGCGCGCGATCACTCCGAGCAGCGGAATGCCCGCCGCCTGCATGTCGTCGCGGATCTGACCCAACGCGTCGTTGTTCCACACGATGATCGGCAGAGTGAGCCGCAGCTCGACCGCGCTCATCAGCTCCTGCAGGGTGAACTGCAAGCCGAAATCTCCGGCCAGCGCGACCACCGCACGCTCCGGCTGAGCGATCTTCGCGCCGATGGCGGCCGGCAGCGCGAAACCCAGCGCGCCGTAGCCGCACGGATGAAACCAGCTCCCCGGTCGGTCTGCCGCGTACGCATAATTGCCGAGATACGCAATCTGCGTCTGATCGCTGAACACGACACCCTCGGGCGGCACGGCGGCCCGAATCGCCCGCAGGGCGTTGAGCCGTGCGCGCGAGGGAGCATCGAGGGACCGCTCGATGGCGGCACGGTGAGCGGCGCCCGAGCCGGCCGCGCTGCGCCAGCCACGCCGCTGCGCGAGATCCGCCACGATCGCCTCGAGACTCGCTCGTGCATCGCCCCAGACCGGGACCTGCGCACCGTAATGATCCGCGAGCTTGGCCCGGTCGATATCGATACGGATCAACTGCCCGTTCAGCGCCAGCCGCGTGCCGGTATAGAAGTCCGTCTCGGCGAGCTCGGTCCCGACGGCAACGATCGCATCGGCCGAGGCGATGAGCGACTGTGTCTGGCGAAACGGCAGCGACGTCCCGAGATTCGCCGGATGATCCTCCGGCAGCAATCCCTTGCCCGCGGTCGTCGAGACGAAATAGCCGTCGAGTCGCTCGACGAGCCGGCGCAGCGGCTCGGCCGCCTCGCGCGCGCCTCCGCCGGCGATGACGAGCGGACGCTCGGCTGCAGCCAGCGTCGCGACCGCCCGCGCGATCGCCTCACGCTGCGGCTCGGGACGCGCACCGAGCTCGGCGAACCGTTCGGCCTTCAGTGCAGTAGGCTCGGCGAGCAGATCGAGTGGGACCTGCAGGTATGCCGGGCGAGGCCGGCCAGTGCGCAGCGCAGCGAACATCGCACGCAGATGGTCGCGCACGTCCTCGGCCGAGAAGGCAGTCCGGGCGATTGCCGTGACGCCGGCGCCCAGGGCAAGCTGATCGGGCAGCTCGTGCAGTACGCCCCATCCCTTGCCCAGTGAGGCGCGCACCGGCGCGCTCGCCACCATGATCAGTGGCGTCGAATCCGAATAGGCCTGCGCCACGGCAGTCAGGGCATTGGTCATGCCCGGGCCGGAGATGACGAACGCCGCCGCAAGCCGTCCGCTCGCCCGGGCATACCCGTCGGCGGCAAAGGCCGCATTCTGCTCGTGTCGGACCAGAACGTGCGGCATGCCGGCAGCGGCGAGCCCACGATACAACTCGAGCGTGTGCACGCCCGGAATGCCGAACACCGTCTCGATGCCGTTGGCCGCGAGCAGCTCGACCAGATAGCAACCGACAGTTGAATTGCCTCTCATGTTGCCGCGGAAATTGACATGCGTCTGGAATAAAAGCAAGCTGGCGAATCATGAGATTTTCCCACCTGGTCGAGCGAGTGAGCGGCGACGGCGCCGATGCATGGGTCACGCATTACCACGCGGCCGCCGCGCGGGCCCGCGGTGAGGACGTTCTCCTGCTCAGCATTGGCGATCCGGACCTCGGCACCATTCCCGCCGTGATCGATCGGGCCGTCGAGCAGCTGCGCGCCGGGGACATCCACTACACGCCGGCCGCCGGCCGGCCGGCGCTGCTCGAGGCGATTGCCAGACTGCACCGCAGTCGCTGCGGGCAGAGCGTCTCACCCGAGAACATCGTGTTCGTCGCCGGCGCGCAAAATGCATTGTTCGTCGCCTCGATGTGCCTGGCAGGCTCTGGCGACGAGATCATCACGTTCGACCCGATGTACACCACGTATCCGGCAACGATCGAGGTGTCCGGCGCGCGCATGATCCGCTCGCCGACGGGTGCGGGATTGCGGCCCGACCTGCAGGCGCTCGAGTCGCGCGTGAACTCCCGGACACGTGCCATCCTGTGGGCGAGCCCGGGCAACCCGAGCGGGGTCATCCTCAACGAGCGCGAACTCGAGGCCATCGGCCGGATCGCGCAGCAGCACGACCTGTGGCTGATCGTCGATGAGGTCTATGCGGGTCTTGCCCCGGGCGGCCGGGTGCCGAGTCTCGCCGCCACGCTCCCGGAGCGCGTGGTGACCATCAGCAGCCTCTCGAAATCCCATGCCATGCCGGGCATGCGATCCGGCTGGCTCGTCGGACCGCGCCAGTTCGCCGCGCACGCGCAGTCACTGGCCATGTGCATGCTGTTCGGACTGCCGGGCTTCATCCAGGAGGCGGCCATCACGGCGCTGTCCGTGGCCGACGATGCGGAGCGGCGCATCCGCGATTTGTGCGAGGCACGCAGCGCTCACATGCTGGCGGGGCTCGAGGGCATTGCTGGCATTCGCGCCGTGCCGCCCGATGCCGGAATGTTCATGCTCGCCGACGTGTCAGACACCGGTCTCTCGGCGCACGAGTTCATGCTCCGGCTGTACGAGCAGGAGCGCGTATCGGTGATGGACGGTGCGGCGTTTGGCCATCAGACGCGCCGCTACGTGCGGATGTGCTTCGCTACGGAGGAGTCGACGATTGATTCGGCGTGCGCGCGGATTCGTCGCTTCTGCTCGCGGCTTCACGGCTGAGCCGGGAATGGCGGCGCCCGTACGCCGCGTAGGCCAGCAGCCCGAGTCCCGTCCACACCACCAGCCGGATCCACGTTCCGGCCGGCAGGCTTAGCATGAGGACGAGGCAGCTGAGCAGTCCGAGCATGGGCACCAGCGGGACCCAGGGCGTACGGAACGGTCGCCGGGCATGCGGAGCGATTCGGCGCAGCACGACCACCCCGGCGCACACGACCGAGAATGCCAGCAGTGTGCCGATGGAGATCAGTTCCCCGAGCAACTCCAGCGGCAGCACCGCCGCCATGACCGTCGCGGCGACGCCCGTGATGATCGTGGCGAGGTAGGGAATGCCCGCCGAGCGGCTCAGGCGCCCAAAAGCCGGTGGCAGCAGGCCATCGCGCGCCATGGCGTAAAAAATCCTCACCTGCCCGACGATGCTTGCGAGCACCACGGAGAGCAGACCGACGATTGCCACCATAGCGACGAGACCGCGCAGATAGCCGAGCGACACCCCCGCCTGGGTGAGCGCGAAGTACAGCGGATCGTCCACGCCGAGCGAGCGGTAGTTGGCAAGCCCGGTGATGGTGAGGCTCACCCCGACGTACAGCAGCGTGCAGATCAGGAGCGAGGCGAACAGGCTGATGGGCACCGTGCGCTGCGGATTGCGGGCTTCCTCGGCGAGCGTCGAGACGCCATCGAAACCGATGTAGGCGAAGAACAGCGTTCCGGCTGCGCGCGCAACCCCCGACCAGCCGAACTCACCGAACTCACCGGTATTGTGCGGAATGAACGGCCTCCAGTTGCGCGCATGGATGTACTTCGCGCCCACAGCCATGATGAGAATGAGTGCGATCACCTTGGCCACGACGATCACGGTGTTGACTCCAGCCGACGTGCGGGTTCCGGCGAGCGCGAGCGCGGTGCACGCGAGCACAACCAGCACCGCCGGCAGATCGAGCCACGCGCCGCTGAGGCTCCAGTGGCCAGCCGCGTCGATCGCGAAGGGGGAATGAATCAGGAATTGCGGCAGCGGCAAGCCAATGGACTGCAGCGCAGCGCTGGTATAGCCGGACCAGCTGATCGCGACCACCGAGGCCGAGAACAGCCACTCGAGCACCAGACTCCAGCCGATGATCCAGGCCACCCCCTCGCCGAGTGTCACGTATGCGTACGAGTAGGCGCTGCCGGAGATCGGTACCATTGCGGCGAATTCCGCATAGCACAGACCGGCGAAAAAGCACGCGATGCTCGCCAGCACGAATGCGAGCGAGACCGCCGGTCCCGCCTGGTGCGCCGCGATGTCGCCAGTGAGGGAGAAAATGCCGGCGCCGATCGTGGAGCCCACGCCGAATGCGGTCAGGCCCACCACGCCCAGCGAGCGGCGCAGGCGCGGGCCGGCCTCACCGGAGACATCGGCAGTGCACGACTCGATCGTTTTGCGCGACCGGAAGGACATTCGTCATCGGCCGCTTGCGCGGCATGCTTTCTCTGCGCCCCCGTAGACGGAGGAGCTTCTCACGTCGACTGATCGGGCGTCCAGATGGATCGCCATGGCTGGCGGCCTGCTACCCGCGCAACGGCTCGCCGCCGTCAGCGGCCCAAACGCCCGCCGACCAGCGCTCCGCAGTCAATTGCCGCAGCGTGACGCGCAGAGCTCGCTCGGCGCTATGGCCGTGCGGGTCGATCACGCACACGGCGTAGCGTCCGAGGGCAACCGGCCACCACAGCAGTGCATTGTCCGCGCGCGCATGGCCGACATAGCGGTCTACTAAGAATCAACGTTCTGCCCGCGCGAGCCGCGGCGGCGACGTCCATTCAGCGGCCGCGGCTCGGTGGCGCTATGGCGCTGGCCCGCATCCTGTAATCGAGACGCTCTCGCGCGCTACCACCTTAGATAAGGAGAGATCTCCCGTGCTACAGCCAGCGGATTCACTCGCCGCCAGCGCAGCGTACGAGTCGGGGCGGTGTCGTTTCCCCCGGGTGGATCAATCGCCCGCGGACAGCAGCGGATCCAGGACACCCGGGCCGCCCGGCACCGCGCCGGCACGGGCAACCCGCGCCCGCAATTGCGCGGTGGTCGCACGGCTGCCGTCGTGACTCCAACCCGGCGGCGCGAACAGATACGCCAGACGCTGCAGCCACGTGAGATTGCGGCGAAAGACATCGCGCGCGATCGCGTAATACTCGTGCAGCGCGATCCGGACGGGATTGAAGGTGCCCAGATTGCTCACGATGCCGTAGCGCGGCGGCTCGTCACGACGCTCGGCGACAAATGAGCCGAACATCCGGTCCCAGAGCATGAATACCCCGGCGTAATTGGCATCCAGATAGCCCGGGTTGCTGGCGTGGTGGACGCGATGATGCGAAGGGGTATTCAGCAGCCACTCGAACCATCGGGGCATGCGGTCGACAGATTCCGTATGAATCCAGAATTGATAGATCAGGTTCAGGGTAAAGGCGAGCCCGACGAGCGCCGGATTGAAGCCGATGAGCGCCAGGGGCATGCCGAGCAGCGTCAGGCCGCTGAACTGCGACGTCCAGCTCTGGCGCAGGTTCGTCGACAGATTGAAGTGCTGGCTGGAATGATGCACGACATGCGAAGCCCAGAACCACCGGGACCGATGACTGATCCGGTGCCACCAGTAATAACGACAGTCCTCCAGAACAAACACGAGCGCAAACGACCAGCCGGCGAACGGAATGTGGAACAGTCGATGATGGTAGGCGTACAACACTCCACCGAAGTACATCCAGCCGAGCGTGCCCCAGAAGAAGATACTGCCGACGCTGACTGCGACGTTGGCGAGCGTGTCGTGCAAGTCGTACTCGCCACGGATCCGCCCGGCGACTGCGAGCGCAGCCTCGAGCGGGATCAGCAGCAGCAGGACCAGCTGCACCAGCAGTGCGAGCCGCAGGTAGACCGGATCAGGCACGATGCCCTCCCCACCCCTCCGGCACGACTGGCGCCGACCGCAGCGCCGCGAGTCGCCCGATCCAGCGTTCGAGCGTCTGCGCGTCGGCCAGCCGCACGCGTGAGCGTGGCCAACCGAAATCGGCGAAGCGAAGCGTGATCGACTCATCGGTCTCGCGACGGACCCCGAGCAGCTGCGAAGAACTCACCGCGCGCACGTTCCACCTCCGGCCCCGTCGCTCGACCAGTCCAATCGTTCCGTCGGTAAGCTCGAGCAAGGCCGCGCGCCCATCCGCTGCGACGGTGGCTGTGCCGGTGGCCAGCGGATAGAGCGTACGATAGTGGGCCAGCGCCTGATCAGGCCCCGTCAGGGGTTGTGGATCGCTCGTACGCTGGCGATGCAGCACCGCGAGCAGCGCGGCTCCGATGCCGATGTTGGCCACGATCGCGACGGTAAGGCCCCCCATTGGTTATGCATAGCACAGAGCCTCATCCGGAGCAAGATACAGGTGCGCCATCCCCCGGATCCCGGGGAGCTGGTCGAGGAGCGCGGTGGGCTGCAATGGCCCACGGGCGTGCGCGCAGCGGCGCGTCCGGCCTTCCGGCGCGCCGATCTCAGGACTGCCGGTAACGGGCCAGCGCGTCCCCGAGTGCCTCGCGCAGAGGGCCCAGCCAACGCTCGTAGTGGCGCCAATGCTCGAGCCCCTCGCGGTAAATCGGCCGGCGCACCTGCTCGGAGCTCGCCGTGCGCACGCTGCGCTCGGTGCGGTGAAACGCGACACACGCAGGCTCGAACTCGAGTCCGCAGAACTCGAGAACACGCCGCACGTTTCCTTCCAGGTCCTGCACGACGTCCTCGTAGTGCACGCGCAGCACGCGCCCCGGAAGCACGGCCTCCCAGTGGGTCATGAGCTCGAGGTAGGTGCGGTAATAGCGGGCGATGTCCTCGAGGCCGTAAGTGAACAGCTGCCCCTCGGCGAACAGCTGCTTGAAGTTCGCGAAGCAGCAAGCCATCGGCTCGCGCCGCACATCGATGATCTTGGCATTCGGCAGCATCAGGTGAATGAGGCCGATGTTGCGGAAGTTGTTCGGCATCTTGTCGATGAAGCGCGGCCGCTCGGTCATGCGGTACGCCCGCGTTCCGCTCAGGTAGCGATCCCCCAGCGCGCGCAGTTCCTCCCCGCTCAGACTTGCGAGAATCTGTGGGTACTGGGCATCGCGGCCGTGCAGCTCCGCCACCAGGCGCGGGACGTCCGGCAGCTCGTAGGTACCCTCGACCAGGCTGTGGGAGGCGAGGATCTGCTCGATCAGGGTCGAGCCGGCACGCGGCAGACCGACGACGAAGATCGGGTCGGCCGCCGGAGCACCGCTGGTCCGATGGCGCTCGAATAGCGCCGGCGTGCAGACCTCGATCTGTAGCTCGGTGTTGCGCTCCATCAGCTCCGGACGGTAATCGATTGAGGCGCGCTTGAGCGAGTTCCCCCGCAGGTAGTACTCGAAGGATTGCTCATACGCCTGGCGGTCCTCGAACCCCTTGCCGAGCGCGAAGCACAGATGGTAGCGATCCTCGGTCGAGGTACCGGGCGCGGCCTCCGCCCCGACCATCCGCCCGATCTCCTCTTCGGTGAACCGGTAGGTCTTGAGGTTCGCGAGGCTCCAGTACGCGTCCCCGTAATCATGTCGCTGTGCCGCCGCCGCGCGATATTCGCCGACCGCCGCCTCGGTCTCTCCCACGGTCTTCAGCAAATGCGCGATCGACAGATGCAGTTCCGCGGGCTGCTGGGCATCGGTGAGCAGCGCCCGATACAGCTCGATCGCCTGCCGGTGCTTGCCCAGACCGACCTGCGTGAGCGCGTGCAGCGTACGGTAGTTGCGATCGCCGGGTTCGGCCGCCAGGAGCGTCTCGGCTTGCCGCTCCGCCTCGAGATACAGCTGGCGCTTCAGCAACACCTGTGCATATTCGAGCCGCGCCGGCTGATCGCCCGGCGCCAGCTCCAGAATCCCCTCGAAGAGCACCTGCGCATCGGCATGGATGTCACGCGCTACTGCGATCCGAGCAAGCAGCCGCATCGCCTCGACGTGATGCCCATGCTTGAGAAGAAACGCCCGGGCCAGTTCCTCGGCGCGCGTGAGCTCTCCGTCCGAGAACAGCGTGTAACCGGTAACGACCTCCGGCGGGACCTCCCGCAGCCGCGCCACCTGGGCCGCAGCCCGGGCCGCCTCATCAGGCCGCCCGGTCATCCGATACAGGCCTTCGAGCATGTTCCAGCTCACCGGCAACGCCGGACTGATGCTCACGGCGCGCTGGAAGGCCTCGATCGCCTCCGGAGCCTGCTTCAACGCGACGTGGCAGAAGCCGCGCTCCTGAAATCCGCGGCTGAAGCGCGGATGCAGGCTTTCCAGTCTCGCTAGCGTCCTCAGCGCCGAACGGATGTCCCCCTGGCGACGCTGCGCGTGGGCACAGGCGTAGAGAACGTCCCTGTTCTCCGGCACCGCAACGAGCAGCGCCTCGGCCGCCGTACGCGCCTCAGCAAAGCGCTGCGCCTCGATCAATCCGCGTACGCGGATGACTTCACTCTCGACTCTCGACGGACTCCCCATCTTGTCCCGCCCGGCACGGCACCCCCGCTGCGCAACGGTCGCAGCTTCTCCTTAGAAACTATACCCGAACTTCGCGCCGATGACCCTCGGGCGCATCGGGGTCTGCGCCACGATGAACTGATCGGTGCTGGTAAAGACCGCCACATTCGAGTTCGTGAGGTTCTCGCCGTAGACCGTGAACGACCAGTGGCCCTTCGATATTCCGGCCGACGCGTCATACACCGTGTAAGCGGGATTCTCGAACCGCAGCCGCTGCGTCGAGACCACGACGCCCGGAATGAACGGCGGATTGGACCCGGACTGCGTGAACGAGTGCCCCTGGTGCACCATTCCGACCTGCACGTGCCCCGTCGCACCGTTCAGATACGACATGAACTCCGGTGCCTCGATCGGAAAGTCATCACGCAGCAGCAGGCTGAAGCGAATCGGAGGCGAATCCGCCGTCGGCGCGCCGCGCGGCCCGAACGGATTGACGACCGGTGTGCAGCTGGTCGGTCCGGCACCGCAGTTCTGCGTAATCGCCTTGCCAAAATTCACGCTCGCCGGATTGTTGTCGATGAGCGCGGGCGAATTGGTCTGTTCACTGCTGTTCCAAGCGCCCGAGCCACGCAGGGTGAGTCCACGCCAGATCTGGGCGATGAACGAGGTCTCCACGCCATTGATGCGGAAGTTCTGTCCGTTCTCATTGACGTTCAGGAGGCCGAGCAGGCCGGGATCAAAGAAGTTGATCTGGACATTGTTCCAGTCCTCGCGATACACCGCCGCGTTCCACTGGAAATACCGATGCAGGAAATGCCAGTCCGTTTTCCACCCGAACTCGTAATTATTGAGCGTATCGGAGTGGTAGGCGCTCGGAATGAGGAACTGCGCCTGACCGTCGGGACCGATGATGTGTGCGCTGCCCCCGTTGGAATTGAATCCACCCGGGCGGAATCCCTGGGAGAAGGTGAAATACGTCATGATGTGCTGGTGATGTCCGAGCAGCACCGGATCGATGTGCCAGGAGACATTCGCCTGAGCGCGCCAGCCGCTTTCCGTATCTCGGAGGTTCTGCGCATTGTCATTGGTTGATGTCGCCGGATTGTGGCATCCGCCAGCCGGAGCGCCCGCCTGGAAGCATCCGAACGCCGAGATGATGTTGCCCTGCAGACTGTTCTGATAGACGAAGTGCCGTGCGCCACCGGTCAGGGTCAGCTGCGGCGTCAGATCGAAGCTGACCGAGGCGAATTCAGCCAGCTGTCGGGTCTCACGCTTGGTGTCGACGTAAAAGGACGTCTGACCACTCTTGACGCCCGGGTACATGACCGTCGTGCCCGGGAAAGTGCCCAGATTCGACATACAGCCCGAGTTGCCCGGTGTTCCGGGCGCGCCGTTCGACGTACAGGAAGGCAGACTCTGAGTCTGGTAGTTGTCCTGGTCGTATACGACGTTGTCCTCCTCGTAGATACCGAATATTCCGCGCAGCCTCGAACTGTGCGGAGTCTCCACACGCAGCTCGTGCTGCCAGTGCGTGTTCTCCTGCGAGTCGTAGATTGCGCCCACCGGAGAGAAGCACGTGGAGGTCAGGCTCGCATTGCCCCCGCTGCCCGGGCCATAGCAATGATAGTAATCACCGTAGAAGCCGCGCGCGTAATTGGTGTAGTCGGTCTCGGTTTCGAGGTTACGGGTGAGCAGCCCGCCGGTGTAAATGACGTTGAGATCTCCGGCCTTACCCTTGAGGGTCCATGACGTATTCGACCACTTGTCCTTGTGAAACGACGGCGTGAACAGCACTACTTCGAGGGGATTGAGCTTCTGCCCATCCGGCGCATTGGGATATTGGAAGAACACGCCCTCGGCGTCCAGCGTCTGGTTCATCTGCGTGACCAGCAGACTCCAGTCGTCATTGAACCTGTACAGGGCCTCGATGCGCGCGCCCTGGTAGGTCACCGGGTTGATCGCATTGCGCACCAGGTTCGAATTGTTCGCCACCGGGCTGCCAGGGGGCACACAATAGCCGCTGTTCGGTTGACCGTTCGGGCACTGCCCGTTCACCGCCGGATAGTTCGCGTAGTGAATGCCCAGGTCCGTATTGTGATAACTGAAGGTCCCGGGCACATTATTGATATATCCGCCCTGGCGGTCGCTGTACGCCACCATGCGCACCGCCAGGTGGTGCGGCACGATCGGCAGGTTCAGCACGCCGGTGACTGCGGTATTCGGATCGCCGTGGGCGGTGACCCCATAATCACCGCTGACGCTGCCCTCGACCTTATCGAGCTTCGGCTTGTTCGTGATGTAGCGGATCGCCCCCGCCTCCGCTCCGCCGCCGAACAGTGTTCCCTGCGGCCCCTCGAGCACCTCGATTCGATTCAGATCCGCGGTATATATGTCGAGGTTCTGGTTGGGCAGCTGGACCGATTGGTTGTCGAGGTAGACCGCAACATTGGGCCACAGACCGGTGACGCCACTGTCCTGAGTGGACGTCGAACCGGCGCCGATGCCGCGGATGAAGATCTCGTTCTGTCCCGGTCCGTTGTCCGCGGACGTGAGATTTGGAATCATCCGGACATAGTCCTCGAAGGACGACAGGTGCAGCTGTTGCAGCATCCGACCGGTCAGCACCTGCACGGTAACCGGCACGTCCTGAACGTTCTCGCGACGACGAGTCGCGGTCACGACGACGGCCTGCAGTGCCTGAGCACTCGCCTCGGCCTGCCCCATGCTCGGCGCCGGCGGAGCCGTCGCGGGAGCGTCGGCTGCGAGCACCATACGGATAGCTGAAGCGCTGAGAATCGCCGCAATGGTGCGCGACAGCTTGTGGTTCGGCTTCATAGGATCCCCTTGAGTAATCGTTTTAAAATGTAGTGTTGCGAGTCAATGCCCGGTCGAACAGACCCGGGCGGCGCCGCGTTTCAGCGATCGCCGCGTGAGCGCATCGAGCGCTCGATCCTTATGCACCGGAGCGACGAAGTTCCCGCCCGACTGGGGCTGCCTCGCAGCAGCCCCAGTGCCGCTCATGGGCAGTCGTGCGGACTCACGTGCCCGCCAGTGCTTCCTTCAACGCAATCTCGAGCAGCTCCATCGCCTCATCGACGTGCGAGGTATCGATCATCAGCGGCGGCATGAACCGCACCGTGCTCATGCCACAGGACAGCAGGAGCAATCCGTTGTGGAACGCGCGCGTGAGTACCGCCTGGCACAGGTCTTTCGCTGGCGTACGACTCGTGCGGTCCTCCACTAGCTCCACGCCGATCATCAGGCCTTTGCCCCTGACTTCACCGATGCAGTTGAAGCGCTGCTGAAGCTGCCGCAGCCGGTTCATGAAGTACTCCCCGACTTGGGCGGCATTGGCGGCGTACTCGCTTTCAACGAGCTCGAGCGTCGCCAGCGCGGCGGCGCAACAGAGCGGATTGCCGCCATAGGTGTTCCCGTGGGCTCCCGGCTTCCAACGCTCCATGTATCGGCGCCGCGCAACGGTCAGCCCGATCGGCAGCCCCGATCCCAGACCCTTGGCAAGGGTCATGATGTCGGGAGTCACGCCCCAGTGCTGGCTCGCAAACATCTTTCCCGACCGGCCGACACCCGCCTGTACTTCGTCGAATATCAGCAGAATGCCGTGCCGATCACAGAGTTCGCGCAACCCGCGCAGAAAGCCGTCGGGCGGGACGAGGTAGCCGCCCTCGCCTTGTATCGGCTCGACGAGCACCGCCGCCACCTCGCTCGCCGGCACGTTCGTCCGGAACAGCGTGTTCTCGATGTAATCGAGCACGGCCTGCCCCTGGTCCGCCCCCGCAAAAAGCGGGCGATAGGGATTGGGGTAAGGAACATGAGTCACTCCCGGCATGGGCGGGAAGAATCCGGCCTGCTGGGTGTACTTACTCGCCGTGAAGGCGAGCGACCCGAGCGTGCGTCCGTGGAAGCCGCCCAGAAAGCCAATGAATCGCGGCCGACCGGTGACATAGCGGGCCAGCTTCAGAGCGCCTTCCACCGCCTCAGTGCCACTCTGGCAGATGAACACCTGCGCCGCCTCGCCCACCGGCCCCAGCGCGTTGACCCGCTCGCACAGGCTCGTCATGCGCTCGTGCCAGTAGTCGCTCGAGATGTGCAGGAAATCATCCGCCGCCTGCTTGATCGCCGCGACCACGGCTGGATGCGCGTGACCCGTCGAGCACACGGCAATGCCGGCCGCGAAATCCAAAAACCGGTTGCCGTCCACGTCCCATACCTCCGCGCCCCGTCCCTTGTGCATGACAAAGGGGTAATCGCGTGGCAGTGAGGGCGTACTGACGAGGCGATCGCGCTCGATCAGGGCTTGCGCCTTGGGACCTGGCAGTCGCGTCTTGATGTGGGAAGAACTCATCATCGACCTCGAGCGTTTGCGTTCAGTGGAATAGGAATCCGTACGGGGCTCGCGTGTGCCACGGCCGTTCGAGCATGCAGCTCGCGCAGCGCGCGAAGGTCGGCGGCCTCGGGCGGTGCCAGAATCTCAATGTCATCGTCGACCTGCAGCGGCCATCCCGTCGCAGCCTTTGCCTCCTGCAGCGTCTTGCCCGGATACAAGGCGACCAACCGCAGCTCCTCGGTCTGGGGGTGCGGTCGCAGGATGCCGATATCGGTAATCACGGTGCGCGGCCCGGCACCCGGGCACCCCTGGGCGCGGCGCGCGCCATGCCCCTCGAGATACCCACCCGAGGTTCGGAAGTCGAGGCTCGCAACGAAGCTGCGCGGCGACTGCTTCATGATGATCAGCACCTCGCGCGCATGCGTCGCAATTTCCGGCGCACCGCCGGCCCCCGGCAACCGCACGGTGGGCCGCTCGTACTCGCCGATCACCGTGCTGTTGAGGTTTCCAAACCGGTCGATCTGCGCTGCCCCGAGAAAGCCGACGTCGACCCGGCCACCCTGAAGGTAATAGGAGAACACCTCCGGCAGCGGTACCACGGCGACCGCGGTCTCCGCCAGCTCGCCGTCGCCGATCGACAGCGGCAGTGAATCCGGTCGGGTTCCGACAGTACCGGACTCGTAGATCAGAACGAGATCGGGTGCGTGAGTGAGGCGGGCGAGGTTACACGCCGCGCTGGGCAGACCGATGCCGACGAAGCACACCGCCCGATTGCGCAACTGCCGCGCAGCGGTGATCGTCATCATCTCATCGGCTGTGTATGTTATCTCACTCATGCGCTCACCCCGAGCAACTGGAGGTGCCCCGCGTGATCGGGTACCTCCAGCACGTGGCGCTGCATCCAGCTCTCGAAGCCCTGCCTATCCCTCGCGATGACGTCCCATTCCTGATAGAACCGATTGTCACGTGGGTAATATCCGTGTGCGTAGGAAGGATAGGCGCCGCCCGGCACGATACTCACCGCAGCGATGATCCAGGCGGGAAGCACGATCGAGTTGATGTCCGCCTCGAGCCGCTCAACCTGCTCCTCGACCGTGACGATCACGCAGCGCGCTGCCATCGCAGCCTCCTTGGCCGCACCGACGATGCCGCGAATCAGTACGTTGCCCGCCGCATCCACCTGCTGAGCATGCAGAATCGTCACATCCGGATTGATGGCCGGAACGGCAGTCAGTGCAATCCCCGAGAACGGACACGGCACGTGTCTCACGCCCGCCGCGGAGGCCTGAGCAAGATCGGTCTGCGCACCGCGGCGCATCAGCCCGCACGGCAGTCCGCTCGCCCCGGCCTGATAAGCAACGGCCATCTCCCCGTGCGTATGCTCGATGAGCGCCAGCGGGGCGGGCCATTGATGCTCGACCGCATCGCGCAGCCGGTGCAGGGATCCCACGCCGGGATTTCCGCCCCAGGAGAACGTCAGTTGGCGCACACACCCCATGCCAATCATCTGATCGAAGATCACATCGGGCGTCATGCGCAGCAGCTGCAGGTCGCGACGCCGCTGACGGATGATCTCGTGGCCGGCGGCGAACGGAATGAGGTGCGTGAAGCCCTCGAGGGCTACGCTCTGTCCATCGTGAACGTGACGCGCGATCGCCTCGCGCAACGGCATTGGCTCCATGGGATCACTCAACGACGGTCTGTGATTGTTCGCGCAGATACAGTGGCAGGTAGTGCTCCGAGGCAATGGCCTTGCCGGTATTTCCCGAACCCTTCCAGCCGACGAACGGTTGGTAGCCGGGCCAGGCACCGGTCGTCGCGCCCTGCGGACGGTTGGCGTACGTGGTTCCCGCCTGGATGTGCTCGTGGAACCAAGCCACTTGCTCGCGCGAGCCGTAGAAGCCCGCGGTCAAACCGAGTGCCGAATGGTTGGCCAGATGCATGGCCTGATCATTCGAGGAGACGCGATGGACCATCAGAATGGGCAGGAACAGCTCCTCCTGCCACAGCGGGTGCCCCGTCGCGGCCTCGGCAATGGTCGGCTGCACGAACAGGCCGTGCGCACACTCCTCCGAGCGCAGTACGTCGCCGCCAACCAGAACTCGCGAGCCATGGCCGCGCAGCTGGCTTACGTAGCGTGCGTACGCCTCGTAGCCCGACTCCGTCGCAACGGGACCCAGCCAGTTCTGTCGCTCGAGCGGATTACCGATACTCAGCGACTCGGTGCGCTCGACCAGCTTGCCGAGCAACTCCTCGGCCACCGCATCGTGCACGTACAGGCGGGAGAGCGCGGAGCACTTCTGGCCGCACATACCGAACGCCGACCGCACGATACCAGCCGCCGCGCAATCGAGATCCGCTTCCGCCGTGACAATGCAAGGATTCTTACCGCCCATCTCCGTGATGCAGGGACGCGGATACCCCCCGGCCGCCATGCGCCGCGCGATGTGCATCCCTACCTCGTGCGACCCGGTGAAGGTGACCCCGGCCGTGAGCGGATGCTCAACGAGGGCCCCACCGACCTCGTCGCTGCTGCCCCCCAGGTAGTTGAACACGCCGGCGGGAACGCCCGCGTCCCGCATGCAATCGGCGAGCAGCCGTCCCGCCCAGGGCGTCGCAGCCGCACCCTTCAGGACAACCGTATTGCCCGTCACCAGCGCCGCCGCGACCGGACCGCCGGCCAAGGCCAACGGGAAATTGAACGGGGTAATAACCGCCCACACGCCGTAGGGTTTCATGACACTGCGATTGCGTGAGACACACCCGGCGATGGGATCGTTCGGCAAGGATTGGTCAAAGCCGTGGTTGCGCTCGAAGTCGTCGCAATAGTGGTAGAAGAACACCGCCGTCTCTTGCGCCTCGGCGAGCGCCTCCATGCGGTTCTTGCCGACTTCCAGCGTCAACGCTGCGGCTATGTCGAAGACACGCTCTTCAATGAGCTTGCCGACCCGGCGCAGCACCTCCAGGCGCTGGGTAGCGGGCCTCTTGCTCCAATCCGTGAACGCCTCGTGCGCCGCACGCACCGCAGCGTCCGCATCCGCTGGCGTCGCGGTTGCGAATTCCCCGAGAACTTGATTTCGGTTCGCCGGATTGTGCTTGACGGCCCTATGCGGGGATTGACGATCCTCCCCTGCGATATGCAGCGGGTGCGCAGCGCCGAGCTTGGCACTGACCCGGGCAACCGCCGCCTCGAAGCGCAGGTGCAGGTCCTCCGGGGGATTGAACATCGTCGAATAGGTAAGTTTGAAGCTCATCGCAGGGGACTTCCTGTGGCAGCAAGTTTCGCGGTGAGCTGACCAAGCAGACGATCGAGCAGATCGAGTGCGTCGGCCAGTTCTCCCTCATCGATCACCAGCGGCGGCGCAAGCAGCAGCAGGTTGCCGCGTGCCCCGAACGAGACGCCCGCCTCCATCGCCTCACCCAGCAGCTCGCGCAAGAGCGAGTGCATCCAGTCCCAGGGCGCGAGCGGGGTCCGTGACGCACGGTCGCGAACGAGTTCCACGACGGCAAACAGGCCGTGACCACCGCGCACATCGCCGATCGCAGCGTGCTTAGCCTGCATGGCCTTGAGTCGCGCAAACATCTCCCCGCCGAGACTACGCGAGCGTGCGATCAGCGCTTCATTCTCGTAGCTCTCCAGCGCCGCGAGCCCCGCCGCACAGGCGAGCGGATGGCCGGAATACGTCAGGCCGGTCATCAGCATCTGTGGCTCGAGTGCGCGCGACACTTCCGCGGAAAGGACCACGGCCCCGAGCGGCACGTGCGCCCCCGTGAGGCCCTTCGCCAAGGTCATCAGGTCCGGGCGGGCCTCCAGGCCATGGCGCTGCCAGGCGAACCATTCCCCGCACCGACCGAACCCGCTCATCACCTCATCGGCGATCAGAAACACGCCGCGCTCGCTCGTCTCCCGGCGCAATTGCGGCCAGAATGTGTCTGGCGCAACGATGCCATTGGTTCCCGCATTGGGCTCCATGAGCACTGCTGCGACCGTTTCCGCACCGTGCGTGTCGATGACCCGACCCACGAGTCTCGCCGCGGCGCGACCGCACTCGTCATCGGTCGTCGTCCCGAAGGGACAGCGATACGCATACGGCGGCGGAACGTGCACGACGCCGAACATCGCCGGGGACGCCTGCGATGCGGTACGGGCATCCCCGGACAGCGCCATGGCTGCGTAGCTCGCGCCGTGATACGAACGATCCCGCGAGATGATCCGACCGATTCCCTTTTTGCTCGCCTGACGTGCGAACTTGACCGCGTGCTCATTGGCGTCGGCTCCGCCGAGGGTGAAAAACACCCGACCGCCGTCAAATCCAGACTTCTCCAGCAGCTTTTCCGCCAGACGTGCGCGCGGTTCGGCGCCCCACGCGCTGGTCACGAAGCACAGCTTCTCCGCCTGCGCCCGAATTGCCCGGACCACGGCCGGATGCTGATGACCGAGATTGCTGCACTCGGCCAAGCTGCTCATGTCGAGAATGCTCCGTCCGTCGGCCGTGAACAGACGCGCGCCGGCTCCGCCGATGATCGTTGGAGCATTCCAGTCCAACTGGACACACCAGGTGTGCAGGACCGTGTCCCGCTCGTTCGACATGTGGGAGTCTTCAGCAGATGGATTCATACGACCCTGTCGAGTGAGAGGCAGCGCGCGTGGGGAACGCCCCGCGCCGTCAAGTCATAACTCGCGCGTGATGCCTGGCACGGGATCCCCGCAGCCATCGCAGCGGACAGTCGACACCGGCAGAACGAGCCGCAACAGCGCATCGCTGGTCGTCTCGCCATATACCCCCGCAACGCGTACGCATAGCGTACACTCTGTACGCATTGAGGACTACTGTAGACGCCAGCGGTTAGCGCGTCAAGGTGACGCGATCGTGGCCTCCGCGGCACGCAGATTGACTCACCTGGACACGGTACGCAGCCCTCGCTCGGTCATACCGGGCAGCCCAATTTTCAACCCGCTCCGCCGCACCCAGTCAACATCACTCCCGCACAGATGCAGACGACGGTGCCACCCAATCCAGCGAGCCCGCCATGCATGCACCCGACCCGTCAGCATGTTCCGATCCACCGCCACCCGGGCTCGCCGCCGGAAACCCGGCGCCTCAGTCCCATGTCCGGACCTGCCGTGAATCTTACTGCCGAGATCCCCTTGCGCGCCGCTCTACCGACCGCAGTGCTGACTTACGCATGCGTCGCCGATCCGTCGACGCCCCCCTCGAGTTCGGGCATACTCGGCGGCCGCGGGCGATCGGAGTTACTGCAAGCTGTCGCTGCTGAACCAATCCATGGACACACACCAACCGCACGCAATTTCCAGCCGATTTGAAGACAGTCCCGACTACATCCAGTCGCTGCATCGCGGCCTCGATGTCATCCGGACGTTCGATGCCGATCACTCAGCCATGACGCTGGCTGAGGTCGCCGAGCGGGTCGGCCTGTCTCGGCCCGTCGTGCGCCGCCTGCTCATGACGCTCGAGCATCTCGGCTACGTCAGCCGGGACGGACGCTGGTTCTCTCTGACGCCGCGCGTGCTCGATCTCGGCTTCAGCTATCTCTCCTCGCTCACCGTCGCCCAGCTCGCCCTGCCGTTCATGGAGGAGCTGTCGCACCAGATTGACGAATCCTGCTCGCTCGCGGTGCTCGAGGACTTCGACATCGTTTACGTCCAGCGCGTGTCGGTACGCAAGGTGATGACGATCACCATCGGCGTCGGGGCGCGCCTGCCGGCCTATTGCACGTCGATGGGGCGGGCAATGGTAGCGAACCTCGCGGACGAGACACGCGATCGCTGGGTGCGCGCCCTGAGACCCCAGGAGCGCACACGGTTCACACTGACTGATCGCAACAGCCTGCAGAAGGAACTCGACCGGGTGCGCACGCAGGGGTATGCATACGTGGAACAGGAGCTGGAGGAAGGGCTCTGCTCAGTGGCCGTCCCGGTCCACAACCGAAACGGAGAGACCATCGCCGCCCTGAACGTCGGCATGCCGTTCACGGTGGGCGCGCGGAATCGGGCGCTGAAGGTGGTGCTTCCCGCACTGCGCACTGCCGCGCAACGCATCGAGCAACAGTTGCCGGCTCGGCCGACACACACACGCGCCGTCCGATCGCCGTAATCGATGCATCGCAAGGGATTCTGCAGCCACCCGAACCCGATGAATCAATGACATTGCTCATGCCGTTGATTCATCGAGCAATTCCGCGAATCCGTCATCCCGTCTCACGCACGTCGGCAGCGTGGGCGGCATGCCGGGGCGCGCTGAAGTAATACACGCCCGCGACCACTACCAGGCCCACGAGCCACGACAGATCCACTCCCCCGAGCGCACGCGCTGCCGGGCCGACGTAGAAATCGGTTGCCATGAACGGGATCTGCACCACGATACCGAGCGCGTAGCAGCTGAGCGCCGCTACGTTGTATCGGCCGTATACGCCACCGTCGGCCGCGAAGAACGAAGGCACGTGGTAATCGCCGAATCTCACCCAGTAATAATCCACCAAGTTAACCGCCGTCCACGGCACCATCAGGTACAGCAGTGCCTCGTTGAAGCGGCTGTAGAGCGGCAGGAAGTGCGCTGCACCGACGGTCCCCAGAGCTGCCGCAGCGAGGAAAATTACGGTGGCGATCGGGGCACGCGTACGCCAGTCCGCCTGCCATCCGGAAAAGAAGGTCTGCACCAGGGTGATCACCGCAAGGGTTCCACCGTAGATGCAGATCGCCCCCGCGACCGCCACACCGGGCGCGAACAGCAGCGCGATGGGCGTGCTGGCGGCTCCGGTCAGCGCCGCTATCGCCTTGAGTACGTCCCCGTCGGCAACCGCAGGTCCGATCAGCGCGCCGAAGATCATCGGCAACACCGCGCCGAGGGTCGTGCCCCAGTAGCAGGCCCAAAAGGCCTGCCGCGGGCCGGTGTCGGGCGGCAGGTAGCGGGAGTAATCCGACACGTACGGCGCGTACGCCAGCTGCCAGAACACCCCGATCGACAGCATGCCGAGGAAGCCGGCGACGGAAAATCCGCCGCGGGTGAGGTAATCGAGGGGCATCCGCCCCACGATCACCAGCGCGACGTAGCACAGGAGCACTGCCGCACCGGAAATGTACGCAATCGCCCGCGTACCCGCATGAATCAGGTCATGACCGTAGACCGCCGCCGCGAGGCTAAGTGCACCGATCACGATGATGCCGCCGTGCACACTGATCGCCGGAACGATGGCATGTAACGACTGTCCGCCCGTCACGAGAGCGGTCGCCGCGTAACCGAGATACATCAGGATGACCAGCGTGACCACGAAGGCCGCCCCGCGTGAACCGAATTGTCCGCGGCTCTGCACCATTTGCGGCACACCGAGTCGCGGTCCTTGGGCCGCATGCAGCGCCATGAACACCGTGCCAATCAGGTTGCCGAGCAGGATCGCCACCGTTCCAGACAGAAATGATTGCCCGAAGACGGTCGTCGCAAGTGCGCCGGTGACAACCGTCAGCACATTCAGATTCGCGCCGAACCATAATGAGAACAGCTGTCGCGCCTTGCCGTGCCGCTGATCGAGCGGAATCGGGAAGATCGTATGTTGTTCGATCCGGGAGCGGTGTGAGCTTGCGGGGCTTTGCATGGTCGTGCGATATTTCCAACTCGCGCAGTCGCGCTAAGAGAGCACAAATGCCTTCCATTAGCAACCGGCGTCACGATGGTCGCCTCGAATGAGCGCGGCACCACGAGCGATGCACGCCGATTATCCGGATTTCGGTCTGAGCGCGACGCAGCGTCGCGACGCGGTTCTCGCCCATCGTTATGAGCGACCCGGCATGGATGGCAGACGCGGGGAGATCTGGTGCTACAGCGATGCGCTCGCCTATGCACCGGGTTCGTCCGTGCGGTTGCAGATCAACTCGAGCGTCGCCCGCGCCGAGATGGAAATTGCGCGTGACGGCGCGGACTTGCGCGTGGTCTTGAAGCACTCGTTGTCAGGCCTGCGTTGGCAGTCGACTCCCGAGAATTGCTCGATCGAGGGCTGCGGATGGCCGACGTCGTTCGAATTCGAGGTGGGCGAAGACTGGCCGTCGGGTGCATACCGCGTCACGCTGACGGCAGAGGGAATCGACGGAACGCCGATCCGGGCGCATCATCTGTTCGTGGTCAAGCCGAGGCCTGGAGCCAAGCCCGGCCGGATCCTGCAGGTGGCCGCCACCGGGACCTGGACCGCGTACAACACCTGGGGCGGCTCGAGCCACTACCGGGGACTCACGGGACCGAACCGCGATCAATACTCCCCGACCGTCAGCCTCGAGCGCCCGTGGGCGCGCGGTTTCATCGTTCTGCCCAACGATGCGCCGCGCGTGCCACTCGAGTTTTCACCGCCACCTGGCGCGCCGCTGCGTTACCCGCACCTCGAATGGGCATATGCGACCGGACACTCGAACAAGTACGCCTCGGCCGGCTGGGCGAGCTACGACTCGCATTTCACGCGCTGGGCCGAGCGTGCCGGATACGCCGTCGACCTCGTGAGCCAGCACGAGCTGCAGTTCGAGCCCGAGCTGCTGCACGACTATGACTGCATCGTCATGGTCGGACACGATGAGTACTGGTCGTGGGAAATGCGCGATGCCGTCGACGACTACGTGGAGCACGGCGGCCGGGTTGCACGCTTTGCTGGCAACTTCATGTGGCAGACCCGGCTCGAAGCCGGCGGCCGCCGACAGGTCTGCTACAAGTACCGCGCACGCGCGGAGGATCCGGTCTACCGCAGCAGCGACCCGACGCGCACCACCGGCTGCTGGGAGGCACCCGAGACGACCCGTCCGGGCGCCGCAACCTTCGGCCTCAACGCCATCGACGGACTCTATGCGGGCTGGGGCGGTTGCGGTGCCCGAGGGGTGCGCGGCTTTCCGGTCTACCGGCCCGAGCACTGGGCATTCACCGGAACCGGTCTCGGCTACGGGGACCTCCTGGGACACGAGGGCCATGCCTTCGGCTATGAAGTAGACGGCCTGCCGTATGTCATTCGGGACTGCATGCCGGAAGCTCTGCCGAGCGGCGGTGCGCCGGCCGGGATCACGATCTTGGCACTCGGAATGGCGACGCTCCGCGAGGAGCCCCCGCGGCCAGGCAGCCTCGACGATCGGTTTATCGGCAATGACGAGGCTGCCTACGTCGCGGAGCTTCGCTTCGGCGATTCGAGCGAGGCCTCGATCGATCGCATCAAGCGCGGCGCCGGAATGATCGTGCATTTCTCCCGTGGTGCCGGCGAGGTGTTTCACGCCGGGAGTTGCGAATGGGTCGCAGCATTACTGCGCGAGGATCCCATGGTCGATCGGGTCACGCGGAATGTTCTCAATCGTTACTGCTCCGGCCGCTGACCATCACACTCGAGGCGTTTGGCGGCATCCGGCGCCGTGTTGGGGAGACCACCGTACGATATCCCCCCGACGCGGTGAAGGGTCATGCACAGGATGTCCCGTGAACACCCGCTGCCGACGGCGGCGGCTTGCGCGCGAACTCATGACGACAGGCCGTTGTCCCGAGCGCTCAGGCACTGCGGCGACGCCAACGAACAAGCCCTGCTGCTCTCATACGGAGACGGTCGCGCCGTTGCCTGTTAGAGACATTCCATTTACCGCCCTGAGCTTTTCACCCCTGAGACAAGGGGATCTCGTGGTGGATTGCTCCGCGAAAGCGTCATGATGCGCGCGCGCATTCTCACTTGCGCCCGATCCGATTGAGTACAGACGAATCTCATCGACCGCAGGCTCGCAGCGAGCGTAAGAAATGGCCGGACTGTCAGTTACCCCGAGAGCCCAGACTCAGTGATCGGCGAGGAGAACGGCTGTCCCGTCTCAGCCCAAAGCCGTCCCGCCGCAGTCAAAATGTCACCGTAGTAACGAACTTGCACCCCACTCGCCCGGCGGCGCCCGAAGCCCGAACAAGATGCCTGACACGATTGCCAGGTCGGGCACGGGAAGCCCGCGACATACTGCCGGACAATGCGGAGGCGGTGCGCCCGACCTGAAACGACTTCAACGACACGGGTGTGGCCGTCTCAAGCGTCACCCGTTGACGCAAGAATCAGTACGATCTCACCCAGGGCCAGCAACTGTGCCAGTGTGCTGAACTCGTGAACGGCCGCGTTGATCGTCGTCCGGTGGATTGAGGGCATGAGCACCTGCAAGCGGATCGGTGCAATCAGCCCCAGAATGTCGTCGAGGAAGGCGAGCACGACCTACAGTGCAAGAACGATCTCCACGCTGTGATTGGCGAACCGGATCGTGACCGCAAGGGCCTCGAGCGCCACGAACACCGAGAGCAGTCGTGTCGCACCCAAGGACCGTGCGAGCCCTGCGGCAATCAGCGGACGGGCAATGCCAATCAGGTCGTCGGCAATGCTCAACGGCGCAAGCATCCGCGCATCCCGTCTCTTGGTGATGAGGGAAACGACGAACTCATCGTCCGATACCACCCCGGAGAGACTCGCCAGGACCACGGCCGCGGCAGCAAGAAGTAACGTCGGTCGGACGCTCAGCGCCCCCACGGCGCTCCGCAATCGCCCCCAGTCCCACACCGCTTCCACCGCCGCCTGCCGCGCCCGCCGATGCTCCGGTACGATTGCCGCCAGAGCCGCCGACAGCTGGCGGTCAACGGTGCCCACCTACCACAGTACGTCACGCCGCGCGCGGTCGTCGCAGCACGTTGAGCCAACCGGCACTGGTTGAGACCCACAGCACACCTGTGTCAGCATGCGCGCATGCAATTCCGAATGACGGCAGTGCAATGAAGACTTTTCTGCTTGCGTTCAGCGCTTTGTTCTCGATCGTGAACCCGCTGTCCGGCGCATTCATTTTCTACGGCGCCACCAGCGGACTCGCCCAGCGCGAGCGCGCTGCGGTGTCCCGCTGGGTTGCGATCTACGCGTTTGCGATCGTCTGCGCATCCCTATACATCGGCGCGTACGTGCTCGGCTTCTTTGGCATTTCCATCCCGGTGCTGCGCGTTGCCGGTGGCATCGTCATCGCGATGTCGGGATGGCGCATGCTCACCGAGCCGGACGCGACTGAGCATCGCCGCAGCGAGACACCATCACCGCGCTCGATCGACATCCCGCCCAGTCGTCTCGCGTTCTACCCACTCACGATGCCGCTCACAACCGGACCAGGAACAATTTCGGTCGCGATTTCGCTGGGCGCGAGTCGCCCAAGCGGACTGAACGGTCCGCTTCTGGAGTTCTTCATCGAAACACTGGTTGCCGTTATACTCCTAACGCTGTTGATCTACGTGGCGTATCGATATTCGTCGCGCGTCGCGGAGGCGATTGGTTCCACCGGCACGACGATCATCGTGCGGCTGTCAGCGTTCCTGCTTTTCTGCATTGGGATCCAAGTGCTCTGGAACGGCGCGGCAGAACTCCTCGGTACACTGCCGCTAGGCTCCGCCGGGGTCAACTGATACCTCCAATCCATTGCTCCTCGCCCGATAACCGATCGTTATCAGCCGAATTCAGCACCCGGGAGCCCCCTGTGAGTTACGGACGGTTGATCAAGCGCAGCGCCGGTGCGGCCCGTTCTCCGCACCCTCCCGGATCTGAAGTCACTCCCGGCGGAAGACCGAGTGCTCCAATGTCCGTGTGGTTCGAGTTCGACGCCCAGGGGCGGCCGCCGAATGGGAAATGCCAAAGGGAGTGATGAGACTCCGATGTCGACGTTCATCGAATGATGATCAGGTGGATGCGGCAATTTTCTTGGACTGATTTACGTCGTTAGCCCGAGGCTTTCACGGTACTCGATGGAGCTGAGATAACCAAGGGATCCCTTGATCTGCTTTTCGTTGCACCAGCGAAGGTCGGGGTTCATTGCCTCAACGAATTGCGCAATGGTCGTCGAACGCCAGCCGCCCGGATAGAACACCGCGGTCTTCAGCCTTCCGAAGAATCCCTCACGAGCTGCGTTGTCAGGGGAGCAGGTTTTGCGCAACATGGATTGAGTCAGTCTGGCGTTCCCAACCCGCGATAGCCAGCCAGACCAGCGGTAGTGGCCACCCCGATCGGAAGGCAGAATCGGCTTCTCGTCGTCCTCGGTCATGGTCTCGATAGCCGCATCTAACATTGTGTTACCGGCGGGCTGGACATGCAGCCCGTTTAGCCCAGGACGGGGTCGACCCGGCGCTGGAGTCGCTCAAGGCGTTGCCCGACATGCCCGACAAGCGCCACCGGGCGGCTCTCGCGCCTCTTGCCGTCGGACACACGACTTAGGCATTTCCCTGCCGCGCACGGCGGTATCGGCCGCTCACTGATCGGCGTGCCAAGATTGATTAGATTGCCGAACCAAGGCTTTCCCGCCCGATAGCGCGCCAGACGTGTCTGCAGGGGCGCAAGAGACCAACCCAGCCGGCGCGCTTGAGCAATCGCCTCCTGCTCGGCGTCAACCGCGTGCGCGAAGTGACCTTCGGCGGCGTAGGCAGCGGCGCGGATTTCGTAACCGGTGGGGTCTGCGGCGGGATGCGCAAAGGCCTCTTTTTCAAGGCGAAGCGCGCGTGCCGGATCGCGGTCGCGCGCTTCGGGTGCGGCGGCGAGCAGCGCCGAAAGATACAGCGCGGCGCTCTTCTCGTGCTGCGCTACCGCCGCCTCGAGCCATTGGCGCGCCGTGGCCATGGTGGCCGGATCCGGCGGGCGGCGCAGCAGTCGGGCAGCGAGCGCCGTCTCGGCGCGTGGCTCGTTCTGGGCAGCCGCCAGTTTCAGCCAGCGTAGGCCCTTCGCTTCGTCGGGCCGACACCCCCAGCCCGAGATCAGGCTCTCGCCAACTTCATATTGCGCATATGGAACACCGGCTTGAGCCGCTTTGACCAACCACTGCAAGAAATGACGCCCGCGAAAGCGCCCGACCTGGGGCAGCCCCGCCAGCAACGTCCCATAAACCGCTTCGGCTCTCGGATCGCCGCGCCGAGCGCGGCTGCGCTCCCTGAACAAATAAAGCTCGAGCTGCGGATAGGCGGACAGATCCTCCTCGTCGCGTTCGAGGAAACTGATCTCCATCTCGCACTGGACGGGCTGAGTGCCGGGCGGCAACGCCTTGAACTTCGAGCGTAGCACGGTGGCGCGCACTGCCGGGCGAAAGGCCGGCTCGGGCAGCCCGAACACCACGTGCGGCAGACGCGCCGTGCCGTCCGGCATGAGGGTGAACCGCACGACGAGCTGACTTTGCATGTTCTCGGTAATCCCCTGCATCATGGGATACTCGAACCGGTCGAAGTGCACCGGGTTGCACTGCGCGTAGGTATGGATGTCGAAGGGGCACGAGTCCGCCCCATCCCCGGAATGCGAGCCGCCGCACGCACCGACCGCGACCGGCAGCAGCCGCCTGCGCAGGGCGTCCGGGCTGTAGCGGGCCACGATCCGTGCCGCGGCGCGCTCGGCGGCGGGACTCAGCACAGGGCGCAGCTTCGCGGCCAATTTCGCTCCCTTGGCTTGTGCGTTCTGTCCCGCGAGAACGGCCCAGGCGTAGGCGCGCCGGCTGCTCTGTGGAGTGCCCACTCCGGCCGCGTACAAGTAGGCGACATCGACTTGCGCGAGCGGCTGACCGAGCTTGGCTAGCGCAAGAAAATCCTGAAAGGCCGACGGGTAATTACCTTGCTTGAATACGCTCAGCGCCGTATACAGGTCCGCATGCGCCGGCGTGCCCAGCAGGGCCGCGATGACCAGCGCCCAAGCACCCGAGCGTCGAGCCCAACGCCGCACCATCAAGGCATCCGCCATGATCCGCCCTCCGTCTTGGTGTTCTTCTGAGCCAAGCATACCGCGAGGCGGCCCTCTGGTGGGGCGGGCGGCTGCACCACATTGCCAATGAAGCGCCCGGCCCGCCCCCCGCCTGCCGCGGACGGCCCCGAACGGCCCGGCGAGCTGGTTGCCGGACTGCTAGACCGTTGCTTAGCCCTAGAACGCATGGTCCGCTACCAGGGACCGCGCGCCGGCGTAATCGACTCCGCGACTGGATCTCAGTTGGCGTCCAGGCTACCCAGTAGGCGCAAGAATGCGGCATCTCAGCCCGTCGCTCGATCTCGGAAAGCCCCCGTGCGCCCCCACTGCGATGCTCCGCGAGGTTCCCCCAGCCGTCGGTATCAGCCTGCCGATGCGCCTGCTCCATGCGTTCGGCGTCTTCGCTTCGTTGGGTCAGAGCCCGTACACCCCAATGGTTCACGCCCACCAATTGAGCGTCTTCGTCGAGAACTGAAACGACATGATCTCGGGATCAGTCGCGTACTGACGTTACCGCTTCACGCCCATCTTCCAGTAGACATGAAGGGGCGGCTTCCACTCGCACAGTTTTAGGAACCGCCTCTTCGGCACAATCCAGGTGGTGATGAGATCCGCCGCATCGACCACGATTGCGAAGTAGGGCTTACATCCAAACGCTCGGCACGCGAGATCGAGACTCGGCACCTGCTTGCGATCAATGCTCAGCACGGTGTTCTCTGTACCAGCGTTCCGTGAGCGTGACTTTACAGAGATTCCCATCAGCTCCTTGTTGGCAGGGTTGCGCGCGATGATGTCGAGCCCAGTGTGATCAACAAGAGCGCACTCGAACCCATGCTTCGAGAGCCAATAGAGCACCAACCGTTCGGCAAAGTCCCCGGTGATCTTCGAGTGACGAGAACTCTTCGAGATCTTCATCGACCCCTCAGCCGGGAGATCGCCGTTTCAGATTCGAGCGCTGGAGACCGGGAGGGGCACAAGAAGAAAGTGGTCCCTGTACTGGTCACTGTGAGGTGAAGCCCCTGGGAATCGCTATTCGCAACCAACTGTTTTTATGGGTCGGAGCGCCGAGATTTGAACTCGGGACCCCTTGCACCCCATGGAAGTTCAGCCTGAAATGACATGAACGCCCATGAGGCAGAATGTAGCCTACAGCTCTGACTTTACGCGGCTCGGCTCTTTCGATCCACTGCATGGCCCTGCACCCTATTTCAGGCGAGTGGTACAAAAGTGGTACAGAAAGTTAGGTTTGGGCCGCGCTTCCAAGCGGCTGTCGGATCAGGCCGGATGCAACGAGATCCTCAGATGGAGGGCCTGCAGAACTTTCAGCACCGTTCCAAGACTCGGATTCCCGTCCTTCGACAGGGCCTTGTAGAGCCCTTCGCGCGTAAGCCCCGTGTCCTTCGCAAGCTGCATCATGCCGCGAGCGCGCGCCACTGTTCCAAGAGCCTGCGCAATGAAGGCCGGATCGTCTGGCGCCTCCTCCAGACACGCCTGCAGGTAGGCCGCCATATCCTCCTCGG
The DNA here is from genome assembly GCA_021815925.1 of Pseudomonadota bacterium. Lineage (GTDB taxonomy): Bacteria > Pseudomonadota > Gammaproteobacteria > Steroidobacterales > Steroidobacteraceae > 13-2-20CM-66-19. Next base: position 44,104 of record JAKAZL010000003.1, on the reverse strand, counting down.
ACTTGAGGTAGTCGGCGCTGTCGTAGCGCGTGAAAGTCTCCTTCACCGGTCTTGGTCGCTTGGTTGCCATGATTCAGCCCTTCCAGTTCTTTGCAATCTCGACGGCACGACGGATATCGCTCTCCTGAGTCCGCTTGTCGCCACCACAGCAGAGTAACACTACAGTCTTGCCGCGCTGCTGGTAATACACGCGGTAGCCCGGACCGTAATCGATGCGCAGCTCGCTTATACCGCTCTGGGTTGGCTTCACATCGCCAGGGTTGCCCATCGTCAGCCGATCAATGCGTGCTTGAATACGCGCGCGTGCCTGACGGTCCTTCAGCCTGGAAAGCCAGCCGTCGAACGTCTGCGACTTCACGACGGTGAGCATGCGCTGAGTGTAAACTATGGTTTACAGTCCGTCAATTCTCGTGTGCCTCTCGGACACAGTTCGGTGCCGTGCGCAGGCGCGTCGACGCCGCGAGGCCGAGCTTGGGCATCCAACTGTATTGACTATCGTGCCGCAGTCGGTAACCCCGCCGGCGCGCGGCGATGTTCAGCAGGTTTACCGATCTGGACTCAGGCGCGCATACATGCACTGATCAAGGACCGCACCATCCTTCACCGCGCTGCGCCACATGATTCCCTCCAGCGCGTATCCGGCTTTCTCCAGCACTCGGCGTGACGCGACATTTCCAGCGAACGGTTGAGCAAAGATCCGGAGGATCCGGAGGAGCCGGAGCGCACGGAATGCCCAATCGGTAACCAGAGTGACCGCGTCGGTTGCTATTCCACGACCCCAGTACGCGGCACCCAACCAGTACCCGATTTCAGCACTTCGGCGGTTGATGTCAGCCATCAGCTCGAGCCCCACAGCGCCAACCGCCCTATCGTCGACGACAATCGCGAGAGCGTGAGGTGGGTCCGATGACCTGACATGACTGATCCACGCCTCGGCATCGGCGAGATGATAGGGGTGCGGAAATAGATCGCGCAGCTGCAGCCAGATGCGTCGGTCGTTTGCCACGGACGCGACGGATGCGGCGTCTGCCACCACAAACGGCCGCAAAATGCAACGCGCTCCGACTAGCTCAACGGTCATGTGGCGTCAGCGCTCCGGTCTCTCGCGCCTCTCGCGGCCTCTCAGAAAATGGTACAAAGAATGGCCACCAGTCACTCACCGCGGTTATGGTGTCACTCGGAAGTGACTGATTTGATTTATGATTTGGTCGGAGCGCCGAGATTTGAACTCGGGACCCCTTGCACCCCATGCAAGTGCGCTACCAGACTGCGCCACGCTCCGACGAAAGGCTTTTGTTCTTCTCAAACGACGCGAGCGGGGAAGTCTCGCGCGGATTGTCATCATACCCCGAATCCCGCCCGCAGCGGGAGGGGATCAGCGCCTGAGGACCTTCAGCAGCTCCTCGAGCTCCAGGCGCAACTGCTTGGCAATCTGCTGGCTCTGGAACACGTCCGTGCGCGCCTCCTCGCCCGTCAGATGATTGCGCGCCCCGCCGATGGTGAAGCCCTGCTCGTACAGCAGGCTCCTGATCTGGCGAATCACGATCACATCCTGGCGCTGATAGTAGCGGCGGTTGCCACGACGCTTCACCGGCTTGAGCTGCGGAAACTCCTGCTCCCAATAGCGCAGCACGTGCGGCTTGACCCCGCACAGCTCACTCACCTCGCCGATGGTGAAATACCGCTTGCCGGGGATGACCGGCAGCTCGGCGTTATTCTTGGGCTCCAACATACGCTTCGACCCGCGCCTTCAGTTTCTGTCCCGGACGAAACGTCACCACTCGCCTGGCGGTGATCGGAATCTCCTCACCCGTCTTGGGGTTTCTGCCCGGTCGCGGATTCTTGTCCCGCAGATCGAAATTACCAAAGCCGGAGAGCTTGACCTGCTCGCCGTTCGAGAGCGCCGCTCGCACTTCCTCGAAGAACAGGTCCACCAGCTCCCTGGCCTCCCGCTTGTTCAGGCCGAGCTGGTTGAACAGCGCCTCGGCCATCTCCGCCTTGGTCAGAGCCATCATTTATTCTCGTATACTTGCGTTGAAGCTCACGCGCAAATCCGCCACCACCGCAGCGACGAGACGGGCCACGTCGTCATCGGTAAGCGTGCGAGAAAAATCCTGAAAAATCAAGCCTAAAGCGACGCTTTTTCGACCTTCCTCGATCCCGGGCCCCCGGTAAACGTCGAAAACGCGGAGATCACGCAACAGGCTCGACGCGACTAAGGCTACACGCTCGGCCAGCCGACTTAAAGGCACAGATTCATCCACGACGACCGCCAAATCGCGCCTGACCTGCGGCTGGCGGGAAATCTCGCGGTACGCGGCCCGAACGAGCGTCAATCCGGCCCAATCGACCTCGAACAGCACCGGCGCGTGCACGAAGTCCAAATCCCGCACCAGCGAGGGGTGCAGCTCGCCCAGCCAACCGATGCTCTGCGTTCCGCGCAACACCCGCGCCGCCCGGCCCGGATGCAGACAGGCCTGCTCCTGCGGCTCGAAGCGCACGTCGCCGTGCACCCCGACGGCCGCGAACAGCGCCTCCAGATCACCCTTGACGTCGAAGAGATCAGCCGGCTCGCTCATCGGGCGCGGAAGGCCCCATTGTTCGGGCATGCGCGGCCCGCAGGCAATGCCTGCCAGCGTATCGAGTTCCTGCGTCACCCCCTCGAGCCGCTGAAATCGCGCGCCGTGTTCGAACAGTCGGATGCGCTCGCGCTGACGCCGTTGATTCTCGAGTGCCGCGCGCAGCAGTCCGGGCCAGAGCGAGACGCGCATGACGGACAGGTCGCTCGCGATCGGGTTGGCGAGCGCAAGCGCGGGTGCATCGCCGAACAGCCGCTGCTGCAGCTGCGGGTCGACGAACGCATAAGTGATTGCTTCCTGATAGCCCCGCATCGCCAGCACTTCGAGCACCGCGTGCTCGGCGGGAACCACCTCGGGCAGCGCCCGAACCCGCTCGCTCGCCAATGCATCCTGCTCACCGATCGTCTCATAGCCGACGATGCGCGCGACCTCCTCGATGAGGTCCGCCTCGAGAGCGATATCGAAGCGATGTGTGGGCGGCTCGACGCGCCAGCCCTCAGGCAGCGTCTGAAGCCGCATACCGAGCCCCTCGATCACCGAGCGGACCCGTGCATCGGCAATTTCCGCTCCAAGCAAGCGTGCGAGCTGCGCGCGTCGCAGAGTGACGGGCGCCCGCGTGGGCAGATCAGCACGGGACTCGGCGAGACTGAACGGACCGGCCGAGCCGCCCGCGACCGCCTGGATCAGCTCGACGGCGCGCGCGAGCGCACGCTCCTGACCGGCTGGATCCACTCCGCGCTCGAAGCGCTGGCTGGCATCGGTGGTCAGCCCCCAGCGCAGCGCCCGGCCGATGAGCGCCTCGGGCGCGAAATACGCCACTTCCAGGAACACGTCCGTGGTCTCGGGGCTGACCGCAGTGCGCGCCCCGCCCATGATGCCGGCGATGCCCACCGGCCCCGCCCCATCGGTAATCAAGAGCACGTCCGGCTTCAGTTCCGCGGTGCGCCCGTCGAGCAGTGTGACCGACTCGCCGGCACCGGCCAGCCGCACACGGATCTCGCCCTGGAGCTTGGCCAAATCGTAGGCATGCATCGGCTGGCCCAGCTCGAGCATCACGTAGTTGGTGACGTCGACGACTGGACTGATCGAGCGCACGCCGGCGCGGCGCAAACGTTCGCGCATCCAGATTGGCGTCGCCGCGCGGTTATCAATGCCACGCACGACGCAACCGGCGAACCGCGGGCAGGCCGCCGGCGCATCGAGATGCACCGTAACGGTATCCGCATGCGTCGCGGCGACCGGGCGCGAGGCCGGTCCGCTCAGCGTCGCGCCGGTGAGCGCGGCGACTTCCCGCGCAATGCCGACGATCGACAGCGCGTCGCCACGATTCGGCGTCACGTTAAGGTCCAGGATCGTATCCTCGAGCCGCAGATAGTCCCGCAGCGCGGCACCGACCGGCGCGTCCGCGGGTAACTCGAGGATGCCCTCGGAGCTCTCGGCGAGTCCGAGTTCCTTCGCCGAACAGAGCATGCCGGCGGACTCGACGCCGCGCAGCTTCGCGGCCTTGATCTTCAGCTCTCCGGGCAGCACCGCGCCCACCACCGCGAGGGCACTCTTCAGTCCGGCGCGCGCATTGGCCGCCCCGCAGACGATCTGCAGCGGCTCGCCCTGCCCAGCCGCGACGCGGCACACGCGCAGCTTATCGGCCTGGGGGTGCTTCTCGGCCGAGAGGATCTCCCCGATCACGACGCCAGCAAATGCGGGCGCGGCCGGCTCGATCGACTCCAGTTCCAGTCCCGCCATGGTCAGGCGCTCCCCGAGGCGCGGGGCGTCCCAGGGAACTGCGATCCAGTCGGTCAACCAGGAATACGGAACCTTCATGGTGTCAGAGCGTCCGGAACTGCTCGAGGAAACGCAGGTCGTTCTCGAAGAAAAGCCGCAGATCGTTCACGCCATAGCGCAGCATGGCGAGCCGGTCGATACCCATCCCGAATGCATAGCCGCTGTAGCGCTCGGCATCGATACCGCTCGCGAGCAGCACGTTCGGATGCACCATGCCGCAGCCGGCGATCTCGAGCCAGCCGGTGTGCTTGCAGGTGCGGCAGCCCTTGCCCGAACAGAACACGCACGACATGTCGACTTCGGCCGACGGCTCGGTGAAGGGGAAATATGACGGCCGCAGCCGCATGGCCAGGTCCTGCTCGAAGAACGCCTGCAGGAAGCCGTGCAGCATGGCTTTCAGGTTCGCGAAGCTCACCGCCTCGCCGACCCGCAGCCCCTCGACCTGATGAAACATCGGCGAGTGCGTCATGTCCGAGTCGCAGCGGTACACCCGGCCCGGCGCCACCACGGCGATCGGCGCGCCGCGCTCGAGCATGGCGCGGATCTGCACCGGCGAGGTGTGCGTGCGCAGCAGCTTGCCGTCGGGAAAGTAAAAGGTGTCGTGCATCGCCCGCGCCGGGTGATTGGGCGGGAAATTCAATGCCTCGAAATTGTGGAAGTCGTCCTCGATCTCAGGACCGGTGGCGATCTCGAAGCCCGCCCGCTGGAACAGCGCCTCGATACGCAGCCGCGCCTTGGTGACCGGGTGCAGCCCGCCGCGCCGCTCGCCGCGGCCGGGCAGACTCACATCGACCCGTCCGGCCGCCAGCGCCCGCTCGATGTCCTCGCGGCTCAACGCCTCGCGCCGGGCCTCGATAGCCGCCTGCACGCGCGCCTTGGCGTCGTTGATCCTCTGGCCTGCTGCCGGCCGCTCGTCGGCCGGCAGAGAGCCCAGGGATTTCAGCTGTTCGGTGAGCGCGCCCTTCTTGCCGAGCCAGCGCACCCGCGCCTCATCGAGCGCGGCGAGCGCGCCGCACGCGGCGACCTCTGCGAGCGCCCGCTCAACGAGGGAGGACAGCTCCTGCATGCCGCCGGGACCGCGCCCGGATCAGGCGGCGGCCAGTGCGGCTTTGGCCTGCTCGGCGATCGCGCCGAAAGCGGCCGCGTCATGCACGGCGAGATCGGCGAGCACCTTGCGGTCGACTTCGATGCCGGCCTTCATCAGGCCGTTGATCAGCCGACTGTACGACAGCCCATGCACACGCGCGCCGGCGTTGATCCGCGCGATCCACAGGGCCCGGAACTCGCGCTTCTTCTGCCGACGATCGCGGTAGGCGTACTGACCGGCCTTGATGACCGCCTGCTTGGCGGCGCGATAGACCTTGCGCCGGGCGTTGTAATAGCCCTTCGCCTTGCCCAGAACTTTCTTGTGACGGCGCCCGGCCGTCACGCCACGCTTGACTCTTGCCATCTCGAACCTCGCTCGGAATTATTTGTGGTAGGGAAGGAGCTGCACGAGCCGACCGACATCGGTCTCGTGAACGAGGCTCGTTCCGCCCGAGCGGGCGTGGCGCTTGACCTTCGGGTCCTTGTGCCCGAGGTTGTGGCGTCGCTTGGAGGCGTACCGCTTGAAGCCCTTCGCCGTTTTGCGAAAGCGCTTGGCTGCAGCCCGGTTGGTTTTCAACTTAGGCATATCAACTCCTCAACAATGACTATAGCCCCGGTCACTAGGCGCCTTGCGGCGCCCGCTACGGGCGAACGATCCGCCGCCGTCCGTCGGCGGCTGACCGTTACTTTTTCTTGGGTCCGAACACCATGATCATCTGGCGACCCTCCATGAGCGGGTTCTGCTCGACCACGCCGTGCTCGGCGAGATCGCCCACCACCCGATCGAGGAGCTTGCGCCCAATGTCCTGGTGCACCATCTCCCGGCCGCGGAACCTCAGGGTTACCTTGGCCTTGTCACCCTCGGTGAGGAAGCGGACGAGATTACGCAGTTTGATCTGGTAATCGGCCTCTCCCGTACCGGGACGAAACTTCACTTCCTTGACCTGGATCTGCTTCTGCTTGCGCTTCGCCGAATGGGCCTTCTTGTTCTGTTCGAACAAGAATTTGCCGTAATCCATGATGCGCACGACCGGTGGCTGCGCCGTCGGCGAAACCTCCACCAGATCCAGCTCCGAACTGGTCGCCATCTGCAACGCCTCGGCGCGGGACATCACTCCCGCCTGCGACCCATCGGCCGCGATCACGCGCAGTTGCGGCGCATTGATCTCCTCGTTGCGCCGGACGCGCTTGGTTACACTGGCTATGCGTCAATCCTCCAAAGTACGGCGCCCACGGCTCTCGGCCTCGATGCGGAGCCGTTCACTGAACGTCTCCACACTCATCGTGCCGAGATCCTTGCCGTTTCGGGTGCGCACTGACAAGAGACTCGCGGCCACTTCCTTGTCGCCCGCGACCAATAAATACGGAACACGCTGTAGCGTGTGCTCGCGAATCTTAAAGCCCACTTTCTCGTTACGCAAGTCGGCTTCGACCCGAAGATGCTGATTTTTCAGGAATTCCGTTACGGAACGTACGTAATCGGCCTGCCGGTCGGTAATACTCATCACCACCGCCTGCACGGGGGCCAGCCACACCGGCAGTCGGCCGGCATGGTGCTCGAGCAGGATGGCGAAAAAGCGCTCCAGGGAGCCGAAAATCGCCCGGTGCAGCATGACCGGGGTGCGCTTGGCGCTCTTGTCGTCTATGTAATGAGCGCCGAGGCGACCCGGGAGGTTCAGATCGACCTGCACGGTGCCGCACTGCCAGTCCCGGCCGATGGCATCGCGCAGCACGAACTCGAGCTTCGGGCCATAGAAGGCGCCCTCGCCCGGGTTGAGGATGTAGTCGATCCCGGCGGCCTTGGAAGCAGCCTTCAGGGCCTGCTCGGCCCGGTCCCAGACCTCGTCCGCCCCGACGCGCTTTGGCGGCCGGTCGGCGAACTTGATGCGCACATCCTCGAATCCGAAGTCGCGGTAGATGTCCAGGATCAGCCGCGTCACCGCCACGCACTCCTCGGTGATCTGGTCCTCGGTGATGAAAATGTGGGCATCGTCCTGAGTGAAGGCGCGCACCCGCATCAGCCCGTGCAGCGCCCCGGAAGGCTCGTAGCGGTGAACCTTGCCGAACTCCGAGAGGCGCACCGGCAGGTCCCGGTAGCTCGTCAGGCCGTGCTTGAAGATCTGGATGTGCCCCGGGCAGTTCATCGGCTTGATCGCGTACAGCCGCTCATCGGGCGTCTGCGTGAGAAACATGTTCTCGCCGAACTTCTCCAAGTGCCCCGATTGCTTCCAGAGCGCCGCATCCATCAGCTCCGGGGCATTCACCTCCTGGTAGCCCGCGGCCTGCTGACGCTCGCGCATGTACTGGATCAGGTTCTGAAAGACGCTCCAGCCCTTGGGGTGCCAGAAGACCGCCCCCGGGGCCTCCTCCTGCAGGTGGAACAGGTCGAGTTCCTTGCCGATGCGCCGGTGATCGCGCTTCTCGGCCTCCTCGAGGCGGTGCAGGTACTCCTCGAGCTGCTTCTTGTCCGGCCAGGCCGTCCCGTAGATGCGCTGCAGCATCTCGTTGCGCGAGTCGCCCCGCCAATAGGCCCCCGCCACCTTGGTCAGCTTGAAGGCCTTCAGCTTGCCGGTGGAGGGCACGTGTGGCCCGCGGCACAGATCCACCCAGTCGCCCTGCCCGTAGAGGCTGATCGGCTCGTTGGCGGGGATGGCCGCGATGATCTCCGCCTTGTAGTGCTCGCCGAGACCCTTGAAGAAGGTCACCGCCTCATCGCGCGGCAGCACCCGGCGGGTGACGGCGAGGTCGGCCTTGGCGAGCTCGGCCATACGCGCCTCGATGGCCGCGAGGTCCTCCGGGGTGAAGGGCCTCTGGTAAGCAAAATCGTAGTAGAACCCGTCCTCGATGACCGGCCCGATGGTGACCTGGGCTTCAGGGAACAGCTGCTTTACCGCCTGGGCGAGCAGATGCGCGGTCGAGTGACGGATGACCTCGAGTCCGGCCGGGTCCTTCTCGGTCACGATGGCGAGCGTCGCGTCGTGGTCGATCACATGAGAGGTGTCGACCAGCTGGCCGTCGAGCCGGCCGGCGAGCGCCGCCTTGCGCAGCCCCGCGCCAATGGCGCCGGCCACTTCGTCCACCGTCACCGGATGATCGAAGCGGCGCTCACTGCCATCGGGCAATGTGACCACGGGCATGTCGATGCTCTCCCGATCGGACTCCGCCACACAACGCCCGACGCTTCCGGTCTGAACCGGAAGCGTCCGCCGTCGAAACTGGTAGGCGCGAGTGGGATCGAACCACCGACCACCACCATGTCAAGGTGGTGCTCTACCACTGAGCTACGCGCCTGAACTCAGGATTCGCCCTGAGGAGGGCCGCGAACGATACAAGAGCGGCGCGGGGCGTGCAAGCTAATCCAAGCCATTCCAAGAACTTACGGCACGCCATCTGGCTCACGCGAAGCCGAGCTCCCGCTGCTTCAGCCGCGCCACCTCGTCGCGCAGCCGGGCCGCCTCCTCGAACTCCAGGTTGCGGGCCCGCTCGAGCATCTCCGCCTCCAGCCGCTTGATCTGCCGCGCCAGCGCTGCCGGTTCGAGCGCCTCGATGCCACCGGCCGGTTCGGTCCGTCCCTTGCCGGACCCGCCGCGTCGTCCGCGGGCGGCCGGCGCGGCGCTGCGCGCCCCCTCCATGATGTCCGCCACGGATTTGTGGATGCCGCGCGGGGTGATGCCGTGCTCGGCGTTGTATTCGAGCTGCTTGCGCCGGCGCCGCCCCGTCTCATCCATGGCGCGGCGCATCGAGCCGGTCACCTGATCGGCGTAGAGGATCGCCCGGCCGTGCAGATTGCGCGCTGCGCGGCCGATGGTCTGGATCAGCGAGTGGTCCGAGCGCAGGAAGCCCTCCTTGTCCGCATCGAGGATCGCCACCAGCGACACCTCGGGCATATCCAGCCCCTCGCGCAGCAGGTTGATCCCCACCAGCACGTCGAACTTGCCGAGGCGCAGATCGCGGATGATCTCGGTGCGCTCGACGGTCTCGATGTCCGCGTGCAGATAGCGAACGCGCGCGCCGTGCTCGCTCAGATACTCGGTCAGATCCTCGGCCATGCGCTTGGTGAGGGTGGTGATCAGCACCCGTTCATTGCGCGCGACGCACAGGCGGATCTCCGAGAGCACATCGTCGACCTGGGTACTCACGGGGCGGATCTCCACCTCAGGGTCAACCAGCCCCGTGGGGCGCACCACGAGCTCGACGGTCTGCCCGGCATGGCGGGCCTCGTAGGGACCCGGGGTGGCCGACACGAAGATCATCTGCGGCGCCAGCCGCTCCCACTCCTCGAACTTCAGCGGCCGGTTATCGAGCGCCGAGGGCAGCCGGAAGCCATACTCGACCAGCACCTCCTTGCGCGATCGGTCGCCGCGGTACATCGCCCCGAGCTGCGGGATGGTCTGGTGACTCTCGTCGATCACGAGCAACGCGTTGCGCGGCAGGTAATCGAACAGACACGGCGGCGGCTCGCCCGGCGAGCGGCCGGAAAGATAGCGCGAATAATTCTCGATGCCGGCGCAATAGCCCACTTCCTGCATCATCTCCATGTCGTACATGGTGCGCTGCTCGAGCCGTTGCGCCTCGAGCAGCTTGCCCGCCTCGCGCAACTCCCCGAGCCGCACGCGCAGATCCTCGCGGATCTGATCGACGGCACCGAGCAGCCGCTCCTTGGGCGTGACGTAATGGGTACCCGGATACACTGTAAAGCGAGGTACCTTGCGCGCGACCTGTCCGGTGAGCGGATCGAACAGCGCGAGCGACTCGATGGTCTCGTCGAACAGCTCCACGCGCACCGCCTCGCGCTCGGATTCGGCCGGAAAGATATCGATCACATCGCCGCGCACCCGGTAGGTACCTTGCGTGAGATCGAGATCGTTGCGCGTGTACTGCATATCGGCCAGGCGGCGCAGCAGCCGGCGCTGATCGAGCCGGTCGCCGCGCACCAGGTGCAGGATCATGGCGAGATAGGCCTGCGGGTCGCCGAGGCCGTAAATGGACGATACGGTGGCCACGATGATGGCGTCGGGCCGCTCGAGCAGCGCCTTGGTAGCCGAAAGCCGCATCTGCTCGATGTGCTCGTTGATCGAGGCGTCCTTCTCAATGTACGTGTCCGACGAGGGCACGTAGGCTTCGGGCTGGTAATAGTCGTAGTAGGAAACGAAGTATTCGACGGCATTGTGCGGGAAGAAACCCCGAAATTCGCCATACAGCTGGGCCGCCAGCGTCTTGTTGTGCGCAAGCACCAGCGTCGGGCGTTGCGCGCGCGCAATGACCTGGCTGATCACGTATGTCTTGCCACTGCCGGTCACGCCGAGCAGCGTCTGCGCACTCAGGCCGTCAGCGAGCCCCTCGAGCAGCTTCTCGATGGCCCCCGGCTGATCTCCCGCCGGCTGAAAATCAGCCTGAAGTTTGAATGGGGTGTGTTCCACTCGCAGCCTATCCTCAGCGCATTGCGGTTTCGCCGGATGGTGGCGAACACGCCGATGGCTTAATATATCGTCGCCAGTTGCTCTGGCGCATCACAGGATTCCCCGTGACCTTAACCGTTTCGCGGCGCGTTCAACGCGTCAAGCCCTCGCCGACGCTGAATGTCTCCGCCCGTGCGGCGCGCCTGCGGGCCGAGGGCCGGGACGTGATCAGCCTCGGCGCCGGCGAGCCGGACTTCGACACGCCTGCACCCATCGCCCAGGGCGGGATCGAGGCCATCCAGCAGGGACTGACGCGCTACACGCATGTCGAGGGCACCAACGAACTGAAGGATGCCATCATCGCGAAGTTCGCGCGCGACAATGCCATCCAGTACGAGCGTTCGCAGATCCTGGTCACCAGTGGTGCCAAGCAGGCGATTTACAACCTGTGCATGGCCGTGCTCGACAAAGACGACGAGGCCATCATCCCAGCGCCCTACTGGGTCTCGTATCCGGACATGGTGCTGCTTGCGGACGGTCAGCCCGTCATCCTCACCACGACCGCCGCCCAGGGCTACAAAATTACCCCGCGGCAGCTGGCGGCTGCCATCACCCCGAAGACCCGCCTGGTGCTGCTGAACAGCCCGTGCAACCCGACCGGCGCGGCTTATACGCGCGCGGAGCTGCGCGCTCTCGGGGAAGTGCTGATCGATCAGCCGCGCATCGTCATCGGCACCGATGACATGTACGAGAAGATTTACTGGGGTGCCGAGCCGTTCTGCAGCCTGCTCACTGCCGTGCCCGAGCTGCACGGCCGGACGGTCACCATCAACGGGGTGTCCAAGTCCTACGCCATGACCGGCTGGCGCATCGGGTTCTGCGGCGCACCGAAGGAGCTGGTGCTCGCCATGGCGACCATCCAGGGCCAATCGACCTCGAATGCCTCGAGCATCTCCCAGCACGCCGCAGCCGTGGCCCTGAACGGCGATCAGAGCGATGTGACGCGCATGAACGAGGCGTTCAAGGCGCGACACGACTACGTGGTCGCGGCTCTGAACGCGCTGCCCGGGGTGAGCTGCCTGCCCGGCGCGGGCACGTTCTATGCGTTCGCGGACGTCTCGCAAGCGATGAGCGCGCTCGGGTGCGCCTCGGACACCGATTTCGCCGAGGTACTGCTCACCGAGGGCGAGGTTGCCGTGGTCCCCGGCTCAGCCTTTGGCGCCCCCGGGCACATCCGGCTGTCCTTCGCCTGCAGCATGGAGACTCTGAAGAAGGCCATGGAGCGCATCGGGGCGGTCCTGGCCAAGCGGAGCGCCGCCCGCGGCGGCTGAGAGCATGATCTGGCGGGCGTTGGCGGACGGAGTGGTCGTTTTACATCTCGCCTTCGTCGCGTTCGTGATCGTCGGTGGCTTCCTCGCCTGGCGCTGGCCCCGGGTCCTCTTCGGGCACCTCCCGGCCCTGACCTGGGGGCTGTGGGTCGAGGCCTCAGGGCAGATCTGCCCCCTCACCTACCTCGAGAACCAGCTGCGCCACCTCGCGGGCGAGGCCGGCTACCGGGGCGGATTCCTGGACCACTACATCCTGTCCATCCTGTACCCGCCTGGGCTCACCCGGACCGACCAATACATCCTCGGTGCGCTGCTGCTGGCGCTGAACGGGCTCGCGTACGGTCGATTGCTGGCCCGGCGCCGTGCCCGCGCGCTCAGCGGTCCGCAGACCCGGGGTTGAGCATCCCGCTGTGGCCGGTCTGCCGCCCGGGCGCCGCCGACGATCGCCTCCAAAATCTTGCTCCGGGTTTCTTGACGAGCGAGGGGTGTGCACCGCAGAATTCGCGGCCTTTCGCGGATCCCGCGAAGCCGGTTCCCCGGTAGCTCAGTCGGTAGAGCGTCGGACTGTTAATCCGTTGGTCGTTGGTTCGAGTCCAACCCGGGGAGCCATAAGTCACTGATTCCACGGGCGTTTCCTCGAAATCGCCGGACATCCGGAATCGAATTGCCGCTCAGGCGCTGATCATCGGGTCCCATGCCGTCTCACGACGGCCCATCCCAGCACAAACCTGAGCGTCTTCCGCTCAGCCGCTATCACTTTTCGACATCCGCCCAGACCTCGGTAGGTGTTCCCTACTGTCGGCGCTCTTTTCGCTGGGCGGTATCCCTGCGTCCCTACTGTCGAGATACAACATCGCCAATTCTGCATGCCCGGCAGAATTCCTCATTCTCGCTCTCGCCGGCAATCTGACAATGCGTGCTATCGACCCTGAGCGGCCCGATTGAGCGGCCGCTTCGGGGCAAGAATTCTGCTGGCGTTGCCACAAGATTGGCGGCCGATCGCCTGCACCTGCAGCATGTAGAGCACCCGGAGCGCCCGTAATGCGACGCTGCTGCAGGTACTGCGTAACTACGCAGCGGCAGAGCGGTCGTGGCGAGCCTCTCTGATATCATGACGTATGTGCGAGGCACACAGATCATGTTGTCTGGCCAGTGATCGTAGTATGGGACGCTGTTCAACGGCGCAGAATCGCCTGGAGTGGGGAGATGCGTGATGACTAATGCACGAGCCATTGTCCGGACCGCCTGTTTGCTTGCCATCGCCAGCACGAGGATTGCAATGGCCGCATCGCCCCATATGCAAATTCAGGCGAAACTCGATGCAATGGCAGCTGCGGCAAATGCCCACAATACGGACGAATTCCTCAAACCCTTCACGCACGGACCACGACTGGTGTTCGTGATCAATGGACAGGTCATTCGAGGCTGGAACGCCCTGCACGCTGCGCAGTTGAGATGGTGGCGGAACGGCGCGTCCGATGCGCGGTACACGCAGATCAGTCCCACCAGCTTCATGGATTTGGCACCGGGGGTGGTGGTCACGACGCAGGAAATGAAATCGCAGCGATCGGGACCGGACGGAAAGACGCAGAAGAACACGTTTGCTGTAAGCACCGTCTGGCGCCGGCAGCACAACGAGTGGCGCATCGCTTATGCCAGCGAGTCCTGGGCGCGCTGAACGCCACCCGTTCGACAGTGAAGAATCGTTACAGTGCGTGGTGAAACTGCCGAGCTCTGAACTGAACGACAGCTTTGGAGAAGTCATTCCGTTCAAATGAGCTTCCGGTCTTGGCCGCAAGCGCTCCGTCGCTGATCTACCCGAGGGCGCGGGTACACAATTCATCCAGGGCCGCTACGATTGCATCACCTTCCTCGGCGAGTGAACCGACACGCTCTCCTAAGTGCTCATTGGCAACCGAAACAATCTCGAGCGGATGCAACACCACCGCGATGCCTTTGACCTTGAAGCTCGGATTGAGGCGTGGATTGGGAATCTGGCTAAGCTCGGTTTTCCGCACGAGCGGAATGACAACGCGGCGACGATAGTCGTCAAATAACCGAGATTGGGCAACGACTACAAATGGAATGCCGTCCCTATGCCTGCCGACATTGCGATGGACATCGAATTGCGCCATCAGAGTGTTGAATGATCGTCGGCGAACGACCCATTACGTTCCGCAAAGCTGTTCCACAAAGTGGCTGTGGCGCGCGCCTGCTCGACGATGCCCGACCGGCGTTCCCGCTCCCTGGTCAGGAAATCGGCGAGGAGCGATTCCACGACTCCAGAGAGATTGCCGGTAACGCCTTTAACCTCCTCAACCAGGTCCTCGCTCAACGTGAGGTTGACCGGACGCTTACGTGCCCTACTGGCGGGGCTGCGCTTCACTTTGATCCCTTTTGGATTGGCAATGCGCATTATATGCGCATTGCTCAGAGCTCGCAACGGCAAGCCCAGAAACGGCGGCTCAACCGTATCCGACCCAATGGCCGGTATGTGAAAGTTCGGTTTGGGGCCTCAAGGGCAGCTCATGGCCGAAAGAATGACTACCGGACTCGCGCTAAAGAGCAGCGTTGCGACACCATCCGCGAGTCAGAGCGCGGCAGTTACGAATTACCTGATCCGATGGTGTCCATGATTGCCTCTCTGCTCTGCTAACGGGACGAGGATGGCTTCTGTGAACGTTCCACTAGCTCGGCCAGCCGCGCATCAAAAGCGAAGCTCACCGGCCCCGAGATCACCCACCTCCATTGCCAGTCCGGGTGGCGAGAATTGATCATCAGGTTGTACTCTCCCGGCGTCACGGCACTCGGCACCAGGAGCGCCGGGCTTCTGCGCTCATCGTACCAGCTGTTACCGATTGCTTGCGCTGTACGAACGGGCTCGTCTTCGTCCCAACCGTGAGGGGGCATGGGTGCGCCCTCAATCGCGGCGTCCGGAACGTCGATCACATATAAGACATGGGGCTCGAGTGCATCAAATCGCTTGTAGTGCACTAGGCGCTCGAGAATCGCAAGCGACAGACTCTGAGCCGCGTAGTCAAGATGTCGCCCCGCGGTGTGCCAGCGGCCATCCACGGCGAATCCGCTCAAGCCCCCAAAGGCGGTACGGTTCGTCCCCCCGAACTTGCGCAGGACGATTCTCCACGCCTTCACGGCTCAGTGCTCAGACCGGTACGCCGTGCATCATCGCCCGCAGCAAGCTTTCCACCTTCTGCGCGCCGAGATCCGTTGCCAGCATCTCGAGCGGAGCCCGACCTCCGAGGCTCCGATCGGGAGCGCCCAGCCACTCGGCTACCGCAGCGTCCGAGGAAAAGATCTCGCGAGCGAGACTCCGGGCACGCACGATCCTGTAGAGGCGCTCGGACTCCGCAGTCGAGAAGCGTTCATGCCTCTTTTCGCGCTCGGTCATCGTGCGCAGCACCAGCCTGAGAGCCTTAATGATGCGCGCCTTCGGCAAACCGAGAGCCGCTGCAATCTCCGCGAGCGCGCTGCTGGGCAGCCCACGCTCGAGTACCTCTATCTGTTCGCCAAGCGGGCGTTCGGTGAGAGTGAGTATGCTCATAGCAGAATTGCTCCTTGATACGCGCAAAACTGCCACGACGGCTTCATTGCGTCAAGAGCCGCGAGGACGATCACGCCGTATCAACCCGTCTCACCGCAGCGCACGATTTTCGTCATATGGCTTAGGGGTAACCCTTCGGGAAAACAGCTGAAAGACACACAGGATCAATGATTTACCTCTGACTTCGAGTCCAACCCGGGGAACCAGTAACTCAATGTGTTAGCGCGTACGGGACGAGAGGAACCTCTAACTTTCCGGTCCTCGCGTTCTTGCGGCTTTCTTTCCCGGGGAATCCTCTCCTTGCTGAGCCCTCTTCTGGATCCGGCCGCGGTGAGACGTGCTCGCCGCCCCACTGAGGGGCCATTGGCGATATGCCGGTCCGCATAGAAGCCCTGAGCCTGGGTCAGACCCCGAGGACGCGCAGATCCAGCAGCGCGGAAAAGTCGCGGTCGTGAGTGATCAGCGCATCCGCGCCAATCATCAGCGCACTCGCCGCCTTCACCGCGTCCGCGAGTTTCAGTTTGCATGCGGCTCTCAGCCGCGCGGCGCTTTCGGCGATCTCGGCATCGAGGTCCACGACGAACCAGGACCTGAACGTGCTGCGGTAGCGCTCCGTCAGCACCTCGTTGCGCTCAGCCAAGGGTCCGGTGAGGACCTCTGCAAGCGTCACGGTCGTGACCGCGAAGCGCGCGCGGCCCTTGGCGTGGGCTTCGAACACCGGCCTGAAGACGGGGGCGAGTTCGGGATGATCCTCGAGCACGTAGATGATCGGCGCGGAGTCGATCAGGAGGAGCGGGTTCTGCGGCAGTCCCTTGAGGCTTACCGGTTCCATTCATCTCTCAGGCGGCGCAGCGTCGCCCGACTATCACGCCCATAAAGGCCGCGACCGCTGCCGGCAAGCGGTAGCAGTGAGCGCTGCATGCTGGCTTCGGGGTGTTCCGAGATCGGCGCCAATATCGCCACCGGCCGACCATGTCGGGTGATGATCGTCTGCCGGCCTTGCTGAGCAGCAATCAGCAGCTGCGGCAGCTCATTGCGCGCTGCCTCGGCGCCCTTTCGCAATGGTTTCGTCATGACGGTCTCCAATATGCGGAAAGTGTATGGCCTGTACGGTTTTACGTCCAACGGGCACGACCTCGGGCGAAGCTGGTGGACTCGCCTTTCAGTACCGCTGTGACGCTTGTCGGCCACGAGCGGTCATCTGGGTCGGCTCCGTAGACTTCCGCTGAGCGGACGTACCGAACATACGAATTAAGGCGGTGCTGAGCCCGTAGCCAGGCGACCATTTCAGCGCAACGCGCGACGCAAAATCTCAGCGGGCGACTGCGCCGTGGCTGCGGTTGTCGTCGGATCGGATTACCTGATACGTGACCCCTTCTGACCGGCGAGAGGCTAAAATCATCGTCACGACCGTGCGGTAGTAGCTGCGAGCGAGGCGAGCAGTTCGTCGAGCTGCCCGAACGTCTCGTGCGTGACTTCCTGCGCGCCGGTGCCGGCGGCGTCGAGCGCTTCCTTCGTCGGGTAGAGCTCGCTCATCACGAGCGTTGTCTTGCCGTTCTTCTCTTCGAAGGTGACGGTGGTGATGGAACCGTCGGCGCCGCTTTCCTCATTGGTCCAGACGATGCGCTGGTTCGGCACCACGTCGAGGTACTTGCCGAAAAAGGCCACCGGGTTCGCAGGGTCGTCGCCGAACACCAGCCGGTATTTGCCGCCGGCGCGCACATCCAGTTCGCACGAACGAAGCGTCATGCCCATCGACCGCGGCACCCACCACTGTTTGAACAGCTCGGCTTTCGTCCACGCCTCGAATATCAGGCGCGCGGGCGCATCGAACGTCCGGGTGACGACGACTTCGCGATCGGACTTGCGCTCAATGGTCGTGCGATTCATGCGGGCCTCGACTTCTTCTTGCGGACATCAGGTTTGTCACGGGACTTGAGCTGCTCAATCACGCGGTCTAGCGCTTCGAAGCGGGCGTCCCAGACCCGGCGGTATCGCGAGATCCACTCAATTTCCTCTTCGAGCCGGTAGGGACCGATCTTGCAGTTGCGTACGCGGCCGACCTTTTCGGTCGTGACGAGCCCAGCCTGCTCGAGCACGCCAACGTGTTTCTTCATGCCGGTGAGGGTCATATCGAACTTGTCGGCAAGATCGGTGATCGAGGCATTGCCGCGCGCGAGCTGCTCGAGAACGCCGCGCCGGGTCGCATCCGCGAGCGCGGCGAAGGACGCGTCGAGATAGGTCTGTGAATACTGCGCCATATGGTTCAGTCTAGAGATGATGGGCGGCGGGATGCAAACGTTCGGCACGTCGCTATTTTGAGAGCGGCCGGGACGAGATCCGCTAATTCCTGGATGGGTTGCGGGCCGCAAAGAGTCGGTCGAGAACGGCCAATTGCAACCATTCGGCTGCTTCGTCTGAGTTTCTCCGGAGCGCTCATTGCACATTCGCTCGGCGGGTTGTCAGGGCCGGCCGGTACCGGGAATTGCTGCTTCGGCAGGCAGATCCTGAGCATCTTGTGACGCGCATCTCGGAAGTATCGCGAGACGGCGCTGCTGCAGAGAGGGTCGTGAACCAGTTCAGCCGGTGGTCAGCTACGATGAGCGAAGCTTCACTCACCGACCCCGGGGTCGGTGACGAATGCGAAAGCTCAAGAGGCTGCAACGGATTTGGGAGATCTCCGCATGCGTATACCTGTGTGCCGCATCCGCAACGCGGCGATCGCCTTGCTGCTGCCGCTGGCGCTCAGCGCCTGTGTGGTCGGGCCCCCGGGGTATTACCGCAATGGCTACTACGGGGCCGGCATCTTCCTCGCACCTCCCGCTCCACGGGTCGAGTATTACGGACCGGCTCCGGACCCAGGGGACATCTGGATCAGCGGGTATTGGCAATGGGCGGGGGGCGGATACCGTTGGCAGCGCGGCTATTGGTCAGCACCCCGTCCCGGCTACCGCTGGGTGCCGCATCGCTGGGAGCATGGTGAGCACGGCTGGCGCATGTCGGGTGGCCGGTGGATGAAGGATGACCGAGGTGAGCACCGCGGCTGGGAGCGTCGGGATCACCACGAGCATAACGATTGACCGGAAGTCACGCCTCATGTCAGGCAGGGCCTCGCGTCAGCCGGAGAGAAGGTCCGACCAGTCCTTGCCAGTCTGGGAGATGAGATAGTCGTTAATGTCCACGGCTCATCAGCCTATCAGGTGTTGCCCTCCCGAACGACTGCCTTGCGAAAGCCGAATAAGCGCTCGAAAGTCGGCTCATGGCCGGTTCTGGTCAGATCCCACCAGAACCAGCCGGACGGGGCGACAACTGGCGAGAATCATCCCTCAGCAGCCGACCGCGCGCATTTCGGCACCATTGTGCAGCCTTAATCAACAAGCCGGCTATTCGATGCTGCCGGGCCACCGAACTCATTCATCCTGCGGCACCTGCCGCGCGAGATCCATCGAATCGCGGAGAATGCGGAGAACCTCGGTCTGCCAATTGGCAGAACCCGCTGCGGCCCGGAATAGCACGAAATGCCGCCCCCTTCGATCAGATTGCGCGACATGCAACGTGAGCAGGCCTCTCCCAATCTCCGGCCGCGCCCTGGTCCCGGGCTGCTCAGGCCCCCTATCAATGCTTGCACCGCGGCGGAAACAATATCCGAATAGACGCGCGCCTGAGCGTCTCCAAACTGCTCGCGAGTCCAAAGCGGGATGGGTTCAAATCCGCCTCGACAGCGCCGGCAAGCCGCACGGTCCATGCGCCCGCCCCTGTGCTCACGAGAATTCCTACCGCTCTGGCTTGTTCGCCAACGTTCGATCGCGAACGCTTCCAAGGTGCCGACCGAGATCGGCTGCACTGCCGAACGTCCAATAGCGCCCATCTTCGATATCGGCAATGCCGAAACGCGCAGCTTCTCGCAAAGCTCTTACATGCGCCCGGACATCACCCGCCTTGTCCTCAACCAGGCGCAAATCCTCCCGCATCATTTCGCTCGCGTTCTGCTAACGACCCTCTCTGACGAGCCGCTCGACAAGCTCAGCCTGGTGATCTGTGAGAACGACATTCCGCATCGCCATGGCCACCACTTAGCGATTGCACTGATTGGCTGATTATGCCATCCGCCTGGGCCGTTCAATGGCGCGGCCGGACGTCCTCTGCATCGTGTGCAGGTACGGCGCAGGTATCGGCCCCGCATCACGCCGTATCACCGCAGCGCAGGATGTTCGTCTTAGCGTTGTGCGCAACCTCCGGGAACGCCGCTGAAAGGCGTCCAGGATCAATGAGTTAACTCCCGCATCTCGTCCAACCCAGGGCGCCATACGCTGTTGATAAGGTAAGGCGGCTTCTGCCATTCGCGCCAAATCTCGAATCGAAGTGGCGCCCGACGCCAATCAGCGGGACCCCGCCCAACACACGCCTGAGCGCTTCCTGCTCATCTGCCTCAGCGGTACGACATACACCAAGCCTTCGACCCTGTCCTGTGCCGCGATGGCACATCGCCATTCTCACGCCCATGCGATGTCGGCACGAACCTCACGCACCGACGCGAGCGCTCATTCGTAACGGAGCGCCTCGATCGGATTCAGCCGGGCGGCCTTGCGCGCTGGATAGAATCCGAAAAAGATCCCGACTGCTGCGGAAAAGGCAAAGCCGCCGACGATGGCCCCCGTCGAGAGCGACGTCGGCCACTTGGCAACCGCCGTGATCATCAGCGACACCGCGACGCCCGCAACGATGCCTGCTGCTCCGCCTGCGACGCTGAGAAAGATAGCCTCCGCCAGGAATTGCAGCAGGACGTGCAATCGACGCGCCCCAATCGCCATCCGAAGTCCAATCTCGCGCGTTCGCTCGGTGACGGACACGAGCAGAATGTTCATGATTCCGATCCCACCGACCAATAGCGAAATGGAGGCCACGACGGCGAGCAGCAACGCCATGATGCGCGAGGACCCCTGTGCGGTCTGTGCGATCTGGCTCAGGTTACGAACGGCGAAGTCTGCGGTATCACCGGCAGCGATGTGATGACGACGCATCAACGTATCGGTCACCTGCCGCAGGGCCTCAGCGACGAGACCCTGGCTGACCGCCTGTACGTAGATCGAATTGACGTAGCCGGTGATGCGCGGCGCAATGCCGTACGGGTTTTGCGGCGGCGGAAACGCTGCCGCCGACGTTGCGACGTTCATCGTGGCATTGCCGATCGTGGTGGTCGCGATACTCTGTGCGGCACTCGTTGCGGCTACACCCAGCACTTTGTCCTGCGCGGTACTGAACGGAATCATCACCACGTCATCCTGATCCTGTCCAAACGCGGTCTGTCCCTTGGCGGCCAGTAACCCGATGACGACCATGTTTTGGCCCTTCACCTGGATCCGAGCTCCGATCGGATTCTCATAAGGCGCAAACAGCTGGCGGTAAACGGTCTCCCCGATGACGGCCACGAGGGCGCCGTCAGTCTCGTCGGAATCCTCGAGCGCCCGACCCGCGGCGATGTGCCAATTGGTAATGCGCAGATAGCCGGGCGTGACGCCCTGGATGTTCGTCGTCCAGTTCTGGTTGGCGTACTGCACCTGGGCGAGCTGCCGGATCATGTATCCGACATCGGCTACGGCCGAATCGTCCCGGCGCACCGCCTCGGCGTCCCCGGTCGTCAGTGTCGATGCACTACCGAAGCCGGCACGCACGCCACCAGCTGTCGTTGCCCCCGGCACGACAACCAGCATATTGGTTCCCAAACTCTGAATTTGCTTGGCCACCGCCTGATTGGCCCCCTCGCCAACGGCAACCATGGCAATGAGCGCGGCGACACCGATGAATACCCCCAGCATCGTAAGCATGGACCGGAGTGCATTTCGCCCGACCGCCTGAGCAGCGCTCGAGAGAATCATCCGCGCAAAGCTCAGCGATGCCGCCGCGGTCCCTTTGGGCAGCGGCGCCGCTCGGTCCGCATGCGCCCCGGCGGTGTGCCGGACACTTTCCAACGCGCCCTGCGTGGGACTTTGCGTGTCCCGCTGCGTCTGGGGGCTCTCTACGGGAGCGCTATTGAGCTCGTCCGAGACGATCCCGCCATCACGCATCGTTATGACACGCCCGGCGTAATCGGCGATGTCCCGCTCATGCGTCACGACAATCACCGTGACACCCTGTTCGCGATTGAGCTGCTGCAGGGTCTGCATGATTTCATGCGACGTACGCGTATCGAGGTTTCCGGTCGGTTCGTCGGCCAGCAGCACCTGCGGGTGATTGATGAGCGCGCGCGCGATGGCAACCCGCTGCTGCTGACCGCCAGATAGCTGGCTCGGCGTGCTCTGCTCCCGCTCCTTTAGGCCGAGCACCGCCAGCGCCGCGCGCGCTCTCGCCAGCCGCTCGCGCCGACCCAGTGGGCCGCTGGTGACGTAGAACAAAGGCAGCGCCACATTTTCCAGCGCACTCGTGCGCGCCAGCAGATTGAAACTCTGGAAGACGAAGCCGATCCGCTCGCTGCGCAACCGGGCAAGCGACGGCTCGCTCAATTGCGCCACGTCCACCGCGTCGAACAGGTACTGCCCGCTCGTTGGCCGGTCGAGCCCCCCGCAGATGTTCATCAGCGTCGACTTCCCCGAGCCCGACGCCCCCATGATCGCGAGAAACTCCCCTCGCTCGACCGTCAGACTGACGCTATCGAGTGCATGCAGCTCTGACCCGCCGACCCGATAGAGTCGTGTGATGCGCCGTAATTCAATGACGGGGGAAGCCATGGCGTCGTCGCCCGCGCCTGCCGCGCTACAGGTGTCCGAGGCGGAACGGTCGGGTCTGGGTTGCCGCCGCGCTGGTCACCTGCTGCCCGACTATCACGGCCTGACCCGCCCGCAGATCCCCGCTGACGAGTTCGCTGTAGCGTCCGTCATCCAGTCCTACGTGGATCGGAACTGCCACTGGTACCGTGCTCCGCAATATCCACACACGGGCAGCCCGCCCACCAGGAGGCACCGTAGCGGCAAGCGCCTGCGTCGGCACCTGGCCCCGCCCGACTTCACCAGGCGTCGGCTCCGCGAGCCCGCCGGGCGAGAACCGAAGCGCCTGGTCTGGAATCCGCACCACATCGCTGCGTTGCGCCGTGACGATGTTCACCGTCGCCGTCATCCCGGGCTTCAGAAGGAACTCTGGATTCGAAACGCCCAGCACGGCGTCATAGGTGACCACGTTTTGAATCACCTGAGGCGCCTGGCGCACCTGCACGATGCTTCCCCGAAAAACTCGACCTGGGAACGCCTCGACCGTGAAGTCGCCTGGGTCACCATCCTTGATGGTACCGATGTCGCTTTCACTGACATTCGTGTCGACCTGCATCCGTGTCAGGTCTGTTGCAATCAAAAAGAGCGTCGGCGTCTGAAAACTCGCAGCAACGGTCTGTCCGACCGTGATGTTCCGAGCAACCACCGTGCCATCGACCGGAGAGACAATGCTCGTGTAGCCGAGATTCACCTTGGCGGTCGATACCAGCGCGCGGTCGAGTTGCACCGAGCCCTCGAGCTGGTGCACCAGCGCCTCCTGATCGTTAAACGTGATTTGGGCAACAAGGTGCTTCGTGACCAGTGCCGAATATCGGGCGAGATCCGCTCGGGCGCCGGCGAGCTGTGCACTGTCACGAGTGAGCGCACCCTCGGCCTGTTCCAGGGCGGTCTCGTATGGCCGAGCGTCAATCTTTGCGCACAGCTGTCCCTTCCTGACCCGGGTATTGTAGTCACAATACACATCCCTGATGACGCCCGAGACATATGACCCGACGATGATGGTCATCACCGGATTCACCGTGCCAGTTGCCGTCACGGTGCGCGACACGGTGCCGCGACTCAAAGTGGCCGTCACATACCTCGGCGGCGCCACGGGTCGCATAAACCACCAGGCCGCCGCCACACCGGACACAAGCACAAGCGCGACCGCGGTCAGGAGGACACGGTACCGCCTCATCCGCGGCGTGGGGGTGTCACTTAGGGGAGCACCCCTCTGATCCGATATGCGCTCGGCACTCACTCATCGCACCTACCGACGCAAGACTTGCACTGCGCGCGCCGGGATCCTCTGCAGTGCCCCATAGGCCTCGACTGTGAACGGTGCTCCGGCATACCGCCATACGTATAGCTCGCACCGAACGCTCATGAATACCCGGGCGCACATCGCCAGGGGGGAGCCACGCTTGCTCCCTCGGAAAGCTGGAAGATCGCGATCCCAGGTTCCTGATCCATGCGTCAGAATCCGCTGCGGCACGAGCGCTCTCCCCCTTGCCGAATCAGCGCTCCGGATCTGAACAGATCGAGGCGACTCAATGGTTAACGCAAGCCGCCTTAGCAAGCCCCACGCGACGCCGACAGACGACAGACGCGACTCTCCCGATACTATTCTCCACAGCGTCGGATTGCACCGATCAGTCCGCGAGCGTCCACCATGCTCGCGTGCTCAGGTCACAGCGCAGCCAACGCAATCTGTCACCACACCAAGCAGCCAGGCGAAGACGCAACAGGACGTGCCGATTGTCCGCGTAACCCGACAGGCGCCGAATGCTCGAGCACACATTTCACAACTGCCCCCGGCACAGCACAGCGTCGCGCCTGAGGACGCATTCCGCGTGAACACACCATTGACCGTGCCAATGAGCTCAGCACACTCGAGTCCGGTAACGGCGTCCGGCTCTCGGTGGCGGCCTCCGCGCAGCTCGCCTTGCCTACCGGACCACTACCCGCACACGCTTGCCGGTGCTCACCCGATCGATCAGCTCGTTGAACGGGTCAATGCCGGCCTGATACGGCTTACCGGCCACCGTGACCTGGATTGTGCTGTCACCGTTTGCGACGGGATATTTAGCCAGGTACAAGGGGGTCTCGTCCTGCTCCTGTCCGTCCTTCGCTCGCGCAAACACACCGATCTCGATCGGGATATCGAGCTTCATGCGGGTTTCCTTGCCCTTGCCATTGGCAGAATACTCGGCGGCATGCACATGCATCGTTACACGGTACGATCCGTTCGGCAGCCTCGTCGCAGAGGCCGACCTCATGCGATCTTGGAAGAGGGTGATCCGATCGAAGAAGTCCTTGATCAGATTCTGATCGGTCGGTCCGGCCGCGGCGCGCAGATCACTCATGAGATCGTGCGAATCCGTGTATGGCGGCTGCTGGAATCGGACCTGGTCCAGCCAGGTACGCAGGGCCGCATCCACCTTGTCCTCGCCCAAGTAGTCCTGCAGGGCGTAGAGAATTACCGCGGCCTTGTCGTAGTCTATGTAGCCTTGCTGCTCATCCACCCGAACCAGCGGCTCCTCCTGGACTCGCTCGGCAGCACGACCGGCGAGGTACTGATCAACCTCGTACTTCAGGAACTTGCGCATCGCAAGCGGTCCGTACAGCCTCTTCATCACCATCATCGCCGAATACTGCGCCAGGGACTCGCTCAACATCGTGGCGCCGCGCACATCTGCCCCGATCGCCTGGTGCGCCCACCACTCGTGTGACGTCTCATGCGCCGTCACGTATGTGACGTAATCGAGGTCGGAGGGCTTGCGTAGATCCTGAAGCATGAAACGGTGGGAATACGGGATAGTACCCGGGAACGTCTGCGCATAGGTCGCATATCCCGGAAACTCGACGATGCGCAGCTGCCGGAACTGATACGGTCCGAAATGCTTGCTGCAGAACGCCAACGCGTCTTTCATTGCCGCCAGCGCCCGCTTGACGTTATATGCGTGACGACCGACGTAGTAGACTTCCAGCGCGACGTTCTTCCATCGCGAGCGCGCAACCTTGTATCGCGCCGACTGGAACGAGAAGAAGTTCAACGTAGGCGCACCGAGCACATAGTGAAAATAGCGACGGTCTCCGGCTGTCCACTCCTTGATCAGACGCCCTGGCGCAAGTGCAATCTGATCGGCACTAGTAGAAACCGTCGCCGAGAAATTGACCCAGTCCGAGTCACAGCTGATGTATGTGTTCGCATGCGCCCGCGCGTCCGATCGCTTGGGCATCCGCTGAGCCATCGGGAGTCCGAACCTTCGCCTCTGATTGGTATCGGTGAGCTGACGATCAACGTCGTAGCAGAATTGCGGAAACGACTCATTGGTGAAGAATGTGCCATTTCGAACGATCTGCCTGCCCGCAGGCTCATTGGCAAACCCGGGATAGGCAACTCGTTCGTGGAACTGGAATGTCATCGATGAGCCGGGAGCCAGCGGTTGTGCCAACCGATAGAGGTAAAAGCCCTGCGCTGCATTGGCGATCTCGACCGTATGTGCCGGAAACCTCAGACCCACCTTGAATTCACGCGTGCTCGGAACCGGCAACTGGACCAGCAATTCATCCAGCGGATGCGTATGCCTGTTCACCAGAGTGTACTGACCGCGGACATCTGCACGGCGCTGCGCCGGGTACATTGCGATGTCGAGCTTGACATCCGTGATTCGTGGACCGGGAAGGTACTGATACTTCTTGTATGCCTTCTCGTAATCCGCTGCCAGACGTAGCTTCTCCTCGTGCGTCCGGTACCGATACAGCTCATGTGTATTATAAAAAATGAATGATCCGACTACAGCAAAGCCGATCAACGCCACGACCATGGTCACCCGTTGCGGCACGCCGAATCGCCGTGTCGCAACCTTGTACCGCGCGCGCCAACTATCTGGATTTCCGCGTACGCGGAACAATGCAGCCAGCACCAGCAGCGCCACCACAAGCAGATACCAGTATGCATAGAACCAGAGCGTGCCAACCCAGAACGTACCGAAGCCATTGATGTCCGAATACGGCGCCGAAGGGGCAATGCCGGGCAGATACAGGTTGTCCGCAAAATGCAACTGAGCCAACGCAATCAGCGCCAGCATGTAAGCGACAGTCAATGCGTAACCGGCGAATTTATTGCTCGCGAGACTCTGCAACACGACAGCGAAAGCCGCGAACCACGCAAATTGAATCAAGTCCAAACCCAGGAATTTCAGATACAGGAGCACCTGAATGTCGTGAAATCCATGTACCAGCTGGAAACCCGCGCAGTACAGCGACGCGGCCAGCAAAAACACTGCGATTACTGCGACAAGCGCGGCGATCTTTGCGAACAATGGGATCCATTCTGGAGTCGGCAGCGCGTCCATGACCTCATTGATCCGGGCGGCGCGCTCCCGCCAGATCAGTTCGCCGGCGTAGAAGCCGAGAATGATCCACAGGAGCCATTTGTAAGTATCGTTGATTGCAGCAGCCATCTGCTCCGTGACGGGATAGGTGCTGGTGCCGAATATCTGTCCCGAGAAAATGAGAAATCCGGTGAGATTCAGCAGACCAAACAGCAGCATTACGAGAAACGCAGTGCTGCCCAGCACGTTCAGCGCATCGAGCCGCATCATTGCGCCGAACTGCGTGAGGCGGGCGCTGATGCCGGACTGAAGCGCGACGTGAGGCAGCCGCAGTTGCCCCACCGTTTGTTTATTCGGCACCTGACCGACAGCAGACCGCTTGCGCCTAAGCCAGCGAATGCCATCCCGTTCGGGCTTGAACAGCAGCAAGCTGGTCCCGAGCATCAATGCGGCGATGGATAGCCATATCAGGCGATTCTCAACCAGCAACCCCGTCAGCGCAGGGATGCGATGATTCTGGTCCATCGCGGTCCAATAGCGCGTCACGAGATTCAACGCCGCGATCCCAAACGGATCATCGAGCGCCGCGGCACTCTGATGCGCGATGTTACCGTGACCCAACGCCAGGTTCGCAATGATCCGGATTACGAAGAATGCAACGACACCGACATAGGTCGCCAGCATCGATCGGGTCAAGGCGGCCACAAGCGTCAGCAGTGCGCTCAGAAAGAGCAGATTGGGCAGCACGATGACACCGATCCCCCACGCGTACGCGGCCCAAGGCGTCGGACCGAGTCGCATCGGATCCAGCCAGGGCATCAGTGAGCCCAGCCACATGCCGATCGCAACGATGAACATCACCATGACACTGGCTAGCCAACCAGCCGCAAAACGTCCACCGAGATACGTTCCACGGCCGACAGGTGTCGCGAACATCATCTCTGCCGTATTGGCACCGAAGTCCCGAAGCACGGCCCCGACCACGAACATCGGTATCAGGAACAACCCAATGACCGAGAACATGCCGAGCATGTTGATCACGACAGTCGGCGCATTGCGGTGAACGTTTCCGATCCCGCCTCCGATCGTCACGGAATGCGAGGAAGTTGCCGCGCAGGCCAGCGCCGCGAGGAGGAAAGCCACCAGCCACAGCAGCGGACTGCGTAGCTGCTGCCTGAGTTCGAAGCGGATGATTTCTCGGAACATGTCAGGCAGCCCGTGCGGCGGCTGCTTGGTGCAACTGGCCGAAATAGACGTCCTCGAGGTCGGGCGCTATGCACTCGAATCCGCTCTCAGGTTGCGCGTCGGCAAGCACATGAATCAGTGTGGCGCCGCCGGACAGCCGCGTCGACAGCACGGTGTACCGCGCCCGGTACTCACTGAGCGCGACCTTGTCGATCGTTCGCCGCCAGACACGCCCTTCGAGAGCCCGGATGGTCTCGCGCGGCTCGCCGGCCAAGCGGACCCGGCCTTCGGCGATGATCGCCATGCGCGGACACAGTTCGCTGACGTCATCAACGATGTGCGTGGACAGAATCACGACCACTCGCTCGCCGATTTCCGCCAGCAGATTCAAAAAGCGCTGTCGTTCCTCGGGATCCAGACCGGCCGTCGGCTCATCCACAATCACCAACCGTGGCGCTCCAATCAGCGCCTGGGCAACACCGAAACGCTGTCGCATTCCGCCGGAGAACGTTCCAAGCCTTCGTTTTCGGACTTCGTAGAGATTTACCTGATTTAGCAGCGCCGCAACGAGCTCACGACGCTCCCCCCGATTGGTGACGCCCTTGAGGATTGCGAAATGCTCCAGCATCGCCTCAGCGCTCACCTTCGGGTACACCCCGAACTCCTGAGGCAGGTAGCCCAGAAGCCGCCGCGTCGCGGACTTATCGGCAAGCACATCCAGATCGCCTAGTTTGATCGTGCCGGCATCCGGATCCTGCAGTGTCGCAATCGTGCGCATCAGTGTCGACTTACCCGCGCCATTCGGCCCCAGCAGACCGAACATTCCGTTGGGGATGTCCAGCGACACGTCGCTCAGCGCGCGAACCCCATTGGGATAGGTCTTGGATAGATTGCGGATGGTGAGCATGAGCCCTCTCTCAGTGCTTAGCCAGAAGCACAACGGATTCAGGTTTCGGCAATCGTGTCAGACAAGCACGACCGGGACGATGCGCGCACGCGTGTGATTTTGCGGAAGGCGGCCGACTCCGAGTCGCGCCCGCCCTGGAGACATCGCACAGCTTGCTGACGTGTATGTTTCTGCAATCTCCCACTCGGTCCTTCCGTGAGCAGTCGACTGCACCGCGGACCCGCTTGCCGGTCGGAGGTGGTGTCAGGCGACCCGTTGGGGATCATTTCTTCTATTCAGCGGGAAACTAGCACAGTCGGCTTCAGGAATACAACCAGCGCAGTAGCGTCACCCGCCGTCTTCGTGCCAACGCCGGCGTGCTGGCATCGCTGCGCCGCGCGCCGCGGCGCGGATACGACCGGATGGCGCTCCGAAGCGCCTCCGACACATTTATCGGTTTGACCGCTGCCGAACCGGCCTCGTGCGCACACGCGCGAGACTGTGTGGTCGACTTCGTCTCACCATCCTGCCGAGCCTTCAGTTTCTCAAGGGACGCCCCGGTCACATGCAGCAGACGCTCCTGACCGGCATCCGCGAATGTCGTGCGCCAGAGCGTGTCCCAACCTCAGACGACCGCATGCCTCCGGTCAGCGGTAGCTCGTCACGGAGGCACGCGGTCGACTTGTTTCACTCTCCCCCACCCGGCCGGACAGCAGTCCTCCGGCGGTCCGTCACATTGTGCCAGCGGCGCTCAGGCGCTCCCGTTGCCGGACACTGCGGCAGTCTGTTCGGAACGACCGGCTTGGCGCGGCGGGATGTTGCCCCGCCCGAACTCGGCGGAAGCGATCAAGACTCCGCCTCTCGAGACGCTTCGGCCGCTCCCGCCGTAGGGAGGTAGGTACTATCGCGGATCGACTTCGCACCGCCTCGCCGCACAATCACTTTCCACGGAACGCGGCGATGGCAGAGCGAACCCTACACAAAACGCCGGGAAGTCTTGAGCACTACCTGAGCGACTACGAGTCCGCTCGACAGCGGTTCGATTGGTCGGAATCCCGTCGCGCACTCACTGGCTCGTCCGATCCGCACCTCAATCTTGCGCACGAGGCGGTCGACCGCCAGGTCGAGCGGGGGCGAGCCGATCAGATTGCAGCGCGCTTTCTCGACCGCGAGTGGCGGCGCGTTGACGTGACGTACGGTGACCTGCAGCGTCACTCGAATCAATTTGCCAATGTATTGCGATCGCTGGGTATTGCCCGCGGAGCGACCATCGCCACCCTCCTCGGCCGCGTTCCGGAACTCTTCAGCGCGGCGCTCGGAGCGGTCAAGGCGGGCAATGTCTTCTGCTCGCTGTTCTCGGCGTTCGGTCCTGATCCGCTGAAGACACGCCTGCAACTCGGTCACGTTCAGCTGCTCGTGACCACTGAGAATCTGTATCGCCGCAAGGTCGCGCCAATTCGGTCGGACCTGCCTGAATTGCGCAGTGTCCTCATCGTGTCAGAAGGCACAGAGCGCAAGCTGCCGGAAGGCACGAGTGATTTTGCGTGCCTGATGGACGGTGCGTCGGATGCGTACCAGACCACCCTCACGCGAGATACCGACGTCGCTCTGCTGCACTTTACGAGCGGGACGACCGGCAAGCCGAAGGGCGTAACGCTCACGCATGCCGCGGTCATTGCCCAGCACGCCACCAGCCAGCTGGTTCTCGACCTGCACCCCGGCGAGGTCTACTGGTGCACGGCCGATCCGGGTTGGGTGACAGGGATCGCTTACGGATTGATCGGCCCACTCACCTGCGGCGTACAGCTGATCGTCGATCGCGAGGAGTTTGATCCGCAGCGCTGGTACCAGATTCTCGAGGAAGAGCGCGTGAACGTCTGGTATACCGCCCCGACAGCGATCCGCATGCTCATGAAGGCCGGGACGGCGCTCACCCGTGAGCGCCATTACCCGCAGCTGAGGCACATGGCGAGCGTCGGGGAGCCGCTCAACGGGGAAGCGGTTCTCTGGGGCGTGGAAGCCTTTGGCATGCCGTTTCACGACACCTGGTGGCAGACCGAGACCGGGGCCATCATGATCGCGAATTTTGCGGCCTGCGACGTGCTGCCGGGCTCGATGGGACGCGCGGTCCCCGGCGTCGAGGCGCAGGTCGTCCGACGCACGGCACAGGGTACGCTCGAGGTCGTCGAATCACCCGAGCAGGTGGGGGAAATCGCCTTGCGCCCCGGCTGGCCATCGATGTTCAGCAGCTACCTTGAAGACCCAGAGCGCTACCGGCAAAGCTTCCTCGACGGGTGGTACCTCGCCGGCGATTTGGCCCGGCGCGACAACGAGGGCTACTTCTGGTTCGTTGGCCGCGCCGACGACGTCATCAAGTCGGCCGGCCACCTCATCAGTCCCTTCGAGGTCGAAAGTACCCTCATGACGCATCCGGCCGTGGCGCAGGTCGCCGTGATCGGCGTTCCCGATCCGATTGCCGGCCAGGCCGTAAAGGCCTTCGTCGAGCTGCGAAGCGGCTTCGAGGGGAATGACGCTCTGCGCCGCCAGATCATGGGCCACGCCCGGCGGCTCCTCGGCGCGGTCGTGGCGCCACGCGAGATCGTCTTCAGCGACAGTTTGCCCCGCACGCGCAGTGGCAAGATCATGCGTCGATTGCTGCGAGCGCGCGAACTCGGCCTTCCGGAAGGAGATCTGTCCACCCTCGAGGGCCGGGAATGACCGAAACCGTAGAGCTTCCCGTCAGCCGCGAGCACGGCTTGGAGTTGCTGCGCGAGATGCTGCGCATACGCTGCTTCGAGGATCGCTGCTACCGGCTGTACGGCGAGACCAAGATCCGCGGATTCCTGCACCTGTACAACGGCGAGGAAGCCGTCGCCGTAGGGGCCATGCGCTCACTGCGTCCGACTGACGCGGTGGTTTCGACGTACCGCGAGCACGGCCACGCCATCGTGCGCGGCATTCCCATGCCCGCGGTCATGGCGGAGCTGTTCGGCAAGCAGACCGGGTGCAGCCGCGGCCGCGGCGGTTCGATGCACCTGTTCGATGCATCGAGACGGTTCTACGGAGGTAACGCCATCGTCGCGGGTGGACTGCCGATTGCGGTAGGCCTCGCGCTAGCACAGAAACTGCTGCGCCAGAACGACATTACGACGTGCTTCTTTGGAGATGGCGCGGTGGCCGAGGGAGAGTTCCACGAATCACTCAACCTCGCCTCGCTCTGGAGGCTACCCGTACTGTTCCTCTGCGAGAATAACCTCTACGCCATGGGGACGGCCCTCGATCAGGCGCAGGCCGAGACGGACATCACGACCAAGGCTCGTGCCTACCGCATGGCGGCACAACCTGTCGATGGCATGGACGTGCTTGCCGTCGAGACGATGGTGAGTCGCGCTGTGGATGAGGTCCGCACCGGATGCGGTCCGATGCTGCTCGAGTTGCGTACCTACCGCTTCCGGGCGCATTCCATGTTCGATCCGCAGCTGTATCGCGACAAGGCGGAAGTGGCGCAATGGGAAAAGAAAGGACCGATCATCACCCTGACCAAGCGCCTCAAAGCCCTCGGCCTCATGAGTGAGGATGATTACGAGCGCTGCGAACGGGACGCAAATGCAGAAGTCGACGCCGCGGTACAGTTTGCAGAGGCGTCCCCCTGGGAGTCAGTCGCCGACCTGGAGCGGTTCGTATATGCCGGACCCGTTGCCTGATTCGCGCTCTGCCATGAGCTACCGCGATGCAGTGCGTGAAGCGCTGCGCAGCGCACTGATAGCCGATCCACGAGTCTTTCTCATGGGCGAGGACGTGGGTCGCTACGGCGGCAGTTATGCCGTCAGCAAGGGGTTGCTCGAAGAGTTCGGCGCAGACCGGATCCGTGATACGCCGCTGTCCGAATCAGCCTTCGTGGGCGCCGGAATCGGTGCGGCGCTCGGCGGCCTGAAGCCTATCGTCGAGGTAATGACCGTCAACTTCAGCCTGCTCGCGCTCGATCAGATCATGAACAACGCCGCGACCCTGAGCCACATGTCCGGTGGTCAGTTCAACGTGCCACTCGTCATCCGTCTCGCAACCGGCGCCGGACGTCAGCTTGCAGCCCAGCACTCGCACAGTCTCGAGGGCTGGTATGCACACATTCCGGGCCTACGAATCCTCACACCGGCCACGATCGACGACGCACGCTTCATGCTTGCGGCCGCCCTCGCCTGTCCGGATCCGGTGCTGCTCTTCGAGCACCAGTATCTCTACAACATGGAAGGCCATCTCACGGCAGGTCTGGAGGCAGTCAATCTGCACAACGCAGCAATCCGCCGCGCCGGCCGGGACGTCACGCTGATCGCCTACGGGTGGAGTCTGCACAAGTCGCTCGCGGCGGCCGAGGAACTCGCCAGGACGGGGATCGAGGCCGAGGTGCTGGATCTGCGCACACTGCGACCGCTCGATGAGCAAGCAATCATCGCCAGCGTGCGGCGCACCCGGCGCGCAGTCATTGTCGATGAGGGCTGGCGCAGCGGCAGCCTGTCGGCCGAGGTGACCACGCGCATCGTCGAACAGGCCTTCTACGACCTCGATGCGCCCGTGGTGCGCGTGTGCACGGCGGAGGTTCCGGTGCCCTATGCCAAGCACCTCGAGGACGCTGCGCTGCCAAGCCCGGACCGGATCGTGGCCGCAGTGCGCACGGTGCTCGAGAGCAGCGGGAGTCCGTAATGCAGGTCGAATTCCATCTTCCCTCCCTTGGCGCCGACATGGAGAGTGCGACGCTCACCGAGTGGCTCAAGAATCCCGGCGAGCGGGTGCGCCATGGTGAGCCACTCGCCACGGTCGAGACCACCAAGGGACTGATCGACATCGAAGCCTACGATGATGCGCAGG
The DNA here is from genome assembly GCA_021815925.1 of Pseudomonadota bacterium. Taxonomy (GTDB): domain Bacteria; phylum Pseudomonadota; class Gammaproteobacteria; order Steroidobacterales; family Steroidobacteraceae; genus 13-2-20CM-66-19. The sequence continues at coordinate 10,354 of JAKAZL010000003.1, read as the reverse complement.
TGCTCGAGCACCTGGTGCAGCCTGGGACCAAAGTGCCGGTCGGCGCCCCACTGGCCCGGCTCGAGATCTCGGGCGCACCGCAGGCCCCACCCCCCTCGGTCCCGTCACAGCCTCCGGCAGCGCCTGCCGCCCCGGCGGCGGCGGCGACCACAGCGGCGCCTGCGTCCTCCGCCAAGACTGCGCACGCACGGATCTCTCCGGCCGCACGCCGTCGCGCGCATGAACTTGGGTTGCCACTCGAGACCTTCGCCCGATCCGCAGCCGGCGGCATCATCCACGTCGCGGATGTCGAGAAGCTCGCGCCACCTGTGGCCTCCGCACAGGGCGATGCGCGCGCAGCGATGCGCGCATCGATTGGTATGGCCATGGCCCGATCCAAACGGGAGATTCCGCATTACTATCTGAGCCACGCGGTCGACTTCGGCCCCGCGCGCGACTGGCTGATTGGCCACAACGCGCCGCTTGCGGTCAAGGACCGACTGATCGAGGCCGTACTGATTACGAAGGCCGTGGCGCTCGCCGCTGCGCGCATCGAGGGATTCAACGGCTATTTCCGGGACGGGCGCTTCGAGTCGGCCTCCGCGGTGCACGCGGGCGCTGCGATCGCGGTACGCAGCGGCGGACTGGTCGCGCCGGCACTGCTCGATGCGAACCAGAAGGACCTGCCGACGTTGATGCGCGACTTCAGCGCCCTCGTCATGCGCGTGCGCGCCGGACACATGCGCTCGGGTGAATTCACCGCGGCAACGATCACCGTGACGAGCCTCGGCGCCGATGGGGTGGACGTGCTGTTTCCAATTATCAATCCACCCCAAGTGGCGATCGTCGGGGCCGGCGCGATCCGCGAACAGCCCTGGGTCCAGGGCAGTCAGTGCGTCGCACGACCCGTCCTCACCTTGTCCCTCGGGGCAGACCACCGGGTCACGGACGGGCGACTCGGGGCTCGCTTTCTACGCGCAATTGCCGAACTGCTCGCCCATCCGGAACTTCTCTGAGCGAGGAAGCAACCGCCATGGAACCGAAGGAAATCCAAACGAAACTACTCGCGCTGTTGACCGGCGTGGCACCCGACATCGATCCCGCGAGCATCGAGCCGTCGAAGAACCTACGCGATCAGTTTGACTTCGACTCGATGGACGCGCTGCACTTCGCGACCGCCGTGAGCGAGGCGTTCGCAATCGATATCGCGGAGGCCGATTACCCACGACTCGCCAGCCTCGAGGGCGCTCAGCGCTTTGTCGAGGAGCGTCTCGCTGCGCGCTGAGATGCTCGCGCATGACGTTCAAGCCCGCTGTCCACTCGGCGGGTTACCTCCCGACGGGGCGGTACCGGATTCCCGGGGCCGTCATGCGGACCGTCGCGCCTCACGTGGCGGTACTGAGCGTGCAGTCATCGCGGCCGACCCACGCCAAGGTCGATGCCGCGGGCACCGGAGTACGACCCGCACGATCAGCTCTGTCTCTAACCCTACAAGTGGTGCCAATACACATTCTCGATCATCGGTGCCTGACCGAGCTTCGCCGAGATCAGAGACAGATGCCACTCGGTCAGGCCGACGATCTCGACCCGGATGTGCTGCACGCCCGCGGTGCTGAATTCCGCCACCACACGCCTAGGAATGGCATTGAGACTCGCAAAGCAGTTGAGCACGCGCGCGAGCGCGCCGGGATCACGCTCGGCAACGACCCGCAGGCACAGCGCCTGTGAAACTTCCCGCTCTTGTTCTTCGTGAGCCATGGCCCGTAGTCCTCGTCTCTGTGACACCCTCCGCGCGCACACCACCACCCCGGCTTTCCGCGAAAGCCGGGCTCGTAATGAGTCCGAGGTGATCGACGAGTCGAATCATGGCCGTAGGCATTATTACCGAGCGCGATCGGACTGTCACCCGCCGCTCGGTGCTCGACGGGGCGGAGCCGCTGGCTCACCCGGATGCGCTGACATCGGGCTCACAGGCCCGACCTGCGGGGAAGCGCAGCGGCCACACCGGCCGCCTGCTGTTCCGTCTACTCAGGCATGCGCCGACACAAAGGCGTCCAACTCCTGTCTGCTGAGACTGCCGACACGCATGGCGACGGGCTGCCCGTTCTTGAAGATCATCAGCGTGGGGACGCCGCGTACGGCATAGCGGGTCGGCGTGAGCGGATTCTCCTCGATGTTCAGCTGGGCCACGGTCAGGCGATCCGCGTACTGCTCGGCGAAGGCCTCCACCATCGGGGCGATGATGCGGCACGGGCCGCACCAACTCGCCCAGTAGTCCACGAGCACGGGGCGCGTTTCGCGAAGGACCTGCTCGCCAAAGCTCTGGTCGGTCACGGTCTTCAGGAAATCGTTCATGAATGGCTCCGAGGTGCACGGAATCGACCGCCAGCATATTATTCGTTGTTCTTGAAATAAACGTCATGTCTTAAATCGATAATTCATAAACCGGAATAATAAATGGACAAGCTCCAGGCCATGAGGCTCTTCGCGCGGATCGTGGAGACGGGCACGATGAGGCGCGCAGCGGAAAGCCTCGGAATCCCGAACGCAACCGCAACGACGCTGCTGAAGCGGCTGGAGAAGGCCCTCGGCGTGACCCTTCTGAACCGCACGACCCGCCGCGTCGGCGTGACACCTGAGGGCGCCGCCTATTACCAGCGCGCGGTCGCAATTCTGGCGGAGCTCGAGGATGCCGAAGCATCCCTGTCGCAACGATCAACGAATCCGCTCGGCCGCGTCCGCGTCGATGCGCCAACGCTGATCGCACGCTCGGTGATCGTGCCGGCGTTGCCCGCGTTCTTCGCGCACTACCCCGGCATCGAGCTCGCCCTCGCCTGCAATGAACGGCATTTTGACCTGGTCTCCGAGGCGATCGATTGCGCGCTGTGGATCGGTGACGTCCGCGACACAGGCCTCATCGCCCGCCGGGTCGGATTCCTTTACTTCGTCACCTGCGCCTCACCGGAATATCTGCGCCGAAACGGCAGCCCGACCCATCCGAGCGAGCTGGCGCAGCATCGCTGTCTCAACCATTTCTCACCGAGCACGGGCGAGGCGGTCGAATGGGTCTTCTCGAACGAACGCGAACGCATCCATGCCGTTTTCCCCGGGCATCTCGCGCTGGAAGATGAGAACAGCTATGTGACCGCCGCCGAGGCCGGGCTCGGCATTGCGCAACTGCCGGCATTCGTGGTCAAGGAGGCGATGGAGCGCGGAGCGCTCGACCTGGTGCTCGCCGAGTGGTTCCCGGAGCCCTTGCCGCTGCACGTCGTCTACCCCCGCAGCCGCCAGTTGTCCCGGCGCGTGCGCGTGTTCGTCGATTGGCTCGCCACTCTCATCGGCGAGCACGACGGGATTCAGCTGCGGTCGACGCTGCCTGCGGCCCCGCTGCAGCGCAACGGTTCACGAGGGCAGAGCACTCCGATCGCCTGATCAGACCGGCGTACGACGCGCACGGTTCACGTAGATGACCGCGCCCAGGGCGATGACGAGCGACCAGATCAGATAGCGACCCGTCGTTACGAGCAGCACAACGTCGAAAATCAGTGCAAAAGCGGCGGCCCGTCGCCCCCAGGAGCGCGCCTCGAGCAAGCGCAGCGCGGCGGCCGTTCCGAGGATGTACACGATCACGAAGGCACCGGTGGTCATGAGCACCAACGCCTCGACACGCAGGTGCGTCGCGACCGTCACCGCAAGCATCGTCAGCGCAAGACCGGCGAGAGCCAGAAGACTGCGCCGGGGAACGCCTCCGGCCTCGCTCCCGTGCGCGAACCACGCCGGTAGCGCTCCATCCCGGCCCAAGGCCGCTCCGAGCTTCGCCGCACCGGCAAAGTAAGCATTCATCGTTCCCGCAGTCAGTAGCAGCGCCGCCCCCGCAGCCAGCAGCTTGACCTCCCCGCCGAATCCTGCCGCCAGCAGATCCGCGAGCGGCGCCTCTGTTGAGGCTGCACGGGGGCCGAGCACGAGCACCGTCGCAGCCGCGACCGCAAAATAGAGCACCCCGACGACGATGACCGCCGCGATGGCTGCCCGGGGCATGTCACGGGCCGGCCGGCGAAATTCCGCGGCCAGATGTGTAATCGCCTCCCAGCCGGCGAAGCTCCATACGAGCAAACCCGCGGCCGATGCGACGGCGAGCCAACCGTGCGGGTTGAACGGATGGAGATTCTGCACGCGGAAATGCGTCACGGACGCGCACACGGCAGTCGCCAGGAAGGTCACCAGCAACGCCGCCACGAGCACCTGGACCCGTCCGGAGAACGTCACCCCAAACACATTGATCAACGTCACGCTCATGACCATCGCGACCGCCGTAAGCATGACGGTCGAGGCCCCGCCGCCGAGCGCCGCCTGCACGTAAGCGCCGGCGAACATCGCGGCGGCCGGGGCCCCCGCCGGCACCGCGAACAGAAAGCACCAGCCCACCACGGCAGCTGGATATCGACCGTACGCGAGCTTGACGCACGTCGAGACCCCTCCGGCGTCGGGGTACTGCGCACCGAGCGCCGAAAACGTCACAGCCAGCGGTACCGAGAGGATAATCAGGGCCAGCCAGGCCAGCAGCGACGCCGGGCCCGCGGCTCGGGCCGCGAGAGACGGTAATGCAATCACCCCGGTGCCGAGGACCGCGCCAATGTAGAGCGCCGTGCCGTGAATCCAGGTCAGTCCGTCACGCGGTTCGTGCACGGGCGCGCCGACGTACACGCCAGGGATGCCGTCAGACTGATCATTCCGTTTGGTCATAGCATGAGAGAACCATCGGAAGGGCGCCGCGATTTCATCACGACGCCAGCGGATTCGCTCATGATTCCCACCGCCGGCGCGGCGGTCCGAGACCCCCACCCGTCAGACCGCACACAGCGCCACCCGACGGGTCCGCGTGCCGCGACGCCGGCCGGTCAACCGAGCAACCCGTTCCTGCGTGCGTTGCCCTGCGTTTCATTCCTCGAAGCACGCAATCCACAGTGCCAAACCCGTGATGTGGAACTCGGGCGTGCGCGCGCAGTATTGACCGATGGAATACTCAGGGTTTGCCCACGACACAAACGGTCGCGAGCACTGCAGCCCAGGGGAGCGAATCGCGCGCCACCGGCATCGCCGCTTTGACCAATTGGTACGCACCAGCCGACTACGGCCTGCATTGGCCGCGCGGCAAGCGGCATCTCCTCCCAGCCCTCTTATGGGGACTTGCGCCGGCGCCAGTGGTAAACGCCGGTAACTCCTGGCTGGATGTGCCACCGCATATCCAGCAGACCACCGGGGACATCGTCTACACGCATCAGAACCCCTGGGGCCCGGCAGTTTTCGAGTCGCTCCACGTGGGACCAACCGTAGAGATCTGGTTTCGCGTGCTGCTCGTGCCCTATCGCGCAGCGGCCATGCCGGGCAAACTGCACATCGGACCGTTCTGCATGAATTGCGGCGGCATGATCGCCGCGCTGCTCCTCGCATCCACGCATGTTCCCAGCTTCTGGACCAAAAGCCGACTCGATGCGCTGTTCCAGCAGGGCTACGAGTTTGTCCTCGGCGTCCTTTACGCGTGCTGGCTGGAGAAGCCCCCAAGCATCGTCGCGTACAACATCACCGACGGCCTCACCGTCGCATTCTGGGCCCTCGACATCCTCCAGAGCTGAGCGTCCCGGCGCGCCTAGCCGGCGCGAGACCGGGATTTGATCGCCGCCGGCATCTCGGCGGCGGCGTTCGGCGTCAGGCCGCGCTCACCACAGACCTCGAGCAACGCCGCGAACTGCTCGGCACCCAGCGGCTTGCTGTGCAGATAGCCCTGGGACTGGTCGCACCCCAGGTGCCAGAGTGCATCGAGCTGCTCCTGATCTTCAACACCCTCGGCGACCACAACCATGTTGAACGTACGGGCAATCGCGATGATCGTCGATACAAGCCGCCGTGCACGCGCCCCGGTGCTCATGTCTGCAATGAAGCTACGGTCAATCTTAAGAGTATCGATCGGCAGTTGCGCCAGGCGACTCAGCGACGAATAGCCCGTGCCGAAATCGTCAATGGCAATCTTGACGCCCACCGCGCGAAGCGCCTTGAGCTTGCCGATCTGCCCGGATGCATCGCCGCTCACCACGCCCTCGGTGATCTCGACGTCGAGTCCGCAGTCATTCGTCGACCAGGTGCGCGTGTGCTTGAGGAAGCGCTCAACGAAGTCCGCAGCGCACAGCTGAATCGGCGAGATGTTCACCGCAACCCGGATCGCTCGCAAGCCCTGGCTCTGCCAATGGCGGCACTCCAGAGCGGCCCGCTCAATCACCCACTCACCGACCTCGACGATCAGACCGCTTTCCTCGAGGACGGGCAGAAATTCCGCCGGCGACACCAGACCGCGCTCGGGATCCCTCCAGCGGATCAGCGCCTCGGCGCCCTCGATGTGTCGGGTCTTCACATCGACTTTAGGCTGATAATGCAGCTCGAATTCCCGGCGCTCCAGCGCCTGGCGCAATCGCCGCTCCAGAGCCACCCGCGCAAGCGCTTCGGAATGCTGCGCGGGACTGTAGTGGCCGCGGCGCTGACCGCTGACCTTCGCGTTGTGCAGCGATGCCTCGGCCCGCTGCACCAGCACGTCGGGATCGTCCCCGTCATCCGGACTCATGGCAACACCACTGCGCACCGCCACGGGAACGTCACTGCCCGCCAGCAAGAACGGCTCCTCCAGAAGCCGATCGAGATCCTGGTTCAGGTTCTGCATACAGCTCGCCGTACTCTGCGAAACGGGCGTCATCAGAGCGAAGGTGCCGCCGGAGAAATGCGCCAGCATCTCCGTGTCCGGGAAGCGGCGCTTGAGCCGTTCGGCAATGAGCTGCAGCAGCAGATCGCCGCAATGGCGACCGAACGCATCATTGATTGCACTGAGATTCTGCACGTCAAACACGGCGACCGCATAGCGCGCTCGCATGCTGCCGGCATCGCGCAGTGCACGCTTCAGGCGCTGACAGAACAACGGACGCTTGGCAAGGCCGGTCAGCACGTCGAAATAGGAGAGCAGCCGGACCCGCGAGTCCTGCTGCAGGTACTGCAGCGCGAAAGAGAGATTCGCCGCCACCTCGCGCAGCATGCGACGTTCTTCCTCGCCGATTGCGCCGAGTTCGCGGTGACTCAACCCCAATACGCCAATCACCGTATTGTCAACGAGCAGCGGAAGTCCCACGGCGAGCGGCGAGCCGCTCTCAGGATCCTGGCACTCGCACGGAGCCGAACGATCGCGACCGCGCCTCCCGGCGCGCGTCTGCCGTTCCATTTGCTCCTCGATGAGCCGGCAGATCGAGTTCGCAGTCGCGAGCTCCTCGCCCTCACAGACGAGCATCTCGAGCCGTCTCTCCTGATGCTGGTGTAACGCAACGAACGCCATCGGGTACCCACCGACGCTTACCGCGAGGCGGCACGCCTCGCGCAGCAGCTCGGCCCGATCGCGGATCCGCACCACCGCGCCGTTGATTCCGCTCAGCATGCGCAGCACGCCGGTCAGGCGCTTGATCTGCTGCTCCTGTTGTCGCTGCACGGCGCGTGCCCGGGCCTCCTGCAGCGCGCGCCGGACCGCCGGACCGAGTCGGGCCAGATTGCCCTTCAGAACATAATCGACGGCACCCCGATGAAGCGCCTCGATGGCCCGCTCCTCGCCGATGGTTCCCGAGACAAACAGGAACGGAACATCAGGTACGCACTCCTGCGCTACCTGGAGCGCACGCAGTCCATCAAACTGCGGCAGCGTAAAGTCAGAAAGAATGATCGTCGGCTTGAACTCGTCGAGCGCCGCGCGCATCGCCTGTTCAGTCTCGACACGGCGCACAACGTGCGCAATGCCCTCGGTCAGGAGATGATGTGAATCGAGCTCTGCTTCGAACTCCATATCCTCGACGATGAGGACCCGGATTACACCGGGCCGCTTACCGTCGCCTGAGTTCTCTGCGGCCATCACGTCACTCCGCGATCCCGCCGCTTCGTGCGGAGCATGGCAGGAGATCGGGCACCAAACCGCCCGTACGGGCGAATACTTGCACACCGGGACGACAGATTCTGTGAACTGTGGCGCACGGCGATCCGACCGGACATTTTCCCACCCCTGGCTGAGCGCTGCGGCGCTCAAGGCACACGTCCGGCGCACGCTCTGACCACCGAAACCCGGGCGTGGACGTGACCCGGGCAGTGACCCGACTGCGAGGACGGCCCAATCCCTTTGTTACAGGATCGGGCACCGGTCAATCATCTGCTCCGTGTCGGACCGCTTCAGCACGGCCGTCGCGCGCCACGCCGGCCCCAATCGAGGTCGACGGCCGGGGCCGGAACCTGGCGTTCCGCTCGGCGCAGCTCACGGTTGCACTGTGCCTCTCGGCGCACTGGCCTGAGCCTCAACCCGCTGATCTAACGGAACGCGGCGACGATGCATGCGGTCAGCGCCAGCAGCGCCGCCGCCTGCACGCGGTAATTGACCATCAGCCTAACGCTCCTCAGGCGCATGCTTTCTGCACGAAACTGCGCGCCACGCCACACCAGCGCGGCCGCCTCCGTTGACAGCGCTGCGGGACGCGAGAGACTCACGCCGATCAGAATGGCAAGATCGATCGACAGCAGCAGCGGGGCTGCATAGAGAAAATGCAGCGGTACCCACCGCAACACGACAGTTAGAAGAAATAGCGCGATCCCGCACAGGGTGCCAAACACGACGGTCGCAATCGCGCCCGCCGCGTTTGCGCCGCGCCAGAACAGCCCACCCAGGAACAGCGCAACCACCGGGGGTACGGCGTAGGCCAGCATGGCCTGCAAATACTGCCACAACGCGCCGAACCGCTCGATCTGCGGCGTCCACCACACGGCAATGAGCAGCAGCCCCGCGGTGCTCAAGCGTCCGACCCGCACCAGCCGCTGCGGGGCGATCCGACTCACCAGGGGCTGCACCACGTCCATGGTGATGAGCGCAGAGGCACAATTCAGCGCGGAGGACACCGAGGCCAGGGTGGCCGCCACGAAGCCGGCCGCCACGAAGCCGAGCACGCCCTCGGGCAGCAGCCGGAACATGAGTGTCGGGTAGACCTGATCGGCGTGCTTCAGGTGCGGAAACAGCACGATGGCGCACGTTCCCGGCAGCACCATCAGGAACAATCCCGAGAGCTTCAGTAGTCCCGCAAGCAGCGCACCACGCCGGCCGTCCTCCAGGCTACGTGCAGACAAGAACCGCTGTACGATGAACTGATTTGTGCACCAGTAATAAAAACCGAGCACCGGGATGCCGAACACCAGACCCGGCCAGGGAACGCCTGGATCGCCGATCGGACGGATCAGCGACAGCATGGTCGGATCGACTCGCGTCATCACTGAGTGCCACCCACCCGCCTTGGCAAAGGCCGCGACCGCAACCACGAATGCGCTCGAGATGAGCAGCAACGCCTGCACCGACTCGGTCCACATGAGTGCGCCCAGCCCCCCGACCAGCGTGTAGAGCCCCGCAGCGCCCGCCAGAGTTGCCGCGATGACCTCGAGCGACAGGCCCGGCCACAGCATCCGACACACCAGCGAGCCACTGTACAGTGCCCCCGCAGAATCCACGAATACGATGAGCACTAGCGTTAGAACCGCAAAGTAGAGTCGGACGCGGCGGTCGTATCGTCGCTCGAGGAATTCCGGCATGGTGTACACACGACTGGCGAGCACGGAGGGCAGCAGGAACAGGCAGAAAAACACCAGCACGAGCGCTGCCGACCATTCGTAGTCGTACACGGAAATACCGAGTGCATAGGCCGCACCGGCCAGTCCGATGATGGCCGTGGAAGAAATGTTGGAGGCGAACAGCGCCAGGCCGATCGCGGGCCACCGCGCCGCGCGGGAGGCAAGAAAATAGTCCTCGGCATTCGACTGCCGCCGCGAAACGATCAGTCCGAGGCCGACGATGCCCACCGTCGAGGCCGCCACGATGAGCAGATCGAGCGGTGCCGGCGGCACTGCGCCGCTGATGAATCCCATGCCCTGCTCCCCCTTCTCGCCAGCCCGTCGATTGACAGCGCTGACATTTTCGTTATTGTAGCATGATGATCAAAGAGGCCAGTCCCGGACGCGAGTCCGCGACGATCGAAATGGTGGCGGAGCGTGCGGGTGTCTCGTCGAAGACGGTCTCGCGAGTCATTAATAACGAGCGCGGCGTGCGAGAACAGACGCGCCAGCGGGTTCTCGGGGTCATCGAACAACTCGACTACCAGCCAAATCTGAACGCGCGCAGCCTCGCCGGTGCCCGGTCGTTTCTCGTCGGGTTGTTCTACAACAGGCCTGGCGACTATCTGAGCGAGTTCCAAACCGGCGCCGTGCAGCGCTGCCGGGATGCCGGCCTGCACCTGATGGTCGAACCGGTCGACACCGACGACCCGGG
>JAKAZL010000017.1:31485-35738 GCA_021815925.1 Pseudomonadota bacterium | reverse complement strand
GCGACTGGAGACGGCGTCATGGGACCTCGATTGCGACACCGCCAGACGAAAGGGGCGGCAACAGCCGAGAGGCGCCTACAACCACCGCGCCAGTCGTCGACTCTACCCATGGTTAGGCTGGTTTGGAGCTTGCCGTGACGCAACCCATTGAACGCGATGCCATCTACCGGTGTCGGCCAGCGGTGTGCGAAGGCGTAAGGTTCAGCGTACACGCCCGCAAGGCTCTCCAATCAAGCACAACCTATCCTGAAGCTTAGGTGTAACAAAGTCGAGAAATGCGCGAACCTTCAGGGGCTGCTGCTGCCGCTTGGCATGCGTGATCTGCACCGGGCACGCTGGGGGTGCCCACTTGGTTAAGATCGAAACCAAGATGCCGTCGTGCAGACTGGGGGCCGCTTGATACGACCTGACGCGTGCGATTCCCACGCCCGCCACAGCTGCGGCGATTGCCGCGTCGGCCGTGTTGACCGAGTAGCGCGGCTGAACGGTCTGTTGCTTTAGTCCATGGGGGCCCACGAAGGGCCAATCTCGATCCGGCTCCAAGCCCTCGAATGCGATGCAGTCATGCTCCGCAAGCTCGGGAGGTGACGTAGGTGTGCCACGCCTGCGCAAATAATCGGGGCTGGCGCAAACGATCCAACTGATTTCCCCGACACGCCGTGCGACCAGCGTGCTGTCTGGAAGGAAACCAATTCGTACTGCGACGTCGATGTGCAGCTCGACCAGATCGATCACTGCGTCGGTCAGAATAAATCGCACATTGACTTCGCGATAGGCGGTGAGAAATTCATGAATGATCGGCGCCAAGTGCAGTTTGCCGAACATGATCGGTGCTGTCACCAGCAATTCTCCGCGCGGCGCCTGATACTCTCCGGATGCGGCCCGTTCAGCTTCGCTCAGTTCTTCTAAGACACGCCGCGCCGAGGCGACAAAGGCCGCGCCCGCTTCCGTTAGCAACAGCTTGCGGCTGGTGCGGACGACTAATTGCGATCCGAGGTGTGCCTCCAGGTCCGACACGCGTCGGCTGACGGTGGGTAGTGGCACACCCAGTGCTCGCGAGGCGGCCGATAGGCTGCCGCCGTCGGCCGCGGCGACCAGGGTACGCATGGCTTCGAAGCGATCCATCGTGGTTTCCGAATAACGGAAGTAAGCTTTTCGATTTTACTAGCTACTACCACTCTTCGGAAGGGCTTATAAAGCCATCCTCGTGTGACGACGGTCGTCATACGAGGAAGTGTCCTCAAAACTGCTTGCTCCAAGGGACCGGATAGAGGTCATGCACGGCATTGTGCCGCTCTGCACGCTTCCAATTCCTATCTGCTGCTCTGTGCGTTAAGGAAACTGACTATGTCCGCTCACTTCAACACCATCGACGTCGATGGTCTCAAAGTCTTCTACCGCGAAGCTGGCGCTTGCACTCGCCCGACGGTACTGCTGCTACATGGCTTCCCCAGTGCGAGCCATATGTTCCGCGACCTGATCCCCGAGTTGGCGACTCACTATCACGTCGTGGCGCCCGATTTGCCGGGCTTTGGCATGACGGAGCAGCCGGCGCGAGAGGAGTTTGCCTACACCTTTGAGAACATCAGTAAGGTGATTGATCGCTTCACCGAAGTGCTGGGTATAGAAACATTCGCCATTTACGTATTCGACTACGGTGCGCCAGTGGGCTTCCGATTGGCGGTCAAGAATCCACGACGGGTCACTGCGATCGTCACACAGAACGGCAACACCTATCTTGAGGGCCTATCAGACGCCTTCGCACCAGTGCAGGCGTACTGGAAGGAGCCGAATCAGGCCAACCGTGACGCGCTGCGCGGTTTCCTGTCACCTCAGACTACGTTGTGGCAATACACCCACGGCGTTGCCGACCCAAGCTTGATATCCCCGGATGGCCGCAACCTGGATGACTTCTATCTGGCACGGCCCGGGAATGATGAGATACAACTCGATCTGCTGCTCGACTATAAGTCGAACGTGGCGCTGTACGGCACGATCCAGGCATATCTGCGCAAGTACCGCCCACCGGTTCTTGCGGTGTGGGGGAAGAATGATCCGTTCTTTATTCCTCCGGGAGCTGAAGCCTTCAAGCGCGACGTTCCCTCCGCGGACATCCGCTTTGTCGACAGCGGCCATTTCGCCTTGGAAACGCACGCGCACGAAATCGGAGCGGTGATGCGCGAGTTCCTCGGCAAGCATGTCGGCTGATGATCTCCCGCTGGCATTTCGCTGCGAATCGGATACGGGCACCACGAATCATCATTAGCGGATGGATGCGGCGCACCTCGCGTACCCGTCCCGCAGAGATGAAACATGACGAAGTCAGCTGACATCATCCGCAGCTTCTACGAAAAGCTGAAGGCGGGAGATTCTCCTGGTGCGCTGGCACTAATGGCGCACGACATCGAGTGGATCACGATGTGGCATTACCAGGTAGTTGGCCGTGGCCCGGAGCGCGTCGCCGAGGGCTTGTTCAAGCCATTGATCGCGGAATGGTCGAGCTTCGCCCTCGAGCCCGCCGAGTTCATCGTGGACGGAGATGCCGTGGTGTCTCTTGGCCGATTTACAGGGGTGCACGGATTGACTGGCAAGAAAGTCACAGCCGGTTACGCACACGTTTGGACAATTAAGGACGACAAGATCTCACGGTTCCGTCAGTACATCGATACGCTGGCAATCGCCGACGCACGCCGCGCATGAGCAGGCCTCCGCTTCCCCCGTTCACGGACGAGGGTGCCATTCAGTACGAATATCGCAATGACGGCGGACAGTGGTATCGCGCCTATAGCAACGAGATCTGGCCGTTCGATGCTGAAGGGGTAATGGAACAACGGCTCGCCAGCATCAACGAACATCCAATCACCAAGGCTGAGCGGAAATTCCACTGGCCGCTCGGTCGCCGTCCCGATGGCCACCCGAGCCTAAGTGATTGCGGGCTGTGAGCCGTACGAGTCGCATTGTGTAATGGAGAGAATTCATGGCCAAACTGCTTTTCATTCAAGCCTCGCCACGTACAATTGGATCCCAGTCGCAGAAAATTGCAGAGATTTATCTCGACACTCTATGTACTCAAATCCCCAAATTAGAGGTTGATACCCTTGATTTGAGGAAAGAGGATCTGCCCGCCTTCGATGGCGACAAGGTGGCGGCCAAAATGAACCTCATGACCGGGAAGGTTCATGATGCTGACCAGCAAATTGCCTGGGATCGTATCGTCGAGGTTGCCAGCCGTTTCATTTCGGCTGACCGCTATCTATTTTCGGTACCGATGTGGAATGGTGGTATTCCCTATCGTCTTAAGCAATACATCGACATCATTCACCAGCCGGGGCTGACTTTTGGGTTGAATCCGGAGAGCGGCTATATTGGGCTTCTAAAAAACAAGCACGCAACGTTGGTTCTGACTTCCGGAGCCTTTGCGCAAAATCGACCCGCGCCGGCATTCGGCGTGGATCATCATTCTACGTATTTACGATCCTGGCTAAATCAGGCGGGCGTATCAGCGATCGATGAGTTGCGGTTTCAGCCGTCGTTGGTGACGCCAGACCCGGCCGGTGAATTCGAGCGCGCCAAGCAGGAGGCCGGGCGCCTGGCTCTCACACATTGGCGAGCGCTGACAGGATCGGGAGGAAAACTCCAGTGAAATCCACCTTGGCGAGCACGACTTACCATCGTGTTCAGGTGGACGGCGTCGGAATATTCTACCGCGAAGCAGGTCCGAGAGACGCTCCGACGATCGTCCTGTTGCATGGATTTCCGTCTTCATCGCGCGAATTCGACACGCTCATTCCGTTACTCGCCGCACACTATCATCTGATCGCCCCGGATCTCCCAGGCTTCGGCCATAGCGACGCACCCCAACCGTCGAGCTACACATACACCTTCGATCAATTGGCAAATACGATTGACGCATTTCTGGAAATGCTGAAGATAGATAGATACACGCTATATCTGCACGATTACGGCGCACCGATCTTGCTTCGCATCATGCTGATGCACCCGGAGCGCGTTCACGCGCTCATCATTCAGAACGGCAATATTTACAAGGAAGGATTGGGTGCCAAATGGAAGAAGATCGCCGAATACTGGGCCGACCCCGAGGCACATCCAGAGGTCGTCAACGCATTCCTGTCTTTCGAAGCAACCGAGCAGCGTCATCTCGCAGGTACTTCGCATCCAGAACGGTATAACCCCGATACGTGGACCGATGAATACGCACATCTCTCGAAGCGAGGGCAGCGAGAAATTCAGGC
>JAKAZL010000017.1:0-31385 GCA_021815925.1 Pseudomonadota bacterium | reverse complement strand
TCCTGTCTTTCGAAGCAACCGAGCAGCGTCATCTCGCAGGTACTTCGCATCCAGAACGGTATAACCCCGATACGTGGACCGATGAATACGCACATCTCTCGAAGCGAGGGCAGCGAGAAATTCAGGCAGCCCTGCTCTACGACTATCGCAACAACGTGGAATCCTATCCGAAGTGGCAGGCCTGGCTGAGAGATAACAGACCGCCTGCGCTTGTTGCGTGGGGTGCGAACGATCCTTCCTTTACGGCGCCCGGTGCGCAGGCCTTCAAGCGTGATCTGCCCGGCGCCGAAATCCATCTGCTGGACGCTGGCCACTTCGCACTCGATGAGAAGATTGACGAGATTGCGAGCCTTATCCTCGATTTCATGGCGAGGCATCCTGGCTGAACTGGATACCACCCCGTGCTATGCGATTGCACTGCTCGAACCACTTTTTTACGGATGTAGCGCTTCAGCATGTGTTTGGCGTTTTCCAGCAGCTAGCGGTTGCTGCGAAAGTAGCGCAGTGAGAATTAATCGGACGGTTGCCCGGTGGCGCGTCTCGACGGCCCGGTGGCGACAGTTGGTGCAGCCCGCCGTGGGCCGCCAAGCCTCTTTCGTGTCTATGGCGGGGCAGCGCCACTTTTGGCGCACTCCTGTAACCTCTGCGCCTCCTCGTGAGCGTCCGCGAGGCCCATGCTCAGCAAATGTCGGCGCGTGTCCCTGCGCTCAGCGATGTGCCGGTTGCGCTGGTTGTGCAGTGCTCCCGTGCGGGAGGTGTAAGGGTTCGTACATTCATACTCGCATGACTGTGCACGGCGGCCGCCAGAAGAGTGCGCAAACTCACTCGGGAGCCGTTCATCGTGACCAAGGGATGCTCAAATGACTCTCGCTGACATTTCGGATATTTCGCAGACGCTCGGCTCAGCCGCGGTCGTTGCTTCGCTCATTTTTGTGGGCATCCAAATTCGTCAAAATACGAACGCCACGAGGGCAACATCTCATCATGCAATTTCAGAAGCATTGAACCGGATCAATTTATTCTGGGCAAGAAATGGCGATGTGACTAAATTGTGGCTATCGGGGATGCACGATAGACGCGCGCTGACAGCGGAGGAACGATGGCGCTTTGACTCAACCGCGCGTGCGTACTTTCACGTCTGTGAGACCATGTACACACAGGCTGGTTTAGGCGTCGGCCACCTGGGAATCGTCAGAGCCGAGGAGAATGGAATCAGGACCGTCTTTTCAGCGGTCGGCATCAGGGAATGGTGGGCGGAAAACGAGTTTGGCTTTTCAACGGAATTTCGTAGCTATATCGAGAGGCTCACAATGCCGGTCGGGTGAGGGAGCTGCGGCTGGAGTCGCCTCAACGCTCCCTTCCCACTGGGGTGTGCGCGGGGCGGTGAGGGTCAGACCAATTCGAGCCGGTGAACGGCTCTTTCGTGGGGGCGTGTGCGACTGGTTGTATCCGTCTGGAAATCTTCCATGATACGCCTGATGCTACTCACACAATCTTCCCCTGCATCGGTCAATGTGAGCTTGCGCGTCGAGCGATGCAGCAGCTTGGTGCCCAGGTACGTCTCAAGCTCTGTCACCTTCCGGCTAATAGTCGGCAGCGGCATGTTCAACGCTTTCGCCGCTGCTGTGAGGCGGCTCTTCTCGACCGTCAGCAGCACGACTGTCATGGCTTCCAATTTGTCCATCGACTCTTCCAGTTGGTGAAAGGCAGACTATAATCCGCGCCATTATCTTCCAAGCCGAAATGCGGCAACATCCGCTCTAGCATCAAGCAACGCTTTTCTATTTCACGCACCGGGTTGAACCCAAAGCTCGACGACCGGGTTGCCTTTCGTTGCTAATCCTAGAACCGTATCAGAGGAGTTGCACAATGAGACCCCCACTGGAAATTGTTAAAGAGCTCTACGCGAAACTGACCGCCGGAGATGCAGGGGGTGCGCTTGCGTTGATGTCCGACGACATCGAATGGATCACCATGATGGATTACAGAGTCGACGGCCGCGGACCACAGGCAGTCCTCAAAGGTATGCTAATGCCTGCAATGCAGGAATGGTCGCCATATTCGTTGACACCGCACGAATTCATCTGCGACGGTGACAAAGTCGTGTCGGTGGGAACATTCAACGGAACAAACCGGGCAACTGGCAAGTACGTGGAAGTCGACTATTCCCACATCTGGGAAGTGAAGGATGGAAAGATCGTGCGGCATCGTCAATTTATCGACACCGGCAAGATCGAGCCAGCTCGACACGCTGGCTGACGCAGTCACTTCACTTCGAGTCAACGCGTAGTACGACCGGTGCAGTGTGAGGTCAGGCCGATCTGGAGATCGGCTTGAGCCCAATGGATATAGTTGTGCTCCGAAAAAATGTCTGCGGTCGCGCTTGCATCAGCAGTGCAACTCTGCCGGGGATCCGCTGACCGGCTTCGACGCGTTTGATTACCGATAGAGCATCCGCGAACGGGGCTTCCAGGCCAATAGAAGAACGGAGTCTTCTTTTGGCTGCTCATGCCACGCGGTCGACTCATCGTCACCAAGATTGACTGCCCGAACGCGGCGTCGAATAATTGTTGAGTAGAGGGAATACAGATGACAGGGATGACGAACACGAAATCGGAGATCCGTACGACGCGCAAGCTATGACAGCCGATATCAATCGTGGACGGTATGCCGCAGCCGGGCCGGAGGCGGAGTTCGAGCCTGGCTCACGCGGGCGCGTGCTTCGAAATCGGTTGCACATCACGTCCGTACGGGCAATGGAGCTGGAAGAATCGGAAGCACTGCTCGCAATAACTCAGCGGTTGATAGACGAGGTGACCGTCGATCAGTGTTTCACGACGAGTGATATATGTGGGATGCACCGGAAGTGGCTTGGTGGCATCTATGAATGGGCCGGCGAGTATCGGAATGTGAACATCTCCAAGGGAGAGTTCATGTTCGCCGCGGCCACGCAGGTGCCTCGGCTCATGCAGCAATTTGAACGCGGGCCGCTGAGAAATTACACGCCGTGCAACATGACGTCGATCGAAGATCAGGCGGCGGCGCTTGCGATCGTGCACGCCGAGTTCATACTGGTTCATCCCTTCCGCGAAGGGAATGGCCGCTGCGGAAGATTGCTTGCGATGCTGATGGGCCTGCAAGCCGGCCTGCCGGCGCTTGATTTCGGAGGCATCCGAGGCGCGAAGAAGCAGGCCTACATTGCCAGCGTGCACTCGGCGATGGACCGCGATTACGGGCCCATGACAGCGATATTCCGCGAAGTGATCGCTCGGACTTTGACGCGATCGGCTAAGAACGTTTCCGTTTAGCTACCGGGCGGCTGGGATCGCTCTTCTGTCGTCGCTTGAAGAGCGTCCGGATCCCCTCGATGGCCGAAGATGTGGTGACCGACTCCATGATGGTGCGGTCCCGCACGTCGCGATCGCGCAGGTACGGATTCGCAGCGGAAAGCTTTGCGCTCATGTGTAATATTCTAGCAGCGCGGGCCGCTTGAGAGGGTGCCTACGGCGGTGTGCCAGGAATGTGCCGCGTTGAGATTGGGTGTGCCAGGAATGTGCCATGGATAGACTGGTTTGGGGCTTGGCAAGCGCTGCAAGTGGTTGATTTATAAGCCTCTGTATAGCCGTTATGCGGCTGAAAATCCGCGTGTCGGTGGTTCGATTCCACCCCTGGACACCATTAAATCATTGAATATCAACAACATTCTCATCGAGCAGCCATCGGCCGAGGCTTGCTTGGTGGTGAAGAGGCCTTCTTGGGCGGCGGCGTGCCAGGAGCGTGTCGCGTTCAGATTGCGTGTGCCAGGAATGTGCCATGGATACGCGGGTTTGGAGCTCGACAAGCGCTGCAAGTTGTTGAGTTATAAGCCTCTGTATAAGCCGCTATGCGGCTGGTAGTCTCGCGGCATGCCCATTCGGATACTGCCCAGCGAACTGGTTGATCAGATCGCCGCCGGCGAGGTCATTGAGCGGCCCGCCTCGGTGGTCAAGGAGCTGATCGAGAACAGCCTCGATGCCGGCGCGCGCCGCATCGAGGTGGACGTCGAGCACGGTGGCGTCGGCCTGGTGCGCGTGCGCGATGACGGCTGCGGCATCGAGCCGGATTCGCTGCCGCTCGCACTGACCCGCCACGCCACCAGCAAGATCGCCTCGCTCGATGACCTGGAGGCGATCGGCACGCTCGGCTTTCGCGGCGAGGCGCTGCCCTCGATCGGCTCGGTGGCACGGCTGCGCGTGGTGTCGCGTACAGCCGGTGCAGCGCATGGCGCGGAGATCCTCGTCGAAGGCGGCGCGGTCGGGGCGGTGCGACCGGCGCCGCATCCGCCGGGCACGACCATCGAGATGCGCGAGCTCTTCTACAACGTGCCGGCGCGGCGCAAGTTCCTGCGCAGCGCGCCGACCGAGCTCGGGCACATCGCGCGCCTCATCGAGCGGCTCGCGCTGGCGCGGCCGGAGGTGACGGTGCGCCTGCGCAGCGGCGAGCGTCTCGCCATCGATGCCCCGGCTGCCGAGCCGCAGGCCCGCGTCGGGCAGTTGCTCGGAGTGGAGTTCCTTGAGCGTGCCCTCGCGGTGAGTCATGCCGCCGGCCCGGTGCAGCTCACCGGCTGGATCGGACTGCCGACGGCCTCGCGTGCCCAGGCCGATCAGCAGTACTGGTTCGTCAATGGCCGTCCGGTGCGCGACAAGCTGTTGATGAGCGCCGCGCGCCTCGGTTATCGCGACGTGCTCTATCACGGTCGGCACCCAGCGTACGCGCTGTATCTCACGCTCGATCCGCGCCTGGTCGACGTCAACGCACACCCCGCGAAACTCGAGGTGCGCTTCCGGGACAGCCGTCAGATTCATGAGTTTGTGCTGCGAACGCTCGAGCGCGCACTCGCCGCCACGCGCCCGGAGCACGCCGCGGCGCCGGCGGCCCATGCGGCCACGCTGCTCGGCACAGCGGCGGTCCCGCCACCTGCGACCGCCCCGGTCGCAGGGCGCCTGGCATTCGAGCCGCCGCGTGGCGGCGGGCAGTGGCGGGCGCACGGGGACTGGGCGCTCGCGGCGGCCGTGCGCGACCTGCCGCCGCCGGCCGAGCCGCTGCCCGACGGGGAGCAGCCCCTGGGACGGGCGCTTGCGCAGCTGCATGGGATCTACATCCTCGCGCAGAGTGCGGACGGCCTGATTCTCGTCGACATGCACGCGGCGCACGAGCGCGTGCTGTACGAGCAGCTCAAGGCCGCCCGAGACGGTCCGCCCGCCTCTCAGCAACTGCTCGAGCCCCTGGTGGTCGAGCTCAAGCCGTACGATCTGGAGCGGTTGATGGAACAGCGTGCCCTCTGGGAGCGCGCCGGCTTCGAGTTCGACGCGCTCGGGCCCGAGCGCCTGGCGCTGCGCCGCGTGCCGGCGCTGCTTGGTGCGCAGCAGCTGGTGCGCATCGTGCAGTCGGTGGCCGAGGACCTCGGCCGCGCGGATCCGACGCATCATCTGGAGGAACTCGCCGACCGCTTCCTCGGCACGCTTGCCTGCCGCACGGCCATCCACGCGCGCCGACAGCTGACCGTGGCCGAAATGGACGCCCTGCTGCGCCAGATGGAGCACACCGATCGGGCCAACCAGTGCAATCACGGTCGACCCACCTGGACACGCCTGACGCTGCGCGAGCTCGATCAGCTGTTTCTGCGGGGACGGTGATGGCCGCGCCGAGCGCGCCGAACGCCGGATCCCGGCCGCCGGTGCTGATCCTTACCGGGCCCACCGGCAGCGGCAAGAGCGAATGGGCCGCACGCCTGGCGGGCGAGGCGCCGGTCGAGATCGTCACGGTCGACTCGGCGCAGGTCTACCGCGGGATGGACATCGGAACGGCCAAGCCTTCGCGCGAGCTGCGTGCCGCAATTCCGCATCACCTGATCGATGTGTGTGATCCGGCCGAGGCGTACTCGGCGGGCCGGTTCGTTGAGCAGGCGTGCGAGGCGATCACCGCCATTCATGCGCGCCGGCGGGTGCCGCTGCTGGTCGGGGGCACCATGCTGTACCTGCGCGCGCTGCTGCATGGTCTGGCGCCGCTGCCGCAGGCCTCGCCCGAGCTGCGCCGCGAGCTCGACGAGCGGGCCGCACGCGAGGGGTGGCCCGCGCTGCACGCCGAACTCGCGCGCCTCGATGCGCCGGCCGCGGCACGGATCAGTCCGCACGATGCGCAGCGTATCCAGCGGGCGCTGGAGGTCTGCCGCCTCACGGGCGAGCGCCTTTCGGATCTGCAACGCCGCCGCGAGCGGCCGCTCGAGGGTCTGCCGGTGTGGATGTGGGCGATGGCTCCGGCGCAGCGTGACGTGCTGCACCGGCGGATCGCCGAGCGGTTCGCGGCCATGATGGCCGCGGGTTTTCTGGAGGAGGTGCGGGCGCTGCATGGGCGGGCTGACCTGACGGAGCGGCATGCCTCGATGCGCTCGGTCGGCTACCGGCAGCTCTGGGGCCACCTCGAGGGGCGCTACGGGCTCGCGGTGGCGATCGAGCAGGGCATCGCCGCCACGCGCCAGCTGGCCAAACGCCAGTTCACCTGGATGCGTTCCGAGCCGCTCGCCGAGTGGGTCGACCCTGAGACTCAGGCGTTGTCGTGGAACCGCGACGTCCGGCGTCGCCTGGGCACGCCCGCCCTATGAAATGCACCGCGAAGTGCTAATATTATAGGTCCGTAACGCTAAGCCTGCCGCGACGGCGGGCGCTTGCATGACTCCCCGTAGGGGCGCGCTCCGGCGATCCCCGCCTGCCAACAATTACAATCTGTGAGAATAAGGAGAACCCGATGGCCAAAGGCCAATCGCTCCAAGATCCTTTCCTGAACGCGCTGCGCAAAGAGCGGGTGCCGGTGTCGATTTACCTCGTCAACGGCATCAAGCTGCAGGGCCAGATCGACTCGTTCGATCAATTCGTCGTGCTGCTGCGCAACAGCGTCAGCCAGATGGTCTACAAGCACGCCATCTCGACGGTGGTCCCGGCCCGCAATGTCCGCCTGCCGTCCGACGAAGAGGGTGCCGCGGAGCCCACAGTCGAGTGACCCTGGCCATCCAGCGCCCGCGCCGAGAACGGATCCGTGTTCGAACGCCCGCGTTCGGGTGAGCGCGCGCTCCTGGTCCGCATCGGCTTTGGAGGGCCGGTCGACCCGGAGGAACTCGAGGAGTTCCGGCAGCTGGCCCGCTCCGCCGGGGCGGAGCCCGTGGCCACCGTAACCGGCCGGCGCGAGCGGCCGGATCCGCGTTTTTTCGTCGGCAGCGGCAAGGCGGAAGAATTGCGCCAGGCGGCCGATGGTGCGCTCGCCGAGGTGATCCTCGTCGATCACGCGCTCTCGCCCAGCCAGGAGCGCAACCTCGAGAAGCTCACCGGGCGGCGGGTGCTCGACCGCAACGGCCTGATCCTCGACATCTTCGCGCAGCGCGCACGCAGCTTCGAAGGCAAGCTCGAGGTCGAGCTGGCGCAGCTGCGCCACATCGCCACCCGACTGGTGCGGGGCTGGACGCACCTGGAGCGCCAAAAGGGCGGCATCGGCATGCGGGGTCCGGGCGAGACGCAGCTCGAGACTGACCGGCGCCTCATCGCCCAGCGCGTCAAGCTGCTGACGCGTCGTCTGGCCAAGCTGCGCCAGCAGCGCGAGACCGGACGTCAGGTGCGCGCGGAGATTCCGGTGCCCTCGCTGGCGCTGGTGGGCTACACCAACGCCGGCAAGTCGACGCTGTTCCGCACGCTCACCGGCGCGGACGCCTACGTAGCCGATCAGCTGTTCGCGACGCTCGACCCGACCGTTCGGCGCATCACGCTGGCCGGTGGAACCCAGGTCGTGGTGGCCGACACCGTCGGGTTCATCCGCGACCTGCCGCACGAGCTGGTGGCGGCGTTTCAGTCGACGCTCACCGAGGCGCGCGAGGCGACGCTGCTGCTGCACGTCGTCGATGCGAGCGATCCGCTGCGCGACCAGCACATCGCGCAGGTCAACGAGGTGCTCGCCCAGATCGGCGCGCAGTCCATTCCGCAGCTGCTCGTGTACAACAAGATCGACCGGCTGGGCCGCGCCGCCGGCATCGAGCGCAGTGCCGAGGGCGAGGCGAGCGCGGTGTGGATCTCGGCGGCCGGGCGCCAGGGGATCGAGCTGCTGCTCGCGGCAGTGGCCGAGCGGCTCTCGCGCAGCATCCGCGATGCGCGCGTGCGTCTGCCGCCGGGTGCCGGTGCGCTGCGCTCGCGCCTGTACGCGGCGAAGGTGGTGCGCGCCGAGCAGGCCGGCGAGGATGGCTCGATCGAGCTGGCCGTGCAGATGCCCGACGCGGAGGTGCTCGCCCTGGCCAAGACGCCCGGGGTGGAGATTCTCGAGGCGCAACATCCGGATGTCTGACTGAGGAGCGAGACTGAAGTGGGCAGATTCGTAGTCGTGATCGGCACGCAGTGGGGCGATGAGGGCAAGGGCAAGGTCGTCGACCTGCTCACCGAGCGCGCCGCCGCCGTGGTGCGCTTCCAGGGCGGACACAACGCCGGGCACACGCTGGTCATCGGTGGGGCGAAGACCATTCTCTCGCTGATCCCTTCGGGCATCCTGCGCGAGCAGGTGCGCTGTCTGATCGGCAACGGCGTGGTGCTCTCGCTCGAGGCGCTGCTGAAGGAGAGCCGC
Organism: Pseudomonadota bacterium; assembly: GCA_021815925.1. Lineage (GTDB taxonomy): Bacteria > Pseudomonadota > Gammaproteobacteria > Steroidobacterales > Steroidobacteraceae > 13-2-20CM-66-19. Next base: position 22,751 of record JAKAZL010000017.1, on the reverse strand, counting down.
ACGCTGATCGCTCAGGGCGTGCCGGTGTTCGAGCGGCTCGTGCTCTCGCCGCTCTGTCCGCTCATCCTGCCCTCGCACATCCAGCTCGACCAGGCGCGCGAGCGCGCGCGCGGCGCGAACGCCATCGGCACCACCGGTCGCGGCATCGGTCCGGCCTACGAGGACAAGGTGGCACGCCGCGCGGTGCGCGTCGGCGATCTGTTCCAACGCGATCGCTTCGCCGCGAAGCTCGGCGAGGTGCTCGATTTTCACAACTTCGTGCTGCAGCACTATTTCCGCCAGAGCCCGGTGGACTTCCAGAAGACCCTCGATGAGCAGCTCGCCTACGCCGAGACCATCGCGCCGCTCGTGACCGACGTGACGCTCGAGCTCGATCGGCTGCGCCGCGCCGGCGGCAGCGCGCTGTTCGAGGGCGCGCAGGGTGCGATGCTCGATGTGGATCTGGGTACCTATCCGTACGTGACATCGTCCAACACCACCGCCGGGTTCGCCGGCACCGGCTCGGGGCTCGGGCCGCGCGCGTTTGATTACGTGCTCGGGATCGTCAAGGCGTACACCACCCGGGTTGGAGCTGGACCGTTCCCGACGGAACTGTTCGACGGCTACGGGGAGCATCTCTCGCGGGTCGGCCACGAGTTTGGCTCGGTCACCGGACGGCGCCGGCGCTGCGGCTGGTTTGACTCGGTGGCGTTGCGCCGCGCGATCGTTCACTCCAGCGTGTCGGGACTGTGCATCACCAAGCTCGACGTACTCGACGGCCTGGACGTCATTCGCGTGTGCATCGGCTATCGCAGCGGCGGGGAGGTGGTGGCCGAGCCGCCGCTCAGCCTCGAGGGGTACGCCGGGCTTGAGCCGGTGTACGAGGAGCTGCCGGGCTGGCGCGAGTCGACGGTCGGCATCACCGAGTTCGGAGCGCTGCCGGCGAACGCGCGCCGCTACCTGGAGCGGCTCGAGGCTCTGGTGGGGGTGCCCATCGACATCATCTCCACCGGCCCGGATCGTGAACAGACCATCGTCCTGCGCCACCCGTTCGGCTGACGGACTGGACCGCCGTTGGGGGGTGCGCTAGCGTAGGCAGACGGGTGCCCGTGGCGCCGGGTGTGCGCGCTGCGGCTCAGGCGGCGCCGAGAGCTTTCGGGGATGGTTGCGCATGCCTCTCATCAACGTCGTTCAGCAGCTCGCATTCGCCAGAGACCTCACGCAGATCCAGCAGATCGTGCGGGCGGCAGCGCGCTCGCTCACCGGGGCTGATGGGGCGACCTTCGTGCTGCGCGACGGCGAGCAGTGCTTCTACGCGGACGAGGACGCCATCTCGCCGCTGTGGAAGGGCATGCGTTTCCCGATTCAGCGCTGCATCAGCGGCTGGTCCATGCTGCACCGCCAGCCGGTCGTCATCCCGGACATCTACGCCGACTCGCGCATTCCGGTGGATGCCTATCGACCCACCTTCGTACGCAGTCTGGTGATCGTGCCGATCCGCAGCATCGATCCGGTCGGGGCGATCGGCAATTACTGGGCGCATCATCACGAGGCGACGGAGGAGCAGATCCGCCTGCTGCAGGCTCTCGCCGATACCACCGCCGTCGCCATCGAGAACGTGCGGGTGTACGGTGAGCTCGAGCAGCGGGTGCGCGAGCGCACCCGTGAGCTCGAGGCGGCGCGCGAAGCGGCGCAGCAGGCGCTCGAGAGCGCCGATCGCGCCAACCGGGCGAAGAGCCGCTTTCTCGCTACCGCGAGCCACGATCTGCGCCAGCCCCTGCAGAGCCTCTCGCTGCTGAATGGCAGTCTGCGCCGGATCGTGCGCGAGCCGGCCGCGGGCGAGGCGCTCGCGCAGCAGGACGTGGCGATCGGCGCGGCCTCGCGGTTGGTCAACACGTTGCTGGACATCAGCAAGCTCGAGTCCGGCGCCATCCGGCCGGAGATCAAGGATTTCTCGTTCGAGGAACTCGCCGGCGAGCTGCGCCAGGAGTTTACGAGCAGCGCGGTCGCCAAGGGACTCGAGCTGCGCATTGAGAGCTGCGCGGCGAGCGTGCGCAGCGATCCGGGTCTCGTCGGGCAGATCCTGCGCAATCTGCTCGCCAACGCCATCAAATACACGCGCGCCGGCCGCGTGACGCTGCGCTGCCTCGAGGCCGACGGCTGCGTGCGCGTGCAGGTGCTCGATACCGGCATCGGCATCCCCGCGGAGCACCTGCCGCACATCTTCGAGGAGTTCTACCAGGTGGGTGTGCCGCAGAACCGTTCGCGGGACGGCTTTGGGCTCGGGCTGAGCATCGTCGATCGCATGGCGCGGCTGCTCAATGTGCCGCTTGCGGTCGACTCGCAGCCCGAGCGGGGCACGGCGTTCTCCTTCGCGCTGCCGGTCGGCTCCACATCGGCGCACGCTGCCCCGGTGCGCACGGCCTCGCCTGACAGAACGGATGGACTGCCCCGAGGGCGGCGCATCCTGCTCGTGGAGGACGATCCCGGCGTGCGCGAGGCGACGGCATTGCTGCTGAAATCGCTCGGTTGGGCGGTGAGCGCGGCGGGAAGCCTCACCGAGGCGCTCGAGCGCGCACCCGCCGGCAACCCTCCCGACCTGCTCATCACCGACTTTCACCTCGGCGCGCACAGCGGACTCGATGTAATCAGTGCGTTGCGCTCACGATTCGGGGGTGAGCTCGGCGTGATCCTTGTCTCCGGCGATACCTCACCGGCGATCCAGGGCCTCGAGCCGGACCGGTGCATGCGGCTTGCCCGCAAGCCCATCGAGGCCGATGAGCTGCTGCGGTTGATGAGCGAGCTGCTGGCGAGGAGCGAGCCGGCCTGAGGCGCGGGCGCGCGTCGGGCCGCGCGGCTAAGGGAGCGCCTGACCCGACTGCCTCATCAATCCGGCCTTGCGGGTGCGCGCCGTCGCGCCAGCGGGCGAACACTCGACGAGGTGACCCTCGAACTGCCGGGCGCAGCTGTCCCACCCGCGGCGCACTGCGCTCGCACGGCATGCCGCCGGATCGATCTGCAGCGCCCGCAGCGCGGCGCGGCCGAGGTCGGTGTCCAAGGCGCCGGTGAGACCGTCCTCGACCACGTCGATCGGCCCGGTGACCGGATAGGCTGCAACGGGAACCCCACACGCCATGGCCTCGAGATTGACCAGACCGAAGGTGTCGGTGCGACTGGGAAACACCAGCACATCCGCCGCGGCGATGTGTGCCGCCAGGTCGTCGGCAAATCGATAGCCGACAAAGCGCACCGTCGGGTATTGCTGCTCGAGCCGATGCCGCTGCGGACCGTCGCCGATGACGATCTTCGAGCCAGGCCAGCTCATGCGCAGAAAGGCCTCGACGTTCTTCTCGATCGCCAGGCGTCCGGCATAGGCGGCAATCGGACGGGGCAGCTGCAGGAACTCCTTCGGCCGCGGGCGGAACAGTTGCGTGTTCACGCCCCGTGTCCAGCGTACGAGGTTCGTCAGCCCGCGCCCGGCAAGCTCCCGCTGGACCGATGCGGTGCTGACCATGCAATGCTGGGCGGCGGCGTGAAAGGACCTGATCACGGCATAGGAAAGCGCCAGCGGTATGGGCAGCCGCGAGCGCAGATATTGTGGGAACTGTGTGTGGTAGGAGCTCGTGAAGCGCAGACCGCGGTGCAGGCAGTGGCGTCGTGCAGCCCAACCGAGCGGCCCTTCTGTCGCGATATGCAACGCGTGGGGCCGGTGCGCCTCGATCCGCGAGGCGAGTGCGCGCCCTGGGCGCAGCGCGAGACGGATCTCCGGGTAGCTCGGACAGGCGACGGTGTGAAATTGTCCGGGATGGACGACGTGCACGTCATAGCCAAATCCCGCCAGGCACTCGACCGTCTGCGTCAGCGTCGTGACCACACCGTTGGTCAGGGGCCGCCACGCATCGGTCACAATCAATAGGGTCTTCATGCCTGAGGCCTTGTGTCGCCCTGTGGTTCAGGAACTCCTTGTACGGGCACTCCATGACTGTTTGGAGACGATTCGATGAACAGTTGTGTCACGTGTCATCTTCGGTGCGGCCGGCGTTTTCGTCTGGTCCCGCCCGGCCGTGCGCGCGGCACGAGGCGTCGAGCCATGAGCGGCTGTCACATGGGAGTAACGGGAGTGTTGTTTCATGGGCGATCGGTGCCGCACGGGGCGCCGCAAAAAACAGGCGGGGATCGGAATGATGCACGAACTGCGGGCGGCGCTGGCGGTGCAGCGCTGGGATGATCATCGCTACTACCACCATAGCCGGATCAATCAATCGCTGCACCTGGTGAGCGCGCTGAGCTTTCTGGCCGCCTACGTGATCGTGTTCGTCAGTCCGCTGTGGGCCGCGCTCATCGGCTGGCTGTTCGCGATGCTCACCCGTCAGACGGGCCACTTCTTTTTCGAGCCTAAGGGCTACGATGCCGTCAATCGCGCGAGCCACGCGCACAAGGAGCAGATCAAGGTCGGCTACAACCTCAAGCGCAAGGTCGTGCTGCTCGGCATCTGGGCGCTCTCGCCGCTCGCCCTATGGGCGAGTCCGACGCTGTTCGGGGTCTTCGCGACGCAGTCCGCCCGGGCTGAGTTTCTCCCGCACCTGGGACAGATCTGGCTCGCCCTCGGCGCCGGCGCGCTCGTGTTTCGCGTCGCGCAGCTGTGGATCATCCGCGACGCGCAGACCGCCTGGGTATGGTTGGTCAAGATCCTGACCGATCCGATCCACGACATCATGCTCTATCACCGAGCGCCCCTGTATCTGTTGCGCGGGGAGCTGATCGATCCGATGAACTGCGGCGAAGACGCGCGATCAGCATCTCCTTCAGCAGCTGGATCTTGATCGCGCGCTCATTCGCCGCGCCCTCCCACCACCAACCATCCGCCTGCATCTGCTGCGCCGCGGCGAAAAAGCGCTCGCTCACCTCGGCGAACTCGGCCTCGCCGTAGTTCAGGCTGAAGATGAGCCGTCCCGTTCCCACCCAGCTCAGGGCCAGCCCGGCGGTGCGCAGGTAGTATTGCAGCATCCAGTTGTAACGCGACGGCCGCGGATACCACACGGTCCAGATGCTCGAGAGCGCCGCGACGCGCGCATTGAGGCCGGCGGCGCTCAGGCGCTCATTGAGCGCCTCGGCCCGGGTGTGCCAGGTTCGCTCGAGATCGCGATAGCAGTCCGCGACCCGCGGGGAGTCGAGCTGGCGGAGAAACTCGTTCATGGCACCCATCACGTACGGATGGGAATTGAACGTGCCGCGGGCGAGACACAGATCCGCTGGGCGCTCGACGCTGAAACGTCGCATCAGATCAGTCCGGCCGCAGACGACGCCGATCGGCAGGCCCCCGGCGATGGTCTTGCCGTAGGTGACCAGGTCGGCCCGCACCCCGAAATACTCCTGTGCGCCGCCGCGGGCGAGGCGAAAGCCGACGAACACCTCGTCAAAGATCAGCGGAATGCCGCGTTGTGTGCACACCTCGCGCAGCGCCCGGAGCCACTCGGTGTAGGCCGCCCGGTCGAAGTGGGGCCGGCGCACGCTGCCGGTGAGCGTCGAGTCGGCGGGCGCCGGTGCGTTCGGGTGCAGGGCCTGCAGCGGGTTGACGAGGACGCAGGCGATGTCCGGACGGCTGCGCAGCACGCGCAGGGTGGCCGGATGCATCTCACGCAGGGTGAGGGTGTCGCGGGCCGGGACCGGGTTGCCGGGACCGGGCTGAACATCGCCCCACCAGCCGTGATAGGCGCCGCAGAAGCGCACCAGACGGCGCCGGCGGGTGTGATAGCGCGCCAGGCGCACCGCCTGCATCACCGCCTCGGTGCCGGACATATGAAAGGAAACCTGTTCGTGCCCGGAAATCGCCTGCAGAAGCGCCACATTCTCCGCGATGAGCGGATGGTAGGTGCCCAGCACCGGACCGAGTTCCTGCACACGCGCCGTACCCCGTGCGATGCACTCCTTGTAGTGCTCGTAGCCAAACACGTTCACGCCATACGAACCGGTGAGGTCAAAGAGCCGGTTGCCGTCGAGATCGATCAGCTCGCAGCCCTGCGAGGCGCTTGCGAGCACGGCGGCGGGGAAGGCGTTGCGGACCAGTGCGGCGAACGGGAACGGCACCCGATAGCGCGAGGTGAGCTGCCAATCCGGCAGCGCCGCCGCGGTGCGGGCGGTCGCAGCGGCCGTACGGGCAAAGCGCTCGGCGTAGCGTGCGGCGAGGCGCTCGAAGCCGGCGCGCCGCTGTGCGCCGATCTGTGCCGGCGCATCGTCCGCCTGAAAGCAATTCGGCTCGCGGAACTCGTAGAACGGCACCCGCGCGGCGAGCCAGCTGGCGATGCGCGCATGGCCGCTGAGCGAGCGGGGCTTGGCGAGCGACAGCTCGATCCGCCGTCGCAGGCGGGGCAGCGCGGCCCAGGCGGCCCCCACCAGCACGATCGTCGCGCCCAGCCCGGCGCCGGAAGGACCTGTCATGGCATTTACCCGCTGCGCTGCTCCGGCGCAATCCTATGACCGAGGCGTGACACTCTCATGACTCCCCGATCGCTCCTGCAGCGGCTCCTCGCCCAGGACCAGCTCAACTTTCTCCTCACCAACCGGCTGCCGCGACGCCGCCTGACCCAGGCCGCCGGTTGGTTCAGCCGGATCGAGCACCCCTGGGTCTGCGCGGCGAGCATCGCGATATGGCGGCTGTTCGCTGATGTGGACCTGAGCGATGCCAAGCACCGGCGCTTCAAGAGCCTGCACGCGTGCTTCACACGCGAGCTGCGCGAGGGCGCGCGGCCGCTCGACGGTGATGCGCAGGCGCTGGTGAGCCCTTGCGACGGGCTGGTCGGGGCGTTCGGCCCGGTAGCGGACGGCACCGTGCTGCAGGCGAAGGGCCAGGCCTACGGACTCTCGGAGCTGCTGGCCGGCGGCGCCCGGGCAGCGGATTTCCACGGCGGCTCCTATGTGACGCTGCGCTTGACGGCGGGCATGTATCACCGCTTCCATGCGCCCCATGACTGCCGGGTCCGCCGCGTCACCCACGTGCCCGGGGACACCTGGAACGTCAATCCGAGTGCCCTGAGGCGCATCGAGCGGCTCTACTGCCGCAACGAACGCGCCGTGCTGGCTTGTGAGTTGGTTCCGAGCGGCCAGCCAATGGTGGTGGTGCCGATCGGTGCAATTCTCGTGGCCGGCATCCGGCTGCACTTTCTCGATCTGCGTCTGCATCTGGGGTATGCCGGGCCGCGGGTCATCGACTGCGATGCCCCGCTTGGCAAAGGGCAGGAGATCGGCTGGTTCGAACACGGCTCGACACTCATCGTGCTCGCGCCGACGGGTTTCGCGCCGGTCGATCGAGTGCGCGCGGGAAATCGGCTACGGGCCGGAGAGGCGCTGTTCCGCCGGATCTGAGGCCCCGCGCCGATCCACCGTGCCAGCCGCCGACGGTGCCAACGTGACTGCTGGCGGCGCACAGGGGCGTGGGCGGCGGCGCACCAGCAGCACAGCGGCGAGGGTGAGTAGCGCGGCGGCCGCCGCTGCCTCACCGGGCAGACCGATGCACAGCGCAGCGACGTGCGCGCCGAGATAGTAGCCGGCCAGCACGAACTCGCTGATGCCGATGAGCACCGCCGGGGTGTTGAAGCGCACGAACGTCGCGTAATCCAGCTGCAGGCTGCCGGCCAGCGCCGGGACGATCCAGGAAAGCGGGCCGCTCAGACGCGCGGCGAAGACGGCCCAGGCTCCGCGGCGGCGAAAGAACTCGACGCCGCGCGGGTAGCTGTCCGGGCGCACCAGGGGGCGCAGCCACCGAGAGCGCTCGAGCTGCTGCCACAGACCGGTGCCATAGCACCGTCCGATCCAGTAGCTGCCGTTATCACCGAGCAGTCCGCCGCCGTACAGCGCGGCCAGCACACCGCGCAGCTTGAGCGCACCGGTGCCGGCGAGCGTGGCGCCGCAGAGAAAGACGAGCTCGCCGGGGACGACCAGGGACAGCGGCACCAGCGTCTCGAGGCAGGCGCCGAGAAACAGCGCCGGGTAGGCCCAGAGCGGATGCGCCTGCACGGTCGCGAGCGCGTACGCCAGCGCCCCGTCCTCAGCGCACGACATCGTAGGCGCGGTCGAGCTTGTAGCGCAGCGGCAGCAGCGCCTCGAGCAGCCAGCGCAGTCCCTGGCGCAGATAGCCGCGCGCGGCGAAGCGTCGCGTGGAGGTGCTCACCTGGTCGGTGGGCAGGAAGAAGAAACGTCCGTACCGGCGGCACTCGTGGATGAACGCCAGGTCCTCGGCAAAGTTCAGGCGCTCATCGAAGCGCACGCCGCGGGCGACGGGCGCACGGGCGATCTGTATCGAATACGAGGTGCGCGTCACGCGGTGGATCAGGTCGTAGAACGCGAACCAGGCGCGTGCGTAGAGGCGTCCCTCGGCATGCGGACGGACGGCGGTGGTCCCAACACCAAGACCCTCATCACCGTGCCGGTTCAACCAGGTGTTCAAGTGATGGAGGAAGTGTCGTCCGAGCCGTGTGTCCGCATCGCAGAACACGATCCACTCCGAATGGGCAGCCACGGCAGCGAGACCCGCGTTCTTGGCTCGCGAGACACCGCGCGCGCTGTAGAGCAGGCGGATCCTGCCGGCGCTGCCGGGCGCAGCGGCGAGTGCGGCCGCGATCTGCGCGGTCGCGTCGCTCGAGCCGTTCTCCACCACGATGATCTCCATGCGCTCGGGCGGATAGCGCTGCGCGAGCAGCGCGCGCAACGTGGCGGCGATCTCCTTCTCCTCGTTGTGCGCCGGAACGATCACCGAGATGAAGTTCCGGTGGAGAAACGGCTCGATGCCCTCGGTAAGCCGCACGAGCGAGTGCGCGGTGCGCCACGGGGGCGAGAACTGCTCGGCTCTGCGGCATTGCTCCAGCGCCTGCGGCAGATCCACATCGTCCTGCTCCCGGCAGACGAAGTGTCCGAGGCTTCCCAGGTGATGCGCTAGGTACTCCTGCTCGGTCTGATTCGGGGTGGGGATGAGCACGGCGCGCTTATCGTGCTCGACCAGATCCATGATGGTCGTGTAGCCGGCACGCGCAATGACGCACCGCGCGCGGGCAAACAGCTCCTGGCGCAGCGCTCCGCTCGCCACCGCATGGATCTCGAGATCGTCCCGCCGGAACTCAGCGTACACGGAGGCATCGGCGGCGGCACTGCCCAGAATGAACACCTTCTTGCCCGGCAGCGCGGCGGCCTGATGGAGCAGGGCGCGGACGCAACCGTCCTTGTGCTCGAGCAGGTAGCCGCTGATGACGAACAGGTAATCGACGTCCTGGGGCAATGCGAGGTGCGGGTAGGAGGAAATCAGGCCGACGAAGCGATGCGCGCAGCGGTGCAGGTTGTGCGAATGGGCGAGATTGCCGGCGAGGTTGGCCCGCGGGTACGGGAAGTCCGGGATGAACAGACAATCGAAGCGGCGCAGCGCCGCGACGTTGACATGCTCGGTCAGCCAGGACGCATCGCGCAGACCTTTCGGCGGCAGGAAGGCGATCTGGTGCGAGAGGATGAACGAGGGCGTCCAGCGGCTGTGGAAGCCGTAGCGGCCGTCGCTGAAGATGAAATCATAGTCCGCGGCGTAGGCGCGCAGCTGGCGGTGCTCACGCCGGATCACCCGCCAGGTCCGCACCAGATCGATGGCGAGATACCCGTACATGCGCCAGCCCGAGCCGCGCTCGAGCGGCGGATAGTCGGGCAGCTCGCGCAGCTCGACGGCCGGCTCCCCGGCAAGCTCCAGGCGCAGAAACGCCAGTGCATTGCCGGCGCTGATCACCGTGATGGCGTAGTCGCGACGCAGATACTCGCGGATGAGCACGAGCGAGCGGGTGGCGTGGCCGAGTCCGAGCGAGCTGATTGCAAAGAGGGCGCGGCGCATGCGGTGCAATCCCGGCCGGCGGCGCGGGCCGCCGGCGAGTCTGGAGGAAAGACATGCCGCTGCGCCGTCGCGGCCGCGATAACGGCGCGACGGCGGGCGACAAACTGCCGTCTGCGGGGAGACAGCCTAGCTGGCGTATGTTGCAGCGCAGTGACGTGCGGTTACGCCAGCGCCTGTGAATATGACATCCGCTGGCGCGCAACGGATGTTCGGTGACTCAAGCGCTTGCCCGCGATGTTGCAATGCGTGTTGATGTTGAAATAAAACGGTAACGCCGAGGCGCTATGCTGCAACGCAACTGGCGAAGCCGCCGCAGCGCGTACCCCCATGCTGTCGACGAGCGATATGACGGAACTCACCTGGTCGGATGTGCCGCCGCTGGAGGTGATTGACGCCGAGGCGGCGCCGGGCCGAGGCGCGCACTTCGACGGGCGCAGCTTCTTCAACCCCGGGGTGCCCGCCGGCCGCGGCTGGTTCGATCTGCTGCGGGCTGCACTGACCGCGCGGCCGCGGCCCTGGCCACGATTCATCGAGAATACCGCCCGGGCCGAACCGGTGACCGAGGTGCCGGTCGGACGGGTGGTGCTCACCTTCGTCAACCACATCACGTTCCTGATTCAGCTGCACGGACTGAACATCCTCACCGATCCGGTGTACGCCGAGCGAGTCAGTCCGCTACGCCACATCGGGCCGCGACGGGTGCGTCCGCCCGGTCTGGCCTTTGCCGACCTGCCGCATATCGATCTGGTGCTCGTATCGCACGATCACTACGATCACCTCGATGTCGAGACGCTCCGTCGGCTGGAGGCGGCGCATCATCCGCGCTTCATGACCGGTCTGGGCAACGGCAAGTTGCTGCGGCGCATCGGGCTGCGCGAGGTGCACGAGAGCGATTGGTGGCAGCAGACTGCGCTCCCCGCGGCGACCGTTACCTTCACACCCGCCCAGCATTGGTCGGGACGTGGGCTGTTTCGCTGCAACCGCTCCCTGTGGGGTGGCTTTCACGTGCGCGCGGCGGGCGCGGCGGTGTACTTCGCCGGCGACACGGGGTACTGCCGCCACTTCCAGGACATTCGCCATCGCCTCGGCGCGGTTGATGTGGCACTGCTGCCGATCGGCGCTTACGCGCCGCGCTGGTACGAGGCGCCGAATCACATGAATCCCGAGGAGGCGGTGCGGGCACACGTGCAGCTCGAAGCGCGATTTTCCGTCGCCACGCATTTTGGTTGCTTTCGGCTCAGCGAGGAGGGCTTCGAGGAGCCGTTGCACGAGCTGGCAGCAGCCCGCCGCGCGTACGGAGTGCCGGACAATGCGTTCCCGGCGCTGCAGACCGGGGAGACGCGCCACTTCGAGGTGACCGGCCGTGAGCAGGTCCAGCCGGTACGCGCCGCCTCAGTGGCGCGACAGTTCGCTGATGCGTTCGAGGGCCGGCGGATGCGAGTCGTGAAAGGCGCTGTAGAGACGGTCGGGGGTGAGCGTGCTGGCGTTGCTGCGGTATAGCTTGACCAGTGCCGTGATGAGCTGTCCGGCCTCGACCTGGGCGGCCGCGAAGCGATCGGCGGCAAACTCGTGCCGCCGTGACCACAGGGCGCTCAGTGGGGTAGCGAAGTAAAGCACCGCGGGCGCGGCGAAGGCAAACAGCAGCAGCGCGGCGTGCGGCGAGGGATGGGCGACCCCGAGCGCGACGTAGAAGGCATGCTCGCGCGCGAGCGCGCCGAGTGCGACGAAGGCAAGGAACATCACACCGATCGATACGGCCAGCCGGGCGCGGACATGGTGCAGGCGGAAGTGCCCGAGCTCGTGGGCGAGCACGGCCTCGATCTCGGGCGGTGCGAGCTCAGCGAGCAGCGTGTCGAAGAACACGATCCGCTTGGTGCGGCCGAAGCCGGTGAAGTAGGCGTTGCCGTGCGCTGAGCGGCGCGAGCCGTCGACCACGAAGACCCCGCTCGCGGCGAAGCCGCAGCGTTTGAGCAGCGCCTCGATGCGCGCTTTGAGCTCGGCGTCGGCAAGCGGCGTGAAGCGATTGAACAGCGGGGCGACCAGCACCGGCCAGGCCCAGGTGATGGCCAGGGTGAGCACCACCCAGCCGCCGAAGGCCCACAGCCACCAGTGCCGGCCGGCCCGCTGCATCAGCCACAGCGCGCCGAGAACCACCGGCACGCCGAGCAGTGCGGCGAGGGCGGCGCCCTTGGCGAGATCGGCGAGGTACAGCGGTAGCGTCGTGCGATTGAAGCCGAAGCGTGCCTCGAGCACGAACGTGCGCCACAGCGACAGCGGCAGGTTCGCCAGCCATACCGCGACGGTCACCGAGCCGATCACCGCCAGGCCGAGCCACAGCTCACTCGCGCCGCTGCGCTGCCACAGATCGTCCAGGATGCCGATGCCGCCACCCACGGTCAGCGCGAGCACGATGAGCGCATCGAGCACCGCGGCGATCCGGCCCGCCCGGGCCTTCGCCTCGGTGTAGGCGGCCGCCTTGCGATGCTCGTCGCCGGAGACTGCCGTCGCAAACGGCGGTGGCACCTGCTCGCGGTGCGCGCGCACGGCGGCGATCTGCCGCGTGGCGAGCCATACCTCCACGGCGGCGCCGGCGACGATGAGCAGCACGAACAGCACGGTCCAGGCGTTCATAGGCCGGCATTATCGCAGATCGGGGTCGCGCTCCGCGGCCGCTCAGGCCGCCGGTCCGTGCTGCACCGGTGGCAGTGCCGCCTCCTCCTCGGGGGTGAACAGCCGCGAGCGGGTGATGAAACGCAGGCCGAGCGGGCCTTCGAGGGAGAACATTCCGCCCCGTCCCGCTACAACGTCGATGATCAGGTGCGTGTGCTGCCAGTATTCGAACTGCGCCGCGCCAATGTAAAACGGCTGCCCGCCGATCTCACCCAGATATACGTCCTGGGCACCGACCTGCAGCTCCCCGCGCGCCAGACACATCGGCGCACTGCCATCGCAGCAGCCGCCGGACTGGTGGAACATCAGCGGACCATGCCGCGCCACGAGCGTGGCGATGAGCTCGAGTGCCGCCCCCGTGGCGCTGACACGGCCCGCTGTCACGGCGTTCCCTCAGAAGAACCCGAGCTTCTTCGGCGAGTAGCTCATCAGCAGGTTCTTGGTCTGCTGGTAGTGATCGAGCATCATCCGGTGCGTCTCGCGGCCGATGCCCGACTGCTTGTAGCCGCCGAAGGCGGCGTGCGCGGGATAGGCGTGGTAGCAGTTGGTCCAGACGCGTCCGGCCTGGATCGCCCGCCCCATGCGGTAGCAGATGTTGGCCTCGCGCGACCACACACCGGCGCCGAGTCCGTAGAGCGTGTCGTTGGCGATCGAGAGCGCCTCGTCCACGGTCTTGAAGGTCGTGACCGACACCACCGGCCCGAAGATCTCCTCCTGGAAGATGCGCATGCGATTGTTGCCTTTGAACACGGTCGGCTGGATGTAGTACCCGTCCTTGAACTCCCCGCCCATCCGGTTGCGCTCCCCGCCGGTGAGGCACTCGGCGCCTTCCTTCTTGCCGAGGTCGAGGTAGGTGAGGATCTTCTCCAACTGCTCCTGCGATGCCTGGGCACCGACCATGGTCGCCGGGTCGAGCGGATCGCCCTGCTTGATCGCCCGCACGCGCTTCAGCGCGCGCTCCATGAAGCGCTCGTAGATGGATTCCTGGATGAGCGCGCGCGAGGGGCAGGTGCACACCTCGCCCTGGTTGAGGGCGAACATGGCGAAGCCCTCGAGCGCCTTGTCGAAGAAATCGTCGTCCTGGCGGCACACATCCTCGAAGAAGACGTTGGGCGACTTGCCGCCGAGCTCGAGCGTGACCGGGATGAGGTTCTGCGCGGCGTACTGCATGATCAACCGGCCGGTGGTGGTCTCCCCGGTGAAGGCGATCTTGGCGATGCGCGGGCTGGAGGCCAACGGCTTGCCGGCCTCGACGCCGAAGCCGTTCACCACGTTCAGCACCCCCGGGGGCAGCAGATCGCCGATGAGCTCCAGCAGCAGCAGAATCGACAGCGGAGTCTGCTCGGCGGGCTTGAGCACCACGCAGTTACCGGCCGCGAGCGCCGGGGCGAGCTTCCAGGTCGCCATCAGTAGCGGGAAGTTCCACGGGATGATCTGTCCGACGACCCCGAGCGGCTCGTGGAAGTGGTAGGCGACGGTGTCATCGTCGATCTGGCTGATGGCCCCTTCCTGCGCACGGATGCAGCCGGCGAAGTAGCGCCAGTGATCGATGGCGAGCGGCAGGTCCGCGGCGAGCGTCTCGCGGATCGGCTTGCCGTTGTCCCAGGTCTCGATGGTGGCGAGATACTCGAGCTTCTCCTGCATCCGATCAGCGATGCGGTGCATCATCAGGGCGCGCTCGGCCGGGGCGCTCTTGCCCCAGGCGACCCTGGCGCCGTGCGCAGCATTCAGGGCCAGCTCGATGTCCTCGGCGCTCGAGCGGGGGATCTCGCACAGGGCGGCGCCAGTCACCGGGGTGAGGTTGGTGAAGTACTCGCCCTTGACCGGCGGAACCCACTTGCCGCCGATGAAGTTCTCGTAACGCGGCTTGAGCGCAATCTTCACGCGCCCGTGGTTGCTGGGTGAAATGGACATGAACGACCCCTCGGTGTGTGTGTGCAGCTGCCCGGGCAGTTGCAAGGCTCATGCCACGATGATAATGCAGGAAATTGTAGTCTCTGGCGCTTGAGGGCATTTCCCGCAGTGTGCTGTTGAACGCCAGGCTGTTCCAAAACGGAACAGACCTGAACAGTGCGGACAGACGCTCCCAGCGGGCGCGGGCTTGATCCGGGCCGCAGATCCCGGCTCCCCGCCCGAGTACGTACTGACCGTCCTGACGGGCCGATGCAGGTCATGAAACAATCCGTGAAAATACCTGCGACAGGCAGCGAGGGGCACGATGAAACGCGAGTCGACTGCGGAACCGTCCGTGCGCCGCCCGGCAGATGCCGCCACCGTGGGCGCGCGTACGCAGGTGGTGTCGCTCTGGCACGAGCGGGCGCGGCGGCTCGGCCTGAGCGAGCGGGTGCGTCCGGATTTCAGTGCGCTGAGTGCTCGGGCGCTTGGAGAGCTCGCCGAGCAGCACCGGGCGCTGTACACGCACGCGTTGCCGGTGATGGAGCTGCTGCACCAGCAGATCCTCAACACCCACAGCATGGTGTTGCTCACCGATCAGCGCGGCCTGATCATGCATGCGCTCGGCGACGGGGATTTCCTCGCCAAGGCCGAGCAGGTGGCCCTCAAGCCCGGGGTACTGTGGTCCGAGGACAGCAAGGGCACCAATGCCATCGGCACGGCGCTCGCCGAGCGCCGCGCGACGCTGGTGCACGGTAACGAGCACTTCCTCACCGTCAACCGCTTCCTGACCTGCTCGTGCTCGCCCATTCGCGGACCGCGTGGCGAGCTGATCGGCGCACTGGACGTGTCCGGGCCGCAGGAGGGCTATCACGCGCACACCATGGGTCTGGTGCGCCTTTCGACCCACATGATCGAGAAGCAACTGTTCATCGAAGCGTTCGGCAAGACGCTGCGCATCCACTTCCATGCTCGCCCCGAGCGCCTCGGCACCCTGCTCGAGGGGGTCGTGGCGTTCGACGAGTCAGGCGGACTGCTCGCCGCCAACGCCCACGCGCGTGCGCTGCTCGGGCTGCGCGCCGGGGAGATGAACGGCCACACGCTCGCCTCGCTGTTCGCCATCGACGTGCCGACGCTGCTCGCGCGGCGCGCCGCGACACCGACACCGGTGCGACTGAGTCTGGGCGGCGGAACCCTGGTGACGGCGCGGATCGCCCCGCCCACGGACGCGGGCCGGATCGCGACGCGGGCCAGCGCGCCGGCGCGTGTGAGCGAGGCGCCTGCGGGCGAGGCGGGGGCCGGTGAAGGGGGCGCGGGCACGGCAACGCTCGCCGACCTCGACACCGGCGATCCAGCCGTCGCCGCGGTGATCGACCGGGTGCGCCGGGTGCAGGGCCACGGCATTTCGATTCTCATTCACGGGGAGACCGGGACGGGCAAGGAGCTTCTGGCGCGCGCCATCCATCAGGAGTCCGAGCGGCGCCGCGGACCGTTCGTGGCCGTGGACTGCGCCTCGCTGCCGGAGTCGCTGATCGAGGCGGAGTTGTTCGGCTACGAGGAGGGCGCCTTCACCGGCGCGCGGCGGCACGGCAATCCGGGCAAGATCCTGCACGCCGACGGCGGCACGCTGTTTCTGGATGAGATCGGTGACATGCCGCTCGCCCTGCAGGCACGGCTGCTGCGCGTACTGCAGGAGCGGGCGGTCCTGCCGCTCGGCGGGCGCCGCGAGCGCCCCGTGAACATTGCCGTGATCTGCGCTACCCACCGGGATCTGCGCGAGATGATGCGGGCGGGGACGTTCCGCGAGGATCTGTATTACCGCCTGAACGGGCTTGCCGTGCGCCTGCCGGCGCTGCGCGAGCGGTGCGATCTCACGGTGCTCATCGAGCGGATCCTGCAGGCCCAGGGCGGGCGGTCGGCGCGCCTGGCGGCGCCGCTGCTCGCCGCTTTTCAGGCCTACCGCTGGCCGGGCAACCTGCGCCAGCTGACCAACGTGCTCAGGACCGCCTGCGTGCTGGCCGGGGAGGTGGGGCGCATCGGCCGCGAGCAGCTGCCCGAGGATTTCCTCGAGGATCTGGAGCGCGCCCCGGAGCGCCCGGTGGCGGGTGCGGCGCACACGAGCGCCACGGGCCTCAGGGCGCTGCGCGCCGATGCAGTCACGGCCGCGCTGCAACGCAACGCCGGGAACATCTCGGCCACGGCCCGCGCGCTCGGCGTGTCGCGCAATACGGTCTACCGCGCCATGCGCTGCGCCGGCTCAGCGTAGCGTCAGCGTCACGCCGGCCAGCAGGTTCAGTCCCGGCGCCGGCTCATAGTAGGCGCGGCTCGATTGGTCGACGATGACCGCAGCCACGTAGTGGCGGTTGAGCAGGTTGTTGACCCGCACGAACAGCTCGAGACGCTGCGCACCGAAGGTTGTGCGGTAGCCGCCGGTGGCGTTGAACACGGCGTAGGCCGAGGCATACGCGTTGTTCGTCTGGTTGGCGGCAATGGCCCCCAGATACTGACCGCTGAGACTGGCGTGCCAGCCGAGCGGTGCGCCCCAGGCGATCTTGGCGTAGGCATCCTCGCGCGGCACGCCGGGCAGGCGGTTGCCCGCAGGCACGAGCTCCGTCGGGTGAACACACACTACGGCGGCGCAGGTGTGGAAGGCATCGATGTAAACCGCATCGACGTAGGTGTAGGCGAGGCGCAGCCGCCACAGCGGCATGAAGCGGTACGCAAGGGAGGCCTGCGCGCCGCTGCGGCGGGTCCGCCCGGCGTTCTGGTAGGTCGTGCGTCCGCCGAAGCTCGATACCACGGTGATCTCGTCGTTGGTGTGGGTGTCAAAAGCCGCCACATCCGCCGAGAGCCGCCGGCCGATGCGCAGCTTCGCGCCGATCTCACCGTTGTTGCTGCGCGCCGGACGCAGGGCCAGATTCAGGCCCGGTCCACCGTCGGGACGGTAGGCGAGTTCGGAGGAGATCGGCGTGCGAAAACCCTGGCCGAACGCGGCGTACAGGTGCAGCCAGTGCCAGGGTTTGTACAGCACGCCGGCTACCGGGGTGGTGGCCGTGTAGGTCACCCCTCCGCTGTCGTTGCCATTGCCCGGCGTGATGAAGTGATCCTGGGTGATGATCTTCACCTCGCTGTGGCGCAGCCCCGCCATCACGCTCCAGCGCCGCGAGAGCGCGAAGCTCGCCTGCGTGTACTGGTCGAAATCGCGGGCGATGTCGTTCTCGTTGCGCCGCAGCGCGCCCTCGATGCCGAGGGTGCCGCCGAGAAAATTGTTGTAGCCGCGGCGCAGCTCGTTCTGAGTGTCGTAGCTCGTCCCGACGACCCAGGCGAGCGCGTGACCGGCCAGATCGGTCTTCAGGCTCCAGCGGGCATCGGCGCCGCCGAAGTCGCGGTGCAGGTCGATCACACCGCCGGAGCTCGCCGGCGCGAACTGCGCGCCAACCGGGATGGACAGAAACTGCAGCACGGCACGGTGGCCGTAGTAGCCCATCAGGCGCACTTGCTGGTGGTCGGTGAGTCTGTGCTGCAGGATCAGACCGCCTTGCTCCTGATCCAGAGTCTTGCGCGTGTTGAACGCCCGCGCCGTGGCGGCGGTCTGGTTCGGATCGGCGGCGAGCGCGGCGGCGGTGAGCCCCTGCGCATCCTGCGAGTCCGGGCGGGAGAGCACGTTGCCGAGGAAGGTCAGCGACGTGGCGGCATCGAGGGCGTAGCTGACCTTGCCATTGAAGGACTCGCTGCGGGCCCGCTGCTGCGGCCGGAAGCCCTGCCAGGCGAAGTGGGTGAAGTCCAGGTTGTAACTGAGCTTGCCGACCGCATCGTTCGCATCGACTCCGGCGCGCACGGTGCCGAAGCTGCCGAAGCCCAGATCGAAGCGCACGGTACCGGGGGCGTGCCCGTCGGCTGTGAAGATCTGGATGACGCCGCCGGAGGAATTGCCATACAGCGCCGAGAACGGTCCCTCGAGCACCTCCACCCGCTCGGCGGAGCCGAAATTGAACTCGGAGACCTGTCCCTGGCCGTCTGGTCCGCTCTGCGGGATGCCGTCCTGGTAGATGCGTACGCCGCGTACGCCGAACGCCGAGCCGGCGCCGACGCCGCGGATGGACACCTGCTGGTCCTGGGCGTAGTCGTACTGGTTGCGCACCAGCAGCCCCGGCACCGAGCTCATGCTCTCGGCAAGATTGATCCCGAGGTTGTCCTCGCGCAGGTCCGGCCCGGCGATGCTCGTGATCGAGGCGGGCACATCGAAGGCGGGCATCGCGATGCGCGTCGCGGTGATCACGATATCCGAGAGCGGCGCCTCGGATGCGGCGCGGACCGGAGCGCTTGCCCCCGCGAGCAGCAGCCCGGCGAGCAGGAGCAGTGGCGCGGCGGGCGCGGGGGGCAGGGCGGTCGGCTTCGGCGTGCAGTGCATGATGGTTTCTGTTCTCCCTTCGCGCGGGGGCGGCCGGGCCGCTGCGGGCCGATGGCACCCCGCCGGGCCGGCGCGGATGGTACTCACGGGCTGCTGGCCGGCGCTCGAGGCCAGCGTATCTCGGCTCGCGCGCAGCCGCCCCCCCTGGTGTCCGGCGCATCGTCGCCGCGGCCGGCGGCACCCGGCAAGCCGGCTGCTCATGAATCCGGTCTCATGATTATCATGAGTCTCACCCGGCGCGCAGGCTGTTACGATGGGCCGGTCGCGTCTCGCCCGGGGCATCGTCCGAGGGGGATTCATGAAGCTGCGCACGCGTCTGCATCTGGTGGTGACGGGCCTGACGGCTGTGTTCGTGATCCTGCTGGTCACCACGCAGATGCTGGCCACGCGGGCGCGGGTGCGCGAGGACATCGAAGGCTCCCAGCAGGTCACCTCGCAGTTTCTCAGCCGCCTGGTGCACCTGTACTGGAACTTCGGCGGGCCGCAGGTGATGCTCGGCTTTCTCGAGCAGCTCGGACACGTGCGCTCGAGCGACATCATCCTGCACGATGCGCACGGCGGGGTGATCTATCACTCGCCGCCGTCCACCTACAAAGCCGGGCAGTTTGCCCCGGCCTGGTTCTCGCATCTGCTCGCGCCGCGCATCCCACGCTACCGGTTCCAGCTGCCGGGTGGCCTCGAGCTCGACGTGCGCGCCGAGGTCTCGCGCGCGATTCTCGATGGCTGGGACGCCATCACCCGGCTGCTGGCGGTGACGGCGGTGTTGCTGGTCGGGGCGAATCTGGTGGCCTTCTGGATCATCGAGCGTGCGCTCGCCCCCTTCCCGGTCATCGTGACGGGACTCAATCGGCTCCAGGCGGGCGATCTCGCTCACCGGCTGCCGGCATTCACGGGAGTGGAGGCCGGGGCGATCGGCACGGCCTTCAACCGCATGGCGCAGGCGATCGAAGGCAATGTCGCGACCGAACGCAAGGCGCGCGAGGCCGAGGCGCGACTGGAGGAGCGGCGTGAGATGTCCCGCCTGGTCGAGCAGCGCCTGGAGGAGGAGCGGCGGCTGATTGCGCACGAGCTGCACGATGAGTTCGGTCAGTCCGTCACCGCCATTCGCAGTCTGGCCCAGGCGATCAGCGCACGCACCGGCGAGCCGGCGCTGCAGGAGGCGGCGCAATTGATCTCGCAGGAGGCCGGCCGCCTGTACGAGGCGATGCACGGACTGATTCCGCGCCTCTCGCCCCTGACGCTCGACACGCTGGGCCTGGCGGGCACGCTCGAGGGGCTGGCGCGCGACCTGCAGCGACGCCACGGCACGGTCAAACTGTCCTTGCGACACGATCTGCCCGTGAATCTCGGGCCGAGCGTGACGCTCGCGGCGTACCGGTTCGTGCAGGAGGGATTCATCAACGCGCTGCGCCATGCGAGTGCCTCGAGGATCGAGGCGGAGGTGCGCACCGACTCCAGCGGTCTAGTGCTGCGGGTGAGCGACGACGGCCGGGGCCTGGCGAGCGAATGGGCCCGCCCCGGACGGTTCGGCCTGCGCGGGCTGCGCGAACGGATCGAGCAGCTCGGCGGGCATCTGCGCATCGGTGGCGGGGGCGCGGGCGGGGTGTCGCTCGAGGCGGTCATTCCGCTCGAGGCCGCCCCGGAGCCGGCATGATCCGCGTGCTGCTGGTCGACGACCACGCGGTCGTGCGCACGGGATTCCGGCTGCTGCTGCACTCGAGCGCCGGCGTCGAAGTGGTCGGGGAGGCCGATTCCGGCGAGAGTGCCTGCCAGCGCTACCGCGAGCTCACCCCCGAAGTGACCGTCATGGACATCGCGATGCCCGGGATGGGCGGCATCGAGGCGCTGCGCCGCATCCGCGCGAGTGATCCGCGGGCCCGGGTGCTGGCGCTGTCCGCGCACGACGATCCGGTGCATGCGCGCCGCGCGCTGCGCGAAGGGGCATGCGGGTTCCTCTCCAAGCGCAGCGCCCCGGAGACTCTGCTCGAGGCGATCACCGCCATCGCCGCGGGCCGCCAATATCTCGATCCGGTCGTGGCACAGCAGCTTGCGCTTGGGGCGATCGGCGGCGCTGAGTCACCGGCGGAGCGGCTCTCGGAACGGGAATTCGAGGTGTTCACGCGGCTGGCGCGCGGCGAGACGGTGGCGCGCATCGCGGAAGACCTCAGCCTCGCGGCCTCGACGATCGGTACGCACCTGTACAACGTCAAACAGAAGCTCGGGGTGTCCAATCAATCCGAGCTGACGCTGCTGGCGATCCGCCACGGCCTGCTCGAGCCCTGAGCGGCCGGATCCGGACCGGGGGCGGGAGGCGCGAAAATTCGGCCGGTGGTCCGTGGGCGCGGACCACCGGCCTGAAACGCCTCAGTCCGTTCAGAAGCTCAGAAACAGACCGGCGTTGACGTTCCAGCTCGAATTCTTCTGACCGGCGTCATTGGTCGATTGAATCCGGCTGAACTCACCGACGAGCATCAGCAGGGGGGTGAGGTGATGATAGATGCCCGCGGTCCACTTGTTATTCATCTCGACGAGTGAGCCGTTGGCCCGATCCAGCGTGGTCGGGTCGAGCTTGCTCTCGCCGTAGTTCAGGCCGAACTTCGTCTTGCCGACCGTGTAGGTCGCCTGCGCGATGAATCCCTCCGAATCGCGCGGATGCCCGAGCGAGTCGTTCGACAGCACGAACAGCCCGGTCGTGCCGACGCCGCTGCCGCGGTAGTACCAGCCCATGACCTGGAACGGCCCCGAGGTGTACTTGCCACCGATATCGAACGCGGCGCTGCTGTATTGCAGGTTGGTCTGGCTCACGCCGCAGGCGGCGACGCTGAGCGAGGGGTCCGAGCAGCCGAGGCGCTGCTTCTGATACAAGCCGCTCGCCGACAGATACAGAGGACCGTCCGTGTACGTCACTTTGGCCTGCAGGCCCGGACTGGAGTGATTCGCTGGCACCTGCCCAAGGGTGTTCAGCGGATCGAAGATGCCGACGGTCGCATTGGCCCCGCGCACCGTGGGAGTCGTGTAGTCAATCTGCGAGAGCCAGTCGGTATAGATGTAGCCGAGACCGATCGATCCCAGCGAGGTATTCGCCGGCGAGGCGTAGTTGCCGTTGCCCGCCCCGACCCCGAGCAGGGTCATGTCGTTCAGGATTGCATCGGAGGCGAACAGGCCGATGTTGCGCCCGGCCATGATGGTCCCCATGGACTTGTTGCCGACCGTGAGGAAGGCCTGGCGGACATCGAGACCCGCGGTGCCGAGAGCAGTATGGCCGTAATCGATGCTGCCGATGCTCTGCAGGTTCGGACTGCCGCCGTCGTTGGTGCTGATGCCCGGATACAGACCGAAGGTGAAGCCGATGTCGTAGCCGCTCTGCACCGTGGAGCCGCCGATGGTGAGCGCGGCCGGCAGCAGGCCGTTGCTCACCGCGGAGGAGCTGCTGCTCGCTACGCAGGCCAGCCCCCCGGCGACGATGCTCGGATGCTTCTCGCACTCGGAATAGATGTAGTGCGCGTTGACGTTGCCGTTGAAGGTCAAATCCCATTTGCCTGCCTTGACCGTGATGGCATGCGCGGCGGGCGCGCCGAGCGCTGCTCCCACGACGGCGAGGACGGCGGTGGCTGTGCGGAATCTCATGAAAGGCCCCCTGCGTTTCTGCGTGTTGGTGACCCGTGTCAGAGCAATCCTTGTGCCACCGGGGCGCAGGGGGCGGGTCGTTGCGTGCCGCGCACAGCGGATGGCGCCTGGGCGCCGCTCCGTCGGAGTACGACACACTGTGTCACGGTTCCGGAACATTGGATGGCCCCGAAAGCGCCTCGCCAGCGTTTCTTGCGGGCGGCGAGCGCTCAACCCCGGCAAACTGCAGGCAGGGGAGGCGGCCGGGAGCGCGACAGATCGTCCCGATTGGTGACACTGTCACGCCCGGACATGACACAGCTCATGCCGTGC
>JAKAZL010000090.1 GCA_021815925.1 Pseudomonadota bacterium | reverse complement strand
GATCGTGGCATCCAGACGTGTGGCTTTGATCACCGGCGCGGCGCAGGGCATTGGACGCTGTATCGCGGAAACGCTCGCCACGCGCGGCTACGCGCTCGCGCTGAACGACGTGCGCGCCCCCACCGATGCGTTGGCCTCGCTGCGCGGCGCCGGGTGCGATGCGATCGAGATCGTCGGGGATGTCGCTGACGAGGCATTGCTGCAGGCCGGAATCGCTCAGGTGCAGTCGCGCTGGGGGCGGCTGGATGTTCTGGTGAACAATGCCGGGGTGAGCTGCATCCAACCGGCCGAGCACACCTCGGCCGAGCAGTTCCGCCGCGTGCTGGAGATCAACCTCGTCGGCGCATTCATCGCCGCCCGCGCGGCCGGCTCGCTCATGCTTGCCCAGCGCAGTGGCAGCATCGTCAACATCGCCTCCATCGCCGGGGTGATCGGCATCGCCGATCGGGTCGCGTACAACGCCTCCAAGCATGGTCTGATCGGCCTGACGCGCACCCTGGCGGCGGAGTGGGGCGGTCACGGCGTGCGCTGCAATGCCGTGTGTCCGGGTTGGGTGAAGACCGAAATGGATGTCGCCGACCAGGCCGGCGGCAGCTACTCGGATGCGGACATCACCGAACGGGTGCCCATGGGCCGGTTTGCCGCGCCCACGGATATCGCCAACGCGGTTGCCTTTCTGGCCGACGCCGAAGCGAGTGGTTTCATCAACGGCCAGGCGCTGGCGGTCGACGGCGGTTGGACCACCGACGGCTCCTGGCAGAGTCTGCGCCTGCGGCACCGCTGAACGGGAGGCCGCGGCGCGCCCGGGTGCTGGCCGCGGGGCGCCGGCCCGTTCAGCCCGCGAGCAGCTTCTCGATCTCCGGCACCACCTGGAAGAGATCTCCGACGAGGCCGATGTCGGCGACCTCGAAGATCGGCGCCTCGCTGTCCTTGTTGATCGCCACGATGGTGCGCGCATCCTTGATGCCGGTCAGGTGCTGGATGGCCCCGGAGATGCCGATCGCCATGTACAGCTCCGGCGCGATGATCTTGCCGGTCTGTCCCACCTGCAGCTCGTTCGGGGCATAGCCGGCATCCACCGCAGCGCGCGACGCACCCACGGCCGCTCCGATCTTGTCGGCCAGCTGGTAGAGGATCTTGAATCCCTCGGCGCTGCCGAGCGCCCGTCCGCCGGAGACCACCTTGGCGGCGGTCTGCAGGTCCGGCCGGTCACTCTTGGCGGCCGACACCGAGACGAAGCGGGTGTGGGTCGGCAGCTCCACGTTCGAAACGACCTTCTCCACGGCGGCATTGCCCCCGCCAGGAGCCGGCTGGTAGGACGCGGTGCGCACGGTGCCGACCACCTTGGTGCCAGCGGTGACTTCGACGGTGAGCAGTGCGTTGCCGGCGTAGATCGGCCGGCGGAAGCGCGTCGCGCTCTCGACGGCCATGATGTCGCTGATCTGGCTGGTTCCGAGCAGTGCGGCGATGCGCGGCATGACGTCCTTGCCGAAGGTGCTCGAGGGTCCGAGCACGTGCGTGTAGGCGCCCGCCAGCGCCGCAATCTGCGGTGCGATCAGGGCTCCCAGCGCATGCGCGTGCGCCGGATGCTCGATCGTGAGCACCTTGCTCACGCCCTTGAGGCTCGCGGCCTGAGCGGCCACGGCGCTCGCATCCGCGGCACACACGGCCACGTTGATCTCGGCATCCGGTATGCCTGCGGCGCAGGCGACGCACTTGGCGGTGCCGACGCTGAGTTGGTTCTGGCTGTGCTCGGCGAGGATCAGGATTCTGTGGCTCATGATTTACAGCAGCCCCTTCTGCTTCAGTGCGGCGACGAGCTCGGCGGCATCCTTGACCTTGATGCCCTTTTGACGCTGGGCCGGCGGCTCGAAGCGCACCGGCTGCAGCTGCTCGTGCGCCTCGACGCCGAGCGCGGCCAGCTCGAGGGTCTCGAGCGGCTTTTTCTTCGCCTTCATGATGTCCGGCAGCTTGACGTAGCGCGGCTCGTTGAGGCGTAAATCCACCGTCACCACGGCCGGCAGGTCGATCTCGATGGTCTCCAGGCCGGCGTCGACTTCGCGGGTCACCTGAGCCTTCTGGCCGTCGATCTGCAGCTTGGAGGCGAAGGTCGCCTGCGGACGGTTCCACAGTGCCGCGAGCATCTGGCCCGTCTGCCCGTTGTCATTGTCGATCGCCTGCTTGCCCATCAGCACCAGAAAGGGCTGCTCGCGCTCGACCAGTTTGAGCATCACGCGCGCGGCCGCCAGCGGCTCGATGCGCGCATCAGTCTGCACGTGCAGCGCCCGGTCAGCGCCCATGGCCAGGCACGTGCGCAGCTGCTGCTGGCAGTCCGCCGGTCCAACGGTGGCGACGACGACTTCCTCGGCCCCACCGCGCTCCTTGATGCGCAGTGCTTCCTCGAGCGCGATCTCATCGAAGGGATTGACGCTCATCTTGACGCCATCGGTGATGACGCCGGTGCCGTCCGGCTTGACCCGGATGCGTACGTTGTAGTCCACAACGCGTTTGATGCCGACCAGTATCCGCTGCATTAGCGTTTCCCAGACAAGGTGAATGGAGCAGTTGCGAGAATCAATTGCTTTGCGCCGTCTCGGACGGCGTGCGCCGACGCGCGCGAGTATTCTCGCGAGGTGCGGCTGCCTTCGGCGCCGGCAAGTCTACCACGGAGCGCAACTGGGCGTAGGGGGCGCTCGAGTGCGGGATGCCCATGGCCTGCACGAAGTGCTCCTGGAAGCGCGGCTCGATGGCAGTCTCGATCTTCTCGACCCGGTGTACGAGCGACTCAATCGTGCGGCGCGAGGAGAAATCGAGCAGGGCGATGCGCGCTCCGGTGCCGGCGGCGTTGCCGACCGAGGTGACACGGGACAGATCGCAGTCCGGAATCATGCCGAGCACCATCGCGTACTTGACGTCGATGTGCGCGCCGAAGGCCCCCGCGAGGCGGATGCTGTCGACGTGATCGGTGCCGAAGCGCTCCATGAGCAGTGCGATGCCCGCATACAGCGCGGCCTTTGCGAGCTGGATCGCGCGCACGTCGTTCTGCGTGATCGCCAGGGTCTGCGCGCCCTGGTGCACGAGGTAGCCGAAGGTGCGTCCCTGCGGCAGGATGCGGGGGCTGCGCTCGGCGAGCCGTCCATCGACCACGCCGTCCTGATTGATGATTCCGGCCAGGTACATCTCGGCAATGATCTCGATGATGCCTGAGCCGCAGATGCCGGTGACGCCGGTGGATTTGATCGACTCCTCGAATCCCGGCTCGTTGGACCAGAGGTCTGAGCCGATGACCTTGAAGCGCGGCTCGAGCGTCGTTGGATCGATGCGTACCCGCTCGATCGCTCCCGGTGCGGCGCGTTGGCCGCAGCTGATCTGCGCACCTTCGAACGCCGGACCGGTCGGACTGGAGCAAGCGACCAGCCGCTTGGCGTTGCCGAGAACGATCTCCGCGTTGGTGCCAACGTCGACCAGCAGACTGATGGCCTCGCCGAGGTCGGGTCGTTCGGCGAGGATCATCCCGGCTGTGTCCGCGCCGACGTGACCGGCGATGCACGGTAGAGTGTAGGCGCGGGCATTTGGATGCACGGCAATGCCGATCTGAGCTGCGGTGATCGACAGCGACTCGTCGGTGGACAGCGCGAACGGCGCGCCGCCGAGCTCGTTGGGATTAATGCCGAGAAGGAGGTGATGCATGATGGGGTTGCCCACCAGTGTCACCTCGAGGATGTCCTCGACGGACACGCCGGCCTGGCGCGCGACGTCGGCAGCTAGCGTGCTCAATGCCTCGCGCACCGCATGGGTCATCTGCTCGGCACCGTCGGCGTGCATCATCGAGTAGGACACGCGGCTCATCAGATCCTCGCCGAAGCGGATCTGCGGGTTCATCATGCCGCTCGAGGCGAGCACCTCCCCGGTGGTGAGGTTGCACAGGTGCGCGGCGATCGTGGTCGAGCCGATGTCTACGGCGATTCCGCATAGCCGATCGTGGAATCCGGGCCAGATCCCGATCAGCTGCGTCCCGGCGTGCACGGCGACCGTGACTTTCCATTCGCCCTTGCGCAGCGCGGTCTGCAGGCTCTGCAGCACCGCGAGGTCGCAGCCGAGCCCGCGCAGGTCCCATTCCTTCTCGAGCGCCTGCTTCAGGCGCTGCAGATCGCCCGATGGGTCGTGCATGTCGGGCTCGCGTACCTCGACGTAGTACAGGTGCACGACCGGATCGAGATCGATGGCGCGCGCGTCGGCGGCCTTGCGGATCACCTGGCGGTGCACCTGGCTGGACGGCGGGACGTCGACCAGCAGGTCGCCCTCGATGCGCGCCTGGCAGGACAGTCGCCGGCCAGTGGCGAGCGTCCGGCGGCGCGCGAAGTTGTCTTCGGCCGCGCTGCGCGTCGAGAGGTGCCCGGCGGAGGAGCTGATGCCCTGCTTGGCGAAATCACCCTCCATGACCAGAATCTGACAGCGGCCGCAGATCGCCCGTCCGCCGCACACCGAATCGATGTCGACGCCGAGCGAGCGTGCCGCCTGCAGCAGCGGGGTCCCGACCGGGAAGCGGCCGCGCTTGCCCGAGGGGGTGAAGACGACCAGAGCTTCCTGTTCAGCTGGCACGACGGCGATGTCCTCCTTCACGGCGGCCGCGCGCGGCGCCTTCCGCACCCGGGGCACCCGGAGGCGGCACTTCGCGGAACCGGCGGATCCAGCGCGCGCAGTCCGGATCGTGGCCCATCATGACGTCGGCGCCCATGACCGCACGCACGACCTCGGTGTGCAGCGGGTTCATGATGGCCGAGGTCATTCCGGCGGTGATCGCCGAGACGAGAAAG
Source organism: Pseudomonadota bacterium (assembly GCA_021815925.1). Taxonomy (GTDB): domain Bacteria; phylum Pseudomonadota; class Gammaproteobacteria; order Steroidobacterales; family Steroidobacteraceae; genus 13-2-20CM-66-19. The sequence goes on along the minus strand of JAKAZL010000090.1, from coordinate 3,198 downwards.
GCACTGGTGACGCCCTCGCGGGCGGGCAGTCCGAAGCTGATGTTCGAGGCACCGCAGGTGGTGTTCACCTTCAGCTCCGAGCGCAGCCGTCGCAGCAGGTTCATCACCTGCACGCCAGCCTGGTTGATCGCTCCGATCGGCATCACCAGCGGATCGACGACCACGTCGCTCGCCGGGATGCCGTAATCGGCGGCACGGTGCACGATCTTCTTGGCCACCTCGAAGCGCACGTCCGGATCCTCGGAGATGCCGGTTTCGTCGTTGGAAATCGCCACGACCGCCGCGCCGTACTTCTTCACCAGCGGCAGCACCGCCTCGAGGCGCTCCTCCTCGCCGGTCACCGAATTCACCAGCGGCTTGCCCTTGTAGACCGCCAGTCCGGCCTCCAGGGCAGCAACGATCGAGGAGTCGATCGACAGCGGCACGTCGGTGATCGACTGCACCAGCTGCACGGCTTTGGCAAGAATTGCCGGCTCGTCGGCGAGCGGAATGCCGGCGTTCACATCGAGCATCTGCGCTCCGGCGGCGACCTGGGCGAGCGCATCGGCCTCCACGCGCGAATAGTTCCCGGCGGCCATCTCGGCGGCCAACACCTTGCGTCCGGTCGGATTGATGCGCTCGCCGATCATAACGAACGGGCGATCGAAGCCGATGACAACTTCCCGGGTTGCGGAACTGATGACGGTGTCGGTCATGATGCTATCCTGTGTGAATTTTGTTGCGGGTCGCGGCCGGGATACCAGGGCACTCGCCCGCCGAGCACGCCGGAGCGCTGGACGATCTCCGGAACGCTCTCCTCCTGCCGGTAGGCCATGATGTGCACGCCGCTGACGCCGCGCAGGCCGTGGATTTCCTGAATGAGTTCGATGCACAGATCGCGCCCCTCGCGGGCCTGATCGGCCGCGCCGGCGAGGCGTTTGACCACCGCATCCGGTATGTGCAGGCCGGGCACGTTCTTGCGCATCCACTCGGCGGTCTTGGCCGAGCGCAGCGGACCGACGCCGATCAGCAGAAACACCTTCTCGAGCAGCCCGAGGTCCTCGGCCCGCTGCAGGAACTGCTTCAACAGTCCGACGTCGTAACAGTATTGCGTCTGGATGAACTGGGCACCCGCGGCGATCTTCTTGGCAAGGCGGTCGGCGCGCCACTCAATCGGGGGGGCGAAGGGATTCTCGGCCGCGCCAAGCAGCACGCGCGGCGCGTAAGTGAGCTTACGGCCGCTGAGGAAGTGGTGCCCGTCGCGCAAGGTTCGGGCGGTCTCGAGCAGCGACATCGAGTCCAGGTCGAACACCGGCAGCGCCTGTGGATGGTCGCCCGCCTGCACACCGTCCCCGGTCAGGCACAGCATGTTGCACACGCCCATCGCCGCGCCGCCGAGGATGTCGCCCTGGATGGCGATGCGGTTCTTGTCGCGACAGGAGATCTGCATCACCGGTGCGTAGCCGACGCGCGTCAGCAGCGCGCAGACCGCCACGCTCGACATGTGGCAGTTGGCGCCGCTGCCGTCAGTCGCATTGATGGCATCGACGTAGCCGTCGAAGATCTTCGCGCGATCGTAAACTTCCTGCGGATCGGCAGAGTCCGGCGGGGCCAGCTCGGTCGTGACGGCGAACTGACCGGCGCGCAGGATGCGCTCGAATCGCCCCGGGGAGGTGTGGCCGGGCAGAATCGGCAGCGGGTAGCCCGGGACCGGCTCGTCGTCGAAGATCATGACTGGCCCCCGGCGCGCTCGCGGGCCACGCGCAGCCAGGAGGAGCGGCCGGTGAGCCGCCGATCCACCGGTGGCTGGACCGCGCGGATGGCCTCGGCGCCGCCGCGGATGCGCGCGCTGCCGGCCACGGCCTGATGCCAGACGCACTTCATCTGCGGTCGCACTTCGCAGTGCCCGTTCTCGCGCACCCCGCCGCATGGCCCGTTGCGCAGATTTTTCGGACAGTTCATCGGGCAGGACATGCCCGTGGAGCTGAGCACGCACTGGCCGCACATCTTGCAGTCGAACAGTGTGGCCTTGACCGTGCGCTCCACGGCGGCCACGGGGCGCTCCAGCCGTTCATAGCCGATGCGCCGCCAGAGCGGGTCGAGCGCGACCAGTGCGCGCTCGAAGCCCTGGTAGAAGCGGTTAAGGCCGCGCGCATGGCGCACAGACCACAGTCTGAGGGTGTACATCGCTGCTGCTGGGAGTTGAGAAGAGGTTAGGTCGGATCGGGCGCCGCAGCGGTGGGCTGAGGGGCGTCGGGGTCGACACCCTTGGAGCGGATGAGCTGCTCGAGACGCTCATCGCTGTAGAGGGCCTCGATGCGATCGGCCTCGGTGCGTGCCTCGACCTGGATGTCGTCCGAGGAGCAGGGGCGCGGATCGCTGCGGCGCCAGTCGGCGAGGTAGGCGTTTGAGGAGCCGCGGCCGGCGCGCATGGCGGCGCGGTCGACGGCCTCCTGGAAGCGGGCCGAGAGTTGCACCTTGGCCGTTTCGCGGCCGCGCCGCACGATGACCTGTGCGGGGATGTCACGCCAGGAGATGATGATCAGGTTTGCCACGATGGGGGTGTCCGGGAGGCGAGTGCGCCGAGATGATCGGCGAGGCCGCCGAAGCCTGTGAAGTGCTCTTCATACTGCAGGTTGAGCCGCTCGGCGATCAGGCGGGCCTGTGCGCTCAAGGGGCTGGGGCGGGTCTGGGCGAGATAGATGAGCTTGTGGTAGTTGCGGAAGTACTCCGCGGCGAGCTCGGGGTGGCGGTCGATGCCGAGGGATTGAATCACCAGACGTTCGAAGTGACGGGTGAGGAAGTCCGTCAGGTAGAACGTGCCGGGCTCGGCTTCGGCGAGCGCGGCGAAGGTGCTCGACCCGGCATAGAACTCGTAGCAGTGTGCCCCCGGCAGCCGCTCGATGCCTTCCTCGGCGAGCAGCCGATCGAGCGCACCGCCCGTGCCGCACTCAGCGTAGGCGACGAACACGTTGCGGTAGCGCTGGCGATGCAGTGCGAGCTGCTCGCGCACTGCCGGGGCAATGCGCTCGGGGCGGTTGTGCAGCTCCGGGGGCAGGCACTGCACATCGAACGCCCAGCCGTTGGCGCGGCGCAGCGCGGCGATCTCGTGCGCGAGCGCCCCGCAGGCGATGACCAGCGTGCCAGTGGGTGAGTCCATCGGCCTGCGCCGCAGCTCCTCAGGCTGCCACGCGCGCCGCGCGCCGCGCCGCCACCAGG
>JAKAZL010000089.1 GCA_021815925.1 Pseudomonadota bacterium | reverse complement strand
CATGGCCTGTCGGTGACCTTCGGGCTCACGCCCGCGGCGCTCGGGTGGACCGTCTCGAGCGCGTTGTGGGGCACGCTTGCCGGTGCGCTGCTCGCGGGCTACCCGGGAGACCGCTATGGGGCACGCAACTGTCTGCGGGTGATCGCAGGGATGTATCTGCTCTCGGCGCTCGGCAGCTTTGCGGCGCCCACGCTCGGTTTGTTCGTCGCCGCGCGCGTGCTCGGCGGGCTGGCGATCGGTGCCTCGACAGTGCTCGCGCCGACGTACCTGGCCGAGATCGCCCCGGCGGAACGCCGCGGTGCGATGGTCGGGACCTTTCAGCTCAACATCGTGTTCGGCATTCTCGTCGCCTACCTCAGCAACTATCTGATCGGCCTGTCTGCGCTCGGCGCCGAGGGATGGCGCTGGAAATTCGTCGTCGCCGTCGTCCCGGCGGCACTGCTCGGCGCGCAGCTCTTCACGATACCCAACAGTCCGCGCTGGCTCGCCGTGCGTGGGCGTCGCGCCGAGGCGGCCGGTGTGCTTGCGCGCATCGGGGTCGGTGATGTCGCGGCGGAACTCGCGGGCTACGGTCGGGCGCAGGGTACGGTGGGTGGTGCGCTGGGGCGGCTGTCGTGGCGCCGGCATGCCCGGCCGATGCTGCTCGCGATTGGCATCGCCGCGTTCAACCAGCTCTCGGGCATCAACGCCATTCTCTACTATCTCGACGACATTTTTCGCGCCGCCGGCTTCGGCCGCGTATCGGCCGCCGGCCAGGCCGTGATCATCGGGGCCACGAACCTGCTCTTTACGCTGCTCGCGCTCGCGGTGATCGACCGGTTCGGGCGCCGCTCGCTGCTGCGGGTTGGCTCGCTCGGACTGATCGTCTCGCTCGCCGCCACGGCTTACATCGAACTGTCGGGGTCGCATCAGGGATGGTTGCTGTGGATGCTGGTGCTGTTCATCGCTTCGTTCGCCTTCTCGCAAGGTGCGGTCATCTGGGTCTACATCTCGGAGATATTTCCGACCGAGGTCCGTGCGCGCGGCCAGGGCCTCGGTGCCTCCACGCACTGGTTCATGGATGCGCTGATCGCGACGCTCTTCCCGGTGGCCGCGGCCTATTCCAAGGGTCTGCCGTTTGTGTTCTTCGCCGTGGCCATGGTGGCTCAGCTCGTGGTGGTCACCGTGTTCTTCCCCGAGACGCGGCGCGTGCGGCTCGAGGATATGGAGAGCGCCCTTGAGCGCCCGTGAGCGGGGTGGCGCCCGGCGGGCCGTCGTGGTGGGGATGCTCGGCGCCGCAGCGCTCGCGGCGCTGGCTGCTGCACGGCCGGCCACCGCGGCAGTGCGCGGCGCGGCAGGCGGCGCGACCTACGCGCAGGTCTATCGTCCCCAGGTGCATTTCACGCCGGCGCGGCACTGGATGAACGACCCGAACGGGCTGGTTTACTTCGACGGCTGGTATCACCTGTTCTTTCAATACAACCCCTACGGTGCGCGCTGGGGGAACATGAGCTGGGGACACGCCGTCAGCCGGGACCTGCTGCACTGGCGGCAGTTGCCGGTGGCGATACCGCAGGGACCACGGCACATGATCTTCTCCGGGAGCGCGGTGGTCGACTGGCACGACACCAGCGGATTCGGCGTGGACGGCCGGCCGCCGCTCGTGGCCATCTACACGGCCGCGCCGCGCGGCAGCCGGGGGCCGCAGACGCAGAACCTCGCCTACAGCACCGATGGCGGCTGGCATTGGCGCAAGTACGCGGGCAACCCAGTGCTCAACATCGGGTTGCGAAACTTCCGCGACCCGAAGGTGTTTCGGTACGCGCCGGGGCACGAGTGGGTCATGGTGGTGTCGCGCGCCGCGCAGCGGCGCGTCTCCTTCTACGTGTCGCGGGACCTTAAGACCTGGAGGTACACGGGGAACTTCGGTCCGGCAGGCGACACACGCGGGGTGTGGGAGTGCCCGGACCTGTTCGAGCTGCCGGTGCAGAACCGTCCGGGCGAGCGGCGCTGGGTGCTCAAAGTGGACGTCCAGCAACATCGGCCGGGAACCGGCGGGGGCGGGCAGGTGTTCATCGGCCGGTTCAACGGCAGAACCTTCAGTGCCATCGGTCCGCACGCCCAGACGGTCGACCTCGGCGAGGACTATTACGCCAGTGCCTCCTGGTCCAACCTGCCGGCCGGTGGGCCCGGCGTCATCACGCTCGGCTGGATGGACAACTGGCTGTACGCGCAGAGCGCCCCGACTGCGCCCTGGCGCGGTGCGATGGCATTCCCGCGCGTGCTTTCGCTGCGCCGCGAGGGCACGACGTACCGTTTGATCCAGCGCCCCATTGCCGCGCTCGCGACGCTGCGGGGCGCATCGCGGCAACTGGGCCCGTTCGTGGCGCCAAGCGCGCGCCGGTTGCTCGCGGTGTCCGCGCGGGGTGCGGCGCACGAGATTCACACGCGCATCGACGTTGGACGGCGAGGCCGATTCGTGCTGACCATCGGTTCGAGCGACGGGCGGCAGGTCGAGTTGGGTTACGACGCGCGGGCCCGGCAGTTCACGCTGCGCCGTCGCGGGCACTACCGCTTTTCTCCCCAGTTTGATTCCGACAATGCCGCGCCGCTTGCGACTGCTCACGGCAGGATTACCTTGAATGTGATTATCGACCGCTCCTCCGTGGAGGCGTTCGTGAATCACGGAGCGCTGACGGCGGCGGAGGGCTTCTATGCGCGCGGCGGCGCCTATACGGTCAGCGTGCGCACCACGCGGGCGCGCATCGAGCGGATGCGGATCTGGAGGCTGCGCTCGATCTGGCGCGGTGCGGCACGCCGCGGCGTGTCGCCGTAACCGGCGAGGCTCAGCCCGAGCGGGCCGGCTTCGGGCGCACCGAGCGCGGCATGTCGAGCGTCTGGGGACGCAGAGCCTCCTGATACGCTGCGGCAAAGGCCTCGACAAAGGTCGGCGGGAGATGATCCGCCGGCCGGTCGAGCAGGTTGCGGTAGAAGGTGGTGAACAGCGCCCAGTACTGGGCCGGATCGGGCTTGCCGCGCCGGCCGGGTTCGAACCGGGCCTCGAGCTCGGCCGGATCGAGGCGTCCCAGGAATTCGATAAAGGCTGCCCGCAGCGCCTGCGCCAGGGCCTGCTCGTGAGCCTTGACCTCGTCGTGCCGCTCGCGCAGCCAGCGCACCGCATCGAGTGTGTGCGCCTCGTGCTGATTGAACAGCTCGAGCAGCAGCTCCTCGACAGTCAGCTGCCCGAGCGTGGGGACGTCGGGCTCAGCCGCCGGGGATTTGATCCGGAAGCGATCGCGGATCTGCCCGCGCGAGCGCTCGAGGTCTTTGAGGCCGACCAGCGTCTCGCGCAGCAGGCGACCCGTCAGGTGCATCAGTCCCTGGGCCGGGATGGGGAGCCGCTCGGGCCTGAGCCCGGCGCCGCGGCAGAAGGCCTGCCAGTCGGTGCCGTCCTGGGCGGCGGCGGCCTCCTCGCGGCTTGCGGCCCGCGCCAGGTGCGCCAGGCGTCGAGCCACGGTTTCGTCGCCGGCCTCGGCCGACGGACGCGGTGGCGGAGCGGGAGAATGAACGGCTGCAGGCGTGCCCCCGGGGCGCCCCGGGGGCGTGGCGCGTCCCAGGCCGAAAGCATTGCCCGGGTGCAGCTCGCCCGTGCCTGAGGGGCCGGCGTTCAGCAGGTCGTCCAGGTCGAGCACCGCCCCGAGATCGGTCTGCGCGGCCCCCAGCGGGTGAACGGCGACGATGCGCGAGGGCAGCAGCGCTGCGGAGTCGCTGGTCTCCTGCTCGTCCAGGGACACCCCGAGCTGGTATTCCCCGAGGCGCAGCACGTCCCCGTCGCGCAGCCGGTATGCCTCCCCGCCCTGCTTGACGAGTGATTCGGCGGCATCGTTGACGAACACGCCGTTGGTGCTGATGTCCTCGAGGTAATAGTGCCCATCGCGCCGGAAGACCCGGGCGTGGTGGGCGGAGAGGTAGCGGCGCGCATCGGGCAGCACGAATTCATTGTCGGCCGAACGGCCGATGGTCCCGCCGTCCGCGCCGAACTCCACGCTGTCCCGTCCCACCAGCTGCCGGCGGTGGACGCTGATGACGCTCAGCCGAAGCGCCATGATGGATTGCCCCGAATTGTCGCTGCTGCCACGTGTGTCCGTATCCCGCGGTCGCGGAGGATTCCGCGGCGCCGGGCGCTGATACCCCTATAATGTTCGCCCCCCAATGTAGCAGCGCGCCTGCGCCGACCCATGGCAGCCAGTCACATTTTCCGCATCGTGTTCGTCAATCAGGGCAAGGTCTACGAGGTCTATGCCCGCCGGGTGAACCACGGCGAGTTGTTCGGCTTCATCGAGGTCGAAGACCTGGTCTTCGGGGAGCGCTCCTCGGTGGTGCTGGATCCGTCCGAGGAGCGGATCAAGAGCGAATTCACGGGAGTCAAGCGCACCTTCCTGCCGCTGCACTCGGTGCTGCGCATCGATGAGGTGAAGAAGCAGGGCGTAAGCAAGATCACCGCGCTGGAGGGCGGCGCAAACGTGGCCCAGTTCCCGATGCCGCTGTATTCGCCGCCCCCGGGCGAGAAGAAATAGCCCGGCGCATGAACGAGCCGATGGTGCTGATGCTGCCGGGTGCTCCGGCCCTCTCCGGCTTCCGGATCGAGAAGCTGCTGGTCCGGGTGCGCGCGCTCGAGCCGGCGGTCACGGCGCTCAGCGCGCGCTTCGTGCATTTTGCGGCGCTCGAGCGAGCCCTCCTGGGGGCCGAACGGCAGCGCCTGGAGCGTCTGCTGCGCTACGGCCCGACCCTCCCGCCGGGGCAGGGCGGGGGGCAGGGGCTGTGGGTGGTGCCGCGCGAAGGCACCATTTCGCCTTGGTCGAGCAAGGCGAGCGACATCGCCCGGGCCTGCGGCCTCAGCGCGGTGCAGCGCATCGAGCGCGGTATCGAGTACCGGGTGAGCGCCGATGCGCCGCTGTGCGGCGCCGCGCTCGAGCGCCTCGGCGCGACCCTGCTCGACCGCATGACCGAGATGCTGCTGCTCGATGCGGCGGATGCGGCTCGGCTGTTCGGACACTCCCCACCGCGCTCGGTGCGCCGCATCGCCCTTGCCGGCGGGCGCGCCGCGCTCGAGCAGGCGAACCGGGAGATGGGCCTCGCCCTGTCCGCCGAGGAAATCGACTACCTTCTCGAGAGCTTCGCGCGCCTGGGGCGCGATCCGACCGACGCCGAATTGATGATGTTCGCGCAGGCGAACTCGGAGCACTGCCGGCACAAGATCTTCAACGCGCGCTGGATCATCGACGGAGACGAGCGCCCCGAGTCGCTGTTCGCGATGATCCGCTATACGCACCAGTGCCATCCGCAGGGGGTGCTCTCGGCCTATCGCGACAATGCCGCGGTGATCGAGGGATCGCCCGGTGTGCGCTATTTCCCCGATCCCGGCACCGGCGTGTATCGGCACAGCGCCGAGGCCATCGACATCCTGATGAAGGTGGAGACTCACAACCACCCCACCGCCATCTCGCCGTTCCCGGGCGCCGCCACCGGCGCCGGGGGAGAGATCCGCGACGAGGGCGCGACCGGCCGCGGCGCGAAGCCCAAGGCGGGCCTCACCGGCTTCACGGTCTCGAATCTCGCCATCCCGGGCTATACGCGTCCGTGGGAACGATCCTTCGGCCGACCCGAGCGCATCGCCTCGGCGCTGGAGATCATGCTGGAGGCGCCGATCGGTGCGGCGTCTTTCAACAACGAGTTCGGCCGTCCGGCGATCTGCGGCTACTTCCGCACATTCGAGCAGCCCGGCCCGGGCGATCCGCCGGGGCGTGTGCGCGGCTACCACAAGCCGATCATGATCGCCGGCGGACTCGGCAGCATCCGCCGCTCGCACGTCGAGAAGTGCGAGGTGCCGGCCGGGGCGCGCCTGATCGTGCTCGGCGGACCGGCCATGCTGATCGGGCTCGGTGGCGGTGCAGCCTCGTCCGTGGGCAGCGGTGCCTCGCACGCCGAGCTCGATTTCGCTTCCGTGCAGCGCGGCAACGCCGAGATGCAGCGCCGCGCGCAGGAGGTGATCGACGGCTGCTGGGCGCTCGGGGAGTCCAACCCGATTCTGCTGATTCACGACGTTGGCGCCGGCGGACTATCCAACGCCGTCCCCGAAGCGGTGGCGCACAGCAGCCACCGCGGAGCGCGAGTGAACCTGCGCGCGATTCCCAGCGCCGAGTCCGGCCTCTCGCCGCTCGAGCTGTGGTGTAACGAGGCGCAGGAGCGCTACGTCGTGGTGGTGAATCCGGCCGACCTGCCGCTCTTCGAGGCGCTCGCCGAGCGCGAACGCTGCCCGTTCGCTGTCATCGGCGAGCTCGACGACACCGGCCGCCTGACCGTGCACGATCCGCTGCTCGGCGGTGAGCCGGTCGACATGCCGCTCGATGTGCTGCTCGGCAAACCGCCGCGCATGGTGCGCGATGTGCGCAGCATCAGTGCGCCCTCGCGTCCGTTCGACATTACCTCCATCAGCGTGCGCGAGGCGACCTATCGCGTGCTGCGCGTGCCGGCGGTGGCCGACAAGACATTTCTCATCACCATCGGCGATCGCACCGTCGGCGGGCTGGTGAGCCGCGATCCACTGGTCGGTCCCTGGCAGGTGCCGGTGAGCGATGTGGCCGTCACGATGGCCGACCACCAGGGCGTACGGGGTGAGGCGATGGCCATGGGCGAGCGCACGCCAGTGGCCGTGCTCGATGCACCCGCCTCGGGGCGCCTGGCCGTCGCCGAGGCGATCACCAACATCCTCGCGGCGGACATCGGCGCGCTCGCCGATATCCGCCTGTCGGCCAACTGGATGGCTGCCTGCGGGGAGCCGGGCGAGGACGCGGCGCTCTACGAGACCGTGCGCGCCATCGGCCGCGAACTCTGTCCGGCACTCGGTATTGCCATCCCCGTAGGCAAGGACTCGCTGTCCATGCGCACGCACTGGTCGGCTGAGGACGGCGAGAAGAACGTGGTCGCCCCGGTGTCGCTGATCGTCTCCGCATTCGCGCCGGTGGGCGATGTGCGCCGGACGTTGACGCCGGTGCTGCGGGCCGATCCGGCGAGCGCGTTGTGGCTGATCGATCTCGGTCGGCAGCGCCTGGGCGGCTCGGCGCTCGCGCAGGCATACGGGGAGCTCGGCACCGAGCCGGCCGATCTGGATGATCCACAGCATCTGGTGCGCCTGGCCGCCGCGCTCGCCGAGCTGCGCGGCGCGCAGCGGCTGCTCGCTTACCATGACCGCTCGGATGGGGGCTTGCTCGTCACGCTGCTGGAGATGGCGTTCGCTGCGCATTGCGGTCTTGCCATCGAACTGCCGCGCGATCGCGGCGCACCGCTCGCCCAGCTGTTCGCCGAGGAGCCCGGGGTGGTCGTACAGGTCCGGGCGGGCGACGAGGAGCCATTACGCGCGGTGCTTAAGCGGCATGGGCTCACCGAGTGCGCCGTGCGCCTCGGGGCACCGCAGACGGCGCTGCGCGTGCAGGTCAACTGCGCCGGGGAATGCGTCCTCGATGAGCCCTGGCGCGAACTGCGCGCCGCCTGGTCGGAGACGTCCTGGCAGATGCGCCGCCTGCGCGACGACCCGCAGTGCGCCGACGAGGAGTACGCCGCGCAGACCGACGAGCGGGACCCGGGTCTGGCCGTCGCCCTCGGCTTCGATCCCGAGGAGGACATCGCCGCACCCTATGTCGTGCGCGGCGCACGCCCCCGCATTGCGGTGCTGCGGGAGCAGGGCGTGAACAGCCACAACGAGACGGCGCTCATTTTTGAGCGCGCCGGGTTCTCACCCTACGATGTGCACATGAGCGACCTGGCCGCCGGGCGCCAGACGCTCGAAAAGTTCGCCGGGCTCGTGGCCTGCGGCGGGTTCTCCTACGGTGATGTGCTCGGCGCCGGTGAGGGGTGGGCGAAGTCGATTCTGTTCAATGACGCGCTGCGCGAGCAGTTCCAGTTGTTCTTCGAGCGACCGGACACCTTCGCGCTCGGCGTGTGCAACGGCTGCCAGATGTTCGCCGCGTTGAAGAGCATCATTCCGGGCACCGAGCACTGGCCGCGCTTCGTGA
>JAKAZL010000016.1 GCA_021815925.1 Pseudomonadota bacterium | reverse complement strand
CACCCGAGGCAATCAGGGCGCGTACGACGGCGCGCGCGCAGCTGCGCGTCGGCGCCGGGGTGCTCTGGTTCACAAAGACCATGGGGGAACTCCTGCAGTAGTACGGTGGATGGGACGGGAGCGGGCGAAACCGGGACGGCGCGTCAGGCGGAGCGGCACGGCGTGCGGCATCAGATCCGCACGCCGTACTGCGCGTCGCTGTTCGAGCGTGCGGGCGCTTGCGCTGCACGAGCGGACCACGAGCGGTCTCCTCTGACGGCTTTCACTCTTCACGGGACGGCTCGCGCGCCGACAGCGACGTGTTTCATGACAGTCCGAAGAAACAACGCCTCTGGAGACCGGTCGCGCTTCGCCGGGCCCATCGCATCCGTGGCGGGCCGACGCGGCAATTAAAAGGTAAGAATGTGACAATCGTGTGAAAGCGGGCGCGCCACCGGCGCTATGCGCTCAGGTAATTGATTTTCAGTCGCTTTCAGCGTCCGCCCGCCAGGGAAACGGTCGCAGCGAGGTCCCTTCGACGCCTGTTGCGCGGGCGTGATACGATTAACTGTAATAATCATACCGATGCCGCCGGATGGGGCAGTCGGTCCGCTTGCGCACCCCAATCGAGGGTGAGTTGCGCCGCAGCGGTCGAGGGAGCGTGTAGCGGTCGGACTGAGGCGTGTGGCGAGCGGTGCGTGTGCCGCAGTGCGTGCAGGTGCGAACGAGCGGCGCGGAGCGCTGTGACTTGCCGCCCGGGTCGTACGCAGGACACAATACAAAGATATGTTCCGATCCGATCGGTCCGGCGCGCGCCGCCCGCGCAGGACGGATCGGCAATGCAATGCGACCAGGAACCCCAGTCCCGCTCGACGACCCAGGCATGCACCCAACAGCACGGCATAACGCGGCGGAGCCGCGCACATGAGTCAACCTGCCGAGTGGGCCGCCGCCGCGGCGCAGGCCCCGGCCGCGGTCAACAAGATCGAGGTGCGTCATCTCGACTTCTACTACGGCCGCCAGCAGGCCCTGAAGGACATCAGCCTGGTGCTCGCCGATCGCAGCATCACGGCGTTCATCGGCCCGTCCGGATGCGGCAAGTCGACGCTGCTGCGGGTCTTCAACCGCATGTACACGCTGTATCCCGGGCATCGCGCGAGCGGCGAGGTGTTGCTCGACGGGGAGAACATCCTCTCCTCGGCGGCGGACGTTGCGCGGCTGCGCCTGCGCGTCGGGATGGTGTTCCAGAAGCCCACGCCCTTCCCGATGTCGATTTTCGAGAACGTTGCCTTCGGACTGCGTCTTGCGCGGCGCATCCGGCGCGCCGAGCTGACCGAGCGCGTGCACGCGGCGCTCGCGGACGCGGCCCTGTGGGAGGAAGTGAAGGACAAGCTGCACGAGGACGGCCGCAGTCTCTCCGGCGGCCAGCAGCAGCGGCTGTGCATCGCGCGCAGCATCGCGCTCGAGCCGGAGGTCATCCTGCTCGATGAGCCGACCGCGGCGCTCGATCCGATCTCGACGCTGAAGGTGGAGGAGACGCTGCAGAACCTGCGCGAGCGCTTCTGCATCGTCATCGTGACGCACAACCTGCAGCAGGCGGCGCGCGTCTCGAGCGCCACGGCGTTCATGTACCAGGGCGAGCTGATCGAGATGGGACCGACCGGGCAGCTGTTCACCGCGCCCCGGGACCGCAGGACCGATGATTACGTCACCGGCCGGTTTGGCTGACGGGAGAGCACGCTTGCAGGAAACCACCCGCCCCGACAGTTCCGATCACCCCGCGCCCGGCGGTCTGCTGAGCGGCGCGCTCGGCACCAAGCCGAGCAGCCGCGTGCACATTCCGGCCGCGCTCAGCGGGGAGCTCGCGGGCCGCCCCGCCGGGGAGCCGGAGGTGGCCGACCCGGTGTTCTCCTGCCGGCAGGTCACGGTGGCCTACCGCGACAAGCAGGCGCTCATCGACGTGACGGTCGACATCGCCCGCAGCCAGGTGCTGGCCTGCATCGGCCCCTCAGGGTGCGGCAAGTCGACGTTCCTGCGCTGCCTGAACCGCATGAACGACACCATCCCCGGCGCGCACGTGAGCGGTACGATCCTGCTCGACGGCCAGGACATCTACGACAAGCGCCAGGACGTCGCGCGGCTGCGGGCGCGCATCGGCATGGTGTTCCAGAAGCCCAATCCGTTTCCGAAGTCCATCTACGAGAACGTCGCCTACGGTCCGCGCATCCACAAGCTCACCCGCACGCGGGCCGAGCTCGATGAGCTGGTCTGCAACAGCCTGCAGCGCGCCGGACTGTGGAACGAGGTCAAGGACCGCCTGCAGAGCCTCGGCACGGGGCTCTCCGGGGGGCAGCAGCAGCGGCTGTGCATCGCGCGGGCACTCGCGGTGCAGCCTGAGGTGATCCTGATGGACGAGCCGTGCTCGGCGCTCGATCCAATCGCCACGGCGCACATCGAGGATCTGATCGAGGAGCTGCGCCGCACCTATGCCATCGTGATCGTCACGCACTCGATGCAGCAGGCCGCGCGCGTCTCGCAGCGCACGGCCTACTTCCACATGGGGCGCCTGATCGAGGTGGGCGAGACCGACCAGGTCTTCACCAACCCGCGTCACCGGCTCACCGAAGACTACATCACTGGCCGGTTCGGCTGAGCCTCAGGCGCCGCGCTTATTCCGCGGCGCGCAGCAGATCGTTGATCGAGGTCTTGGCGCGCGTCTGGGCATCCACGCGTTTGACGATCACGGCGCAGGCGAGCCCGTAGCGTCCGTCGGAGGAGGGCAGCGTGCCCGGCACCACCACCGAGCCGGCCGGCACCCGCCCGCGCAGGATCTGGCCGCTGGCGCGGTCGTAAATGCGCGTGCTCTGCCCGATGAACACGCCCATCGAGATGACCGAGCCGCGCTCGACGATCACGCCCTCGACGATCTCCGAGCGGGCGCCGATGAAGCACTCGTCCTCGATGATGGTGGGGCTGGCCTGCAGCGGCTCGAGCACCCCGCCGATGCCGACGCCCCCGGAGAGATGCACGTTGCGTCCGATCTGCGCGCACGAGCCGACCGTCGCCCAGGTGTCGACCATGGTGCCGGACCCGACGTAGGCGCCGATGTTCACGTAGCTCGGCATGAGCACGGTGTTGGGGGCGATGTAGGCGCCCTTGCGCACCACGGCGTGCGGCACGATGCGCGCGCCACCCTCGCGCAGCGCCTCGGCCGGCGCGCCGGCGTACTTCAGTGGCACCTTGTCGTAGAAGCGGGTGAAGCCGGCCTCGATGAGGGCATTGTCGCGGGTGCGAAAGTACAGCAGCACCGCCTTCTTCAGCCACTCGTTGACGAACCAGCCGTCCGCGCGCGGCTCGGCGACCCGGACCTCTCCGGCATCGAGCAGCCCGATGCACTCCTCGAGCTGCGCGGCGAGCCTCGCCGGGACAGTGCCGGGTCCGAGCGTCGCGCGCGTCTCGAATGCCGCCTCGATGGCCGACTTGAGCGCTGCGTGGCTCATCGGTCCCGGCTCTGGACGTAGGCGCGGATCCGCTCGGCCGCCTCGACGCACTCGGCGACGCCCGGCACCAGCGAGATGCGCACCCGTCCGGCGCCCGGGTTGCCCTGCGCCCCGGTGCGCGCCAGGTAGCTGCCCGGCAGCACGATCACGCCCTGGCTGGCATACAGCTCGCGTGTGAAGCGCTCGTCGTCGCCGTCCGCGCCCACCTCGGTCCACAGGTAGAACGCGCCGTCGGGGCGCTCCACGGGCAGCACCGGTGCGAGAATCGGCAGCACGCGGTCGAACTTCTCCTGATACAAGCGGCGGTTCTGCACCACGTGCGCATCCTCGTTCCAGGCGCTGATGCTCGCCAGCTGCGTGGGCACCGGCATCGCGCAGCCGTGATAGGTGCGGTACAGCAGCAGCCGCTCGATGATCGCCGCATCGCCGCAGACGAACCCGGAGCGCAGCCCCGGCACGCTCGAGCGCTTCGAGAGGCTGTGAAAGACGATGCAGCGCTTGAACTGCTCGTTGCCCGCGGCCTGGGCGGCCTCGAGCAGCCCCGGCGGGGGATGCGCCTCATCCAGATAGATCTCCGTGTAGCACTCGTCGGCGGCGACGATGAAATCGTGCCGCTCGGCGAGCTCAAGCGCCTGCTGCAGGTACTGGCGCGAGAACACCTTGCCGGTGGGGTTGCCCGGGCTGCACAGAAACAGCACCTGGCAGCGCCGCCAGAGGCTCTCCGGCACGGCCGCGAGGTCGGGCGTGTAGGCGTTCGCCGCGGTGGTGTCGAGCAGGTGCGGGCGCGCGCCGGCGAGCAGCGCTGCGCCCTCGTAGATCTGGTAGAAGGGGTTCGGCATCGCCACCAGCGGCTCGTTGCGCTCATCGACGGCCGCCTGCACAAAGGCGAACAGCGCCTCGCGGGTGCCGTTGACCGGCAGGATCATGGTGGCCGGGTTGACGCGGCCCGCCCCGAGGTGAAAGCGCCGCTCGAGCCACGCGGCGCACGCCGCACGCAGCTCCGCCAGCCCCGCGGTGGTCGGGTAGGTGCCGAGCAGATGCGAGTTCGCGCGCAGCGCCTCGAGCACCATCGGCGGGGGCTCGTGGCGCGGCTCGCCGATGGACATGCCGATCGGCTTCAGCCGCGCCGGCGGGGTGGCGCCGGCGTTGAGCCGGGCGAGACGCTCGAAGGGATATGCGTGCAACCGCTCCAGTCGCGGGTTCATGGTTCGCTCCAGTGATGAATCAGGCGGCAGCGCGCTGCTTGAGCGCTTGGCCGAGAATGTCGCGCAGACGCGCGGCTCGCGCCTCGTCGAGGGCATGCCCGTCGAGGTCGGTGATGTAGAACACGTCTTCGGCCCGCTCCCCGACGGTCATGATCCGCGCCGCCTGCAGCATCAGGTGCTCGCCGGTGAGCACCTTGCCGACGTCGCAGAGCAGGCCGGGGCGGTCCCCGGCGATCAGCTCGAGCACCGAGCGGCCGTTGGGCGCATCGGTGCTGATCAGGATCTGCGTCGGGGTGTGGAACATGCGCACCTGGCGCGGCACGCGCCGGTGCACGGCGACCGTTGCCTGTGGCTCGCGCAGCGAGCGCCACAGCGCCTCCTCGATTTCCTCGCGCCGCTCGTGGTCCTCGATCGGCGTGCCGTCGTCCTCGAGCACGTGGTACAGGTCGAGGCTGAAGCCGTCCCCGGTCGGGGTGATGCGCGCATCGAGGATGTCGAGGCCGAGCTGGTCGAGCACCGCGGTGGTGCGCGCGAAGCCGTGCTCGCGCGCGCGGGTGTAGATCAGCACCGCGGTCGTGCCGCGCACGCTGTGCGGATCGAGCGCCACCAGCGGCTCCTCGGAGCGCGGGTCGCGGTCGGCGAGCAGCTGCATGTGCCAGGCGACCTCCTCGGGGGAGTGCTGCAGGAAGTAGGTGTCCGAGAAGCGCTCCCAGACCCGCTCGATGTCGGCGCTCTCGAGGTGGCGCTCGAGCAGCAGCTTGCGCGCCGCGTCCCGCGTCTCGCTCACCAGCTGCTCCTGGTCGATCGGGGACTCCAGGCCGTGACGCAGCGCCCGGCGCACGCGCTGGTAGAAGTCGTTGAACAGCGATGCCTTCCACGAGTTCCACAGCTTCGGGTTCGTGGCGCGCACGTCGGCGCAGGTGAGCACGTAGAGGTAATCGAGGTGCGTCTCATCCCCGACGGTGCGCGCGAAGGTGTTGATCACCTCCGGGTCGCTGATGTCCTGCTTCTGCGCGGTGATCGAGAGACTCAGGTGACTGCGCACGAGCCAGGCGACCAGGCGCGCATCGTAGGGCGAGAGACCCTGCTCGAGGCAGAACGCCTCGGCGTCGACGGCGCCGAGCTCGGAGTGATCCCCGCCGCGCCCCTTGGCGATGTCGTGGAACAGCGCAGCGAGGTAGGCGACCTCCGGCCGGGGCAGCTGCTGCATGATGCGGGAGGCCTGCGGCAGCTCCTCGTCGTAGCGCGGGATGGCGAAGCGTCTGAGGTTGCTCACCACGAACAGCGTATGCGCATCGACCGTGTAGGCGTGGAACAGGTCGTACTGCATGCGCCCGACGACCCGGCCGAAGGCCGGGATGTAGCGCCCGAGCACCCCGTAGGTGTTCATGCGCCGCAGCTCGTGCGTCACGCCGATCGGGGAGCGCACGATCTCGAGGAACAGGCGATGGTGGCGCGGGTTCTGGCGGAACTCCTCGTCGATGAGCCACAGGCTCCGTTCCAGGGCGCGCAGCGTCGAGGCGCGCACGCCCTTGATCTCCGGGTGGCGCTGCAGCAGCGCGAACAGCTCGAGCAGCGCCGAGGGGTTGCGCGCGAACACGTCCTCGCTCACCGCCTCGAGCGAGCCGGAGCGCACCTGGAAGCGTGCATTCAGCGGCCGCGGCGGCTCGCTCTCGGTGAGGATGGCCTCGCGAAATACCTGCAGCAGCAGCTCGTTGAGCAGGCTCACGTCCTTGACGGTGCGGTAGTAGCGCTGCATCAGCTGCTCGACCGCCAGCGTGTAGGAGGCGTCCTCGTAGCCGAAGGTCTGCGCCAGGCGGATCTGGTGATCAAACA
This sequence comes from Pseudomonadota bacterium, assembly GCA_021815925.1. Lineage (GTDB taxonomy): Bacteria > Pseudomonadota > Gammaproteobacteria > Steroidobacterales > Steroidobacteraceae > 13-2-20CM-66-19. Next base: position 29,564 of record JAKAZL010000016.1, on the reverse strand, counting down.
GCAGCCGGTCCTCGCGCCGCCCGGTGAGCACGTGCAGCCCGAAGCGCACCTTCCAGAGAAACGCCTGCGCCTGCTGCAGCCGGCGCAGCTCGGCGCCGGAGAGAAAGCCGTGCCGAGCGAGCTCGGCGAGCGTCTCGGCGCCGAAGTGGCGCTTGGCCACCCAGGCGATGGTCTGGATGTCGCGCAGGCCGCCCGGACCGGTTTTGACGTTCGGCTCGAGGTTGTACGCGGTGTCGTTGGCCTTCAGGTGCCGCTCGGCCTGCTCGCGCACCTTGGCCTCGAAGAACTCGCGCACCGGCCAGATGTGCTCCGGGGCGAGCGCGCTGCGCAGGCGCGCGAGCAGCACCGGGTTGCCGGCGAGCAGGCGCGCCTCGATCAGGGTGGTCATCACGCTGACGTCCGCGGCGCTCTGCTCGAGGCACTCCTGCACGGTGCGCACGCTGTGCCCGACCTCAAGCCCGATGTCCCACAGCAGCGCGAGCAGCCGCTCGAGGGCGGCGCGCTCGGGACCCTCGGGCGGCGCGGCCACGAGCAGCAGGATGTCGATGTCCGAGCACGGGTGCAGCTCACCGCGGCCATAGCCGCCGACCGCCACCAGCGCCCACTCGCTCATCGAGCCGCGCACGTGCGTGCGCCACAGGCCCTCGAGCACCCGATCGACGAGGGTCGCGCGCGCGTGCACCAGCGCCTCGATGGGCTCATCGGCGAGGAAGCGCGCCTTGAGCTGCTCGTGCGCCTCGGCGAGCAGCGCGCGCAGCGCCGCGGGCGGTCCGCTCAGCCGGGCCGCGACCTGCCCGAGCAGCGGCCAGTCCCCCGGTGCGCCCGGCGGGCGGGCCGGTGCATCGCCCGCATCGTCCGGCTCGGTTTCCCCGGCGGCCATGGCGCTAGTGGGTCGGGCGGTCCGCGGCCCCGAGGGTGAGAACCTCGTAGCCGGAGCCGGTCACGAGAATGGTGTGCTCCCACTGGGCCGAGAGCGAGTGGTCCTTGGTGATGACGGTCCACCCGTCCGCCAGCAGCCGCACGTGGCGCTTGCCGGCGTTGATCATCGGCTCGATGGTGAAGGTCATGCCGGGCTCGAGCGCGAGCCCGGTGCCGGGCTCCCCGTAGTGCAGCACCTGCGGATCCTCGTGGTAGATGCGCCCGATGCCGTGTCCGCAGTACTCGCGTACCACCGAGTAGTTGTTCTGCTCGACGAAGCTCTGGATGGCGTGTCCGATGTCCCCGAGCCGCGTGCCGGGGCGCACCGTGCGGATGCCGCGCCACATCGCCTCGAAGCACGTCTCGCTGAGACGCTGGGCGTGCGCCGGGGGCTTGCCGACGAAGTACATCCGGCTGGTGTCGCCGTGGAACCCCTCGCGGATCACCGTCACGTCGATGTTGACGATGTCGCCGGCCTTGAGCCGCTTCTCATTGGGGATGCCGTGGCAGACCACGTGGTTGACGGACGTGCAGATGGTCTTGGGAAATCCGTGGTAGTTCAGGTTCGCCGGGATGGTGCGCTGCACATTGACGATATAGTCGTAGCAGAGCCGGTCGAGCTCCTCGGTGCTCACCCCGGGCACGACGTGCGCGCTGATCATGTCGAGCACTTCGGCCGCCAGGCGGCCGGCGATGCGCATCTGTTCCTGCTCCTCAGGCGTTTTGATCGTAACGGGCATGGACCTTCCAGCGTGGCTCGAATCGGTGCGGGCGCGCGCCGGGTGGGGCGTGCGCAAGACATTGTTCAGGCGGGCTCTTCATGGTATAAAGCGCGGCCTTTTTTGGCAATCAACCCACACGCGCATCGCATTATCCGCAGACTGGGTGTTCCGCCGGCGGCCGTACGGCTGCGGCGGGATGGCTGCGGAGATGCGCGGAGGCTCAACCCAACGAGGAGTTTCTCATGCCTGGCGTATCCATGCGGCAGATGCTGGAAGCGGGTGTCCATTTCGGGCACCAGACCCGCTTCTGGAACCCGAAGATGGCCCCGTTCATTTTCGGCGAGCGCAACCGAATTCACATCATCAATCTCGAGAAGACCCAGCCGATGTTCACGCAGGCCTCGGCCTTCGTGAAGGGCGTGGCCGCCGACGGCGGCCGCGTCATGTTCGTCGGCACCAAGCGCTCGGCCCGCGAGGCGATCCAGAAGGAAGCCGAGCGCGCCGGGCAGCCGTTCGTCAACCAGCGCTGGCTGGGCGGGATGCTCACGAACTTCAAGACCATCCGCCAGTCGATCAAGCGCCTGGAGGAGATCACCGAGCTCGCCCAGTCCGGTGCGCTCGAGCGGCGCGGTAAGAAAGAGGCGACCCAGCTGCGCCGCGAGCAGGAGAAGCTCCAGAGGAGCCTCGGCGGCATCAAGCAGATGGAGTCGCTCCCGGATGCGCTGTTCGTGATCGACGTCGGTCACGAGAAGCTCGCCATCGACGAGGCGCGCAAGCTCGGCATCCCGGTGGTCGCGGTGGTCGACACGAATTGCTCGCCGGACGGGATCGATTACCTGATTCCGGGCAACGACGATGCGATGCGGGCCATCCAGCTGTATGCCGCCGGCATCGCCGATGCGGTGCTCGAGGGCAAGGAGTCCGTCCCGGCGGTCGTGGTCGGAGAGGACGAGTTCGTCGAGCTCGACGAGGCGGGCAATCCCCGCAAGAAGTCCGCGCGCGCCCCGCGCAAGAGCCCCGCTGCGGTGCGGGCCAAGAAGCCGGCCGCGGCCCGCCGGCGGCTGCCGCCGGTCAAGGCCCCGGTGCAGGTCGAGGGTGCCGAGGACGCCGGTGCGGAGGAAGAGGTGCTGGAGGCGGTGCCCGAAGTGGCGGCCTCGGGCGGCTCGGGCACGGGCACTCCGGCGAGCGCGGCGCGGCGTCCCACCGGCGGCGCCACGCGCCGCAAGGGCCGCGGCGAGTGAGCGCGGCGCGGCCCATCGGCCGCGCTTGCGGTGCGGCTGCGGCCAGGACGGCCGCAGCGGATCGAGTGTCCAGAGGACGGGGCAATGGGATGAGTGCGACATGAGTATTACAGCAGAGAACGTCAAGCAGCTTCGCGAGCGCACCGGCGCCGGCATGATGGAGTGCAAGAAGGCGCTGGTGGAGACCGGCGGTGACCTCGATGCGGCTGCGGAGCTGATGCGCAAGCAGGGCCTCGCCAAGGCCGACAAGAAGGCCGCGCGCGTCGCCGCCGAGGGCGTGGTGGTCATCGAGCGGGCGAGTGCCGGAGCGGCGGCGGCCATGGTCGAGGTCAACTGCGAGACGGATTTCGTGGCCCGCGAGCAGGACTTCCGCGCCTTCTCGAGCGCCGTGGCGCAGCTGGCGCTCGCCGAGCGGCCCGGGAGCCTCGAGGGACTGCTGGCCGCCCAGATCGGGCAGGAGTCGGTCGACGCGGTGCGCCGCGCGCTGGTGGCGAAGATCGGCGAGAACATCGGCGTACGCCGCTTCACGGTGCTCGAGTCCACCCAGCACCTTGGCGCCTACACGCACGGCTCGCGCATCGGCGCGCTGGTCGCCCTGAAGGGCGGCACCGCCGAGCTGGCGCACGATCTGGCCATGCACGTCGCGGCGAGCAACCCGCGCTACCTCTCGGTGCAGCAGGTGCCCCAGGACGTCATGGCGAAGGAGCGCGAGATCCTCACCGAGCAGGCCCGCGGCGAGGGCAAGCCGCCGGAGATCGTCGCCAAGATGGTCGAGGGCCGTCTGCGCAAGTCGCTCGGCGAGGTCACGCTGCTCGGCCAGCCGTTCGTGAAGGATCCGGACGTGACGGTGGAGAAGCTGCTGAAGAGCGCCGGGGCCGAAGTGGCGGGCTATGTCCGCTTCGAGGTCGGCGCCGGCATCGAGAAGAAGCAGGAGGATTTTGTCGCCGAGGTGATGGCGCAGGTCAAGGGCGCGAGCAGCCCGACCGGGACCTGAGGCACGCTGCGCCGAGGTCGATACCCGGCGGGGCGCCGGTTCTCAAAAAACGAGTGAAGGTTGGCGCATGGCGACAGACAACGCGAAAACGGCCCGCTACTCCCGCATCCTCGTGAAGCTCTCCGGTGAGGCCCTCATGGGCCAAGCCGACTACGGTATCGACCCGGCGGTGATCAAGCGCATCGCCGGGGAACTTGAGGAGATCGCCGGCCTCGGCGTGCAGCTCGCCGTGGTGATCGGCGGGGGCAACATCTTCCGCGGGGCGGGCCTGGCGCGGGCCGGGATGGACCGCGTCACCGCCGATCACATGGGCATGCTCGCCACGGTGATGAACGCGCTCGCCATGCAGGATGCGCTCGAGAGCCGCGGGCTGTACGCCCGCGTGATGTCGGCGGTGCGCATCAACCAGGTGTGCGAGGACTACATCCGCCGCCGCGCCGTGCGCCACCTGGAGAAGGGGCGGGTGGTGATCTGCGCGGCCGGCACGGGCAACCCGTTCTTCACCACGGACACCGCCGCGGCGCTGCGCGCGATCGAGATCACGGCCGACGTGCTGCTGAAGGCGACCAAGGTCGACGGGGTGTACTCCGACGATCCGATGCGCAACCCCGCCGCCCAGCGCTACCGCCGGCTCACCTTCGACCGGGTGCTCGCCGAGAAGCTCAACGTCATGGATGCCACCGCCATCGTGATGTGCCGCGACAACCACCTGCCATTGCAGGTGTTCAACCTGAACAATCCAGGGGATCTGACCCGCATCGTCCGCGGCGACGAGGTGGGAACGGTCGTAACCTGCGAGTGAGCCGATTCGGCCCGGAGTGTGAGCATGCTCGATGAAGTGAAGAACGACGCGCGCGAGCGCATGACGAAGTGCGTGCAGAGTTTCCAGGCGGACCTGAGGAAACTGCGCACCGGTCGGGCCCACCCGAGCCTGATCGAGCACCTGAAGGTCGATTACTACGGCTCGGACGTGCCGCTGCAGCAGGTGGCCAGCATCGCCGTGGAGGACGGGCGCACGCTGGTGATCTCCCCGTGGGAGAAGAGCGTCGTGCAGGCGATCGAGAAGGCGATCTTCAAGTCCGATCTCGGCTTGACGCCCATGACCGCCGGGATGGTGATCCGCATTCCGATGCCGCCGCTCACCGAGGAGCGCCGGCGCGAGATCACCAAGGTGCTCAAGGCCGACGCGGAGAACGCGCGGGTGGCGGTGCGCAACGTGCGCCGCGACGTGATGAACGACGTCAAGGAGCTGCTCAAGGAAAAGCTGATCACGCAGGATGACGAGCGGCGCGCCGAGACCGACATCCAGAAGCTCACCGACAAGCACGTCGCTGACATCGAGCAGCATCTGCTCGCCAAGGAAAAGGAGATCATGCAGGTCTGATGGCGCCCGCCGTGACCCAAACAGCCGCGTCCGCCCCGTTGCCGCGACACATCGCCATCACCATGGATGGCAATGGGCGCTGGGCGGCCGCCCGGGGCCTGGCGCGCACGGCGGGGCACAAGGCGGGGCTCGAGCCGGTGCGTCTGTGCGTGCGCGAGTGCGCGCGCCTCGGGATCGAGGCGCTGACGCTGTTCGCCTTCTCGAGCGAGAACTGGTCACGGCCGGCCGAAGAAGTCGCGAGCCTGATGGGACTGTTCCTCGAGGCCATCGACCGCGAAGTGAACGAGCTCGACCGCCAGGCGGTGCGGCTGCGGATCATCGGCAACCGGCACGCCCTCTCGGTGCGCCTGCAGGCGCAGATCGCCGCCGCCGAGGAGCGCACCGCGCACAACACCGGACTGAAGCTGCAGGTGGCGGTGAGCTACGGGGGACGCTGGGACATCGTGCAGGCGGCCCGCACGCTCGCCGCGCAGTGCGCGAGCGGCGCGCTGGCCGTGACGGCCATCGACGAGGCGCGCTTTGCTCAGGCGCTCGAGCTCGGCGCGCTGCCCGATCCGGATCTGCTGATCCGCACCGGCGCGGAGCGGCGGCTGAGCAATTTTCTGCTCTGGAACCTCGCCTACGCGGAGCTGTATTTCAGCGATCTGCTCTGGCCGGACTTCGAGGCGGCCGAGCTCGCCCGGGCGCTCGCCTTCTTCGCCGGTCGCGAGCGGCGCTTCGGGCAGGCCGCCGCGCTGAGCGGCGAGGGCGCCGCGGCGCTGAAAGCGGCCCCGTGAGCGACTCGCTGCGCCAGCGCATCCTCACCGCCGCCGTCCTGATCGTGGTGCTGCTGGCGGTGCTGTTCGCGCTGCCCCCGCCGGCCCTGCTCGTGCTGCTGAGCGCAGTGGTGCTGCTCGGCGCCTGGGAGTGTGCGGCGCTGTTCGGTCTGCGCCGCGCCGCGCCGCGCCTCGCCTACGTGCTGCTGGTCGGGGTGACCGTGGCGCTCGCCTGGCGCCTCGCGGGGAGCCGGGCGGGGCTTGAGGCGCTGCTCGGCGCCGCGGCGCTGTGGTGGCTGATCGCGCTGGGGTGGATCGTGCTCGCCCCGCGCCGGGCGAGCCGCCCGGTCGTGGCGCTCGCCGGCCTGTGCGCGCTGGTGCCGGCCTGGATCGCGTTGGCGCGGCTGCGGCTGGCCGGCCGCGGCGCGGAATGGGTGCTGTTCTGCCTGGTGCTGGTCTGGCTGGCCGATACCGGGGCGTATTTCGCCGGCCGGCGCTTCGGGCGGCGGCGCCTCGCCCCGTCGGTCTCGCCGGGCAAGACCTGGGAGGGGGTGCTCGGGGGGCTGCTGGCGTGCATTCCGGTGGCGGTGGCCGGCAGTTTCTGGTTCAGTGTGCCCCTGGGATCGTTTCTGGTGCTGTGCCTGGCGACGGTGGTTGCCTCCATCGTCGGGGATTTGACCGAGAGCCTGCTGAAGCGCTTCGCGGGAGTGAAGGACAGCGGCACGCTCGTCCCGGGACACGGAGGGGTCATGGATCGTATCGATAGCCTGACCGCGGCGGCGCCCGTGCTGCTGCTCGGTCTGACGTTTCTGGGAGTCCTGCCATGATCGGCGTGGTCGTTCTCGGTTCCACCGGCTCGATCGGCGAGAGCACGCTCGATGTGCTGGCGCGCCATCCGGATCGGTTCCGGCTGATCGGCATCGGGGCGAACCGCAGCGTCGAGAAACTCGCCGAGCAGATCGAGCGTTACCGCCCGGCCTACGCCGCGCTGGCCGATCCGGCCGCCGCGCTGGCCCTGCAGGAGCGCCTCGGGGCGCGCTGCGGGGACACGCGGCTGCTCGGCGGGCCGGAGTCCCTCACCGAGCTCGCCACGCTGAGTGAGGCCGAGTGCGTGATGGCCGCGATCGTCGGGGCGGCGGGGCTGCCCTCGACGCTGGCGGCCGCGCGCGCCGGCAAGCGGCTGCTGCTGGCGAACAAGGAGTCCCTGGTGATGTCCGGGCCGCTGCTGATGGAGGCGGTGCGCGCCGGCGGGGCGACGTTGCTGCCCATCGACAGCGAGCACAACGCCATCTTCCAGTGCCTGCCGCATGGCTCGATCGCCGGCAGCACGCCGGCGGGTGTGCGCCGTGTGCTGCTCACCGCCTCGGGCGGTCCGTTCCGCGACTGGAGCCTCGAGGCGATCGCCGCGGCGAGTCCCGAGGCGGCCGTGGCCCACCCCAACTGGGTGATGGGCCGCAAGATCTCGGTCGACTCCGCCACGCTGATGAACAAGGGCCTGGAGCTGATCGAGGCGTGCTTCCTGTTCGGCCTGCCGCCCGATCGGGTCGACATCGTCATCCACCCGCAGAGCATCATCCACTCGCTGGTGGAGTACATCGACGGATCGCTGCTCGCGCAGCTTGGCTCACCCGACATGCGCACGCCCATCGCCTACGCGCTCGCCTGGCCCGAGCGGATGACCTCGGGCGTGGCGTTTCTCGATCTGGTGCAGACCGCGCGTCTGGACTTCCGTGCTCCGGACCGGGTGCGCTTCCCGTGCCTGGGCATCGCGCAGGCCGCGGCGCGCGCCGGCGGCCTGGCGCCGGTCAGCCTGAACGCCGCCAACGAGGTCGCGGTGCACGCCTTCCTCGCGCGGCAGTTGAACTTTCCAGGGATTGCCTCGGTCATTGAGGAGGTGATCACACGCTCTACCGCGGGACCAATCGGCGGATTGGATGACGTCTTAGCCGCCGATACCGAGGCGCGGAGGCTGGCGCACGAGTGCATCGAGGCACGGGCCGGCGCGGACGTGGCGCTGAGCGCAGGCGCCCGCGCATGAGCGCACTGTGGTACCTGCTGTGGTTCGCCGTCGCCGTGAGCCTGCTCGTGACGGTGCACGAGTTCGGCCATTTCTGGGTGGCGCGCCGGCTCGGGCTGAAGGTGCTGCGCTTCTCGGTCGGCTTCGGCAAGCCGATCCTCTCCTGGCGCGGGCGCGACGGGGTCGAGTACTGGGTGTGCCCGATCCCCCTCGGCGGTTACGTCAAGATGCTCGATGAGCGCGAGGGGCCGGTGCCCGCGGCCGACCTGCCGCGCTCCTTCACGCGCCAGCACCCGCTGAAGCGCGTGGCGGTGCTGCTCGCCGGCCCGGGATCGAATTTTCTCTTCGCCGTGCTGGTGCTCGGGGCGATGTTCTGGGCGAGCGGCCTGACGCGCTGGCTGCCGGTCATCGGCGATGTGCAGGCAGGCTCCCTCGCCGCGCAGGCCGGCGTGCACTCCGGGGACCGCATCGTGGCGGTCAACGGGACCGCGGTCGACAGTCAGAGTGCCGTGCGCATGCGCCTGCTCGAGGTGATGAGCGGGGCGGGCGATGCGCGTCTCACGGTCCGCGGTGGCGACGGGGCCGAGCGCGTCGTGAATCTCGATGTGCGTGATCCGGGGCTGCGGCGCAGCCTGACGGGACCGGCAGGACCGATGGGCGGGCTGGGGATGCATTTCTGGGTGCCGAGCGTGCCGCCGGTGCTGGGGCGGGTGCTGCCCGGTGGCCCGGCCGCGCGCGCCGGCTTGCAGGCCGGGGACCGCATCGTGGCCATCGCCGGGCGCCCGGTGCACGACTTCCAGGATCTGGTGGCCGCGGTGAGTCCGCATCCGGGCGCCACGCTCGCCATGACCTACCGCCGCGGCGCTCTGGAGCGCACCGTCCAGGTGACGGTGGCCGCCGTGACGGTGCAGGGCCAGCGCATCGGCCGGATCGAGGCCGAGCAGCCCCCGGTCGAGAACACCCCTGCGGGGATGGTGCGCCACGTGCCGCTCGGCCCGCTCGCGGCGCTCGGGCTCGCGGCGCAGCGCATCGGGACGCTGACGGTGCTGCAGGCGCAGCTGCTGTGGCGTATGGTGCTCGGCCGGGTGTCGATCAAGAACCTCGGCGGGCCGCTCACCATTGCGCAGGAGGCGGGCGAGTCCGCCAGCGCCGGCGCCGGCTCGTTCCTCGGCTTTCTGGTGCTGATCTCGCTCGAGATCGGTTTTCTGAACCTGCTGCCGATTCCGATCCTCGACGGCGGGCAGGTCGTGTTTCAGCTGGTTGAGTGGGTCAAGGGCGCACCGTTGTCGGAGCGGGCGCAGGTCATCGGTCAGCAGGTCGGGATTGCTCTGCTGATCGTGCTGATGGGCGTGGCGCTGTTCAATGACATCGCGCGCCAGTTCAGCTGACCGTTGCACAAATTAAAGTCGGATCATTGACAAGGTCCGCTGTTCTTCGCACGGCGCTGCCGGGCGGGGCGCCGGGGGTTGTAATCGTGATCGACGCAGGTGATTGGGAGCACATGTTTTGCGACGTGACAGATCGAATGGTTGCCGTATGAAGCGGCGAATTGCGCTCGCCACCGTGGCGCTTGCCGTGCACTCGGCACTCGCGCTCGCGGCCCCTGCCGCAGGCCCGGTCGCAGCCAGCGGGGCCAGCCCGGCGGTGGCGGATTTCACCGTCGGCAACATCAAGGTGGAGGGTCTGCAGCGCATCTCCGAGGGCACGGTATTTAACTACCTGCCGGTCAACATCGGCGACACGCTCGATCCGAGCAAGGTGCGCGAGGCGATCCGGGCGCTGTATGCCACCGGCTTCTTCCGCGACGTGGAGCTGCGCCGCGAGGGCAGCACTCTGATCGTGGTGGTCTCCGAGCGGCCCTCGATCGAGAGCTTCCAGATCAAGGGCAACAAGGCGATCAAGACCAAGGATCTGATGAAGTCCCTGCGCAACGTCGGGCTCGCGCCGGGGAAGATCTTCGACCGCTCGGTGCTGCAGCAGGTGACCGAGTACCTCACCGACATGTACTACGGGCGCGGCAAGTACGGGGTGCGCATCGACACCAAGGTGATTCCCGACACCGACAACCGGGTCAAGATCAACATCCAGATCGTCGAGGGCTCGCGCGCGGTCATCCGCTCGATCAACGTCGTCGGGGCGACGCGTTTCTCGCAGGAGCAGATTCTCAAGCACTTCCACCTGAAGACGCCCGACTGGCTGTCCTGGTACAAGGACGACGACCGCTACTCGCGCTCGACGCTCAAGGGCGATCTGGAGCGGCTGCGCGATTTCTACATGGACCGCGGCTACGCGAACTTCGAGATCCGCTCCACGCAGGTGCAGATCAGCCCCGACAAGAAGAACATGTACATCACTGTCGCGGTCAAGCAAGGCAGTGTGTTTCGCATCTCCAAGGTCAATCTCGCCGGCACCTTCACGGTGGTGCCGAAATCGCAGCTGTGGCCGCTGGTGCTGGTCCACCCCGGGCAGGTGTTCGACCGCGAGCGCATCACCACCACGCAGAAATTCATCGAGAATCGCCTCGGTGCGTACGGGTACGCCTTCGCCAAGGTCGACCCGGTGCCGACCCCGGATCCGAAGACCCACAAGGTCGCGCTGACCTTCTTCGTCGATCCGGGCGACCGGGTGTACGTGCGCAAGATCATCTTCACCGGCGAGACCTCGATCAATGACGTGGTGCTGCGGCGCGAGCTGCGCCAGCTCGAGGGCGGGTGGCTGTCGAATCTCGCCCTCGAGCGCTCGAAGTTCTTCCTGCAGCGCCTGCCGTACGTGAAGAAGGTGAGCTACAGCACCCACAAGGTGCCGGGCTCGCCCGACGAGGTCGACGTCGATTACAAGATCAAGCAGGGTCCGGCCGCGCAGCTGTCCGGCGGCCTGGGCTACTCGGCGGCCTACAAGCTGATGCTGAACGCGAACTTCGCCGACGCGGATTTCCTCGGCACGGGTAACCGCCTGCAGGTGAACCTCTCCGGCGGGGCGTTCGAGAAGCTCTACAGCCTGAGCTACACCAATCCGTACATCACGATGAACGGGGTGTCGCAGACGCTCTCGCTGAGCTACAACGACGCGACGCAGTTCGTGTCCTCCTCCTCGAACTTCTCCTCCAAGACGATCACCCTGGGGCCGCAGTGGTCGTATCCGATCTCGGCCTTCCAGTACCTGTCCTTCGGCGCGGCGTTCGAGGACGCCCAGCTGCTCACCAGCTCGATCGGCAGCGCCGTGCAGGCGCAGCAGTGGGTGCAGCAGAACGGCAACCCCTACAGCCGCCTGGTGCACGAGGACTACAGCAACAACGATTTCATGTTCTACGGCACGGACTACCACGACGTGCAGCTGCTCGCCGGCTGGCAGATCGACGATCGCAACCGCACGCTGTTCGCCGACCGCGGCCAGCGTGCGGCGCTGAACATCAGTGCCACCATTCCGGGCTCGAGCTCGGTCAAGTACTACGTCGCCAACGCCAGCTACCAGCTGTACGTGCCGCTGTGGCGCCACCTGCTGACGCTGTCGTTCCACGAGCGCGCCGATTACGGCAATGGGTTCGGCGGCACGAGCGGCCTGCCGCCGTACCGGCTGTTCTTCGGTGGCGGACCGGACACGGTGCGGGGCTTTCGCGAGGACTGGCTCGGGCCGCGCGATCAGTTCGGCAATCCCTTCGGCGGCAACTTCGACATCATCAGTCAGAACGAGCTGCTGCTGCCGATGCCGGCCAAGTGGCGCCAGACCGCGCGCGTCAGCCTGTTCCTGGACATCGGCAACGTGTTCTACACCGGCTCGCGGGTGAAGTTCTTCCAGCCCGACGGGGTGACGCCGGTGAACTACCACCTGAACGGCTGGTCGGATCTGAAGCGCTCGGTGGGACTGTCGGTGACCTGGCTGTCCCCGATGGGCCTGTTCCGCTTCAGTTACGGCGTACCGTTAAATGCCAAGCGCTCCACCCTGGATACCTGGGGCGACCAGACCAGCGGCTTCCAGTTCACGGTCGGACAGGCCTTCTAGCGGCACGGGCGCGGTGCGCCCGGTGGTGGTAATATCGCCCGCTTGACCGCCCCCCCGTGGGGGCGGACCTGCATTACACATAGCCATTTTCGAGGTGGGTTTCGTGAAGCGCTTGAGCAGACGCCTTTCAGTCCTGGGAATGTTCGCCTCCGCAGTGCTGGTGACGGGGCTCGCCGTTGCGAGCGCCCAGGCCGCCGGTTTGAAGATTGGTGTGGTCAATTACGGGGTGCTGGTGCAGTCCTCCTCGCAGTACAAGTCGGCTATCGCGGCGCTGCGCTCGGAGTTCCTGCCCAAGCAGCAGCAGCTGCAGGCGGAGGCGAAGAAGCTGCAGGCGAGCCAGGCCAACCTGCAGCGCAACCAGGCCACGATGACCCAGGACCAGGTCGCCCAGGCGGAACTGGATCTGCGCGAGAAGGTCGAGTCGTTCCGGCAGGAGTCGACCAAGCTCCAGCAGGCCCTCGGCACCCGGCGCAACGAGCTGTTCAGCAAGGTGCAGAAGGCCATCGCGCTTGACGTGCAGCACTATGCCAAGGCGCACGGCTACAACCTGGTCATGATGAACGACGGGGTGATCTACGCCGATGAGCAGATCGATCTGACCCCGGCGATCCTGAAGATCCTGCAGGCGGCCCCGGCGGCCAAGTAACCGCGGCGGGCCATGGGCGTCTCGATCGGAGAGCTCGCGGTCCGCTTCGGCGGTGAGCTGAACGGTGACCCGCTCGCCCGCGTGGAGCGGGTGGCCACCCTCGCCGAAGCCGACGCGAACTGCGTCGCCTTCGTCGCCAATCCCCGCTACCGCGCCCAGCTCGCGGCCACCCGAGCGGGGCTGGTGGTGCTCGATGCGGCGAGCGCCGCGGACTGTCCGGTCCCGGCGCTCGTCTCGCCCAATCCCCACGCCACCTTCGCGCGGATCGCCACCGTGCTGCATCCGGAGCCGTTCGGCCCGCCGGGCGTGCATCCGAGCGCGGTCGTGGCGAGCAGCGCGCAGATCGATCCCAGCGCCCACGTCGGGCCAGCGAGCGTGATCGGGGACGGAGCGGTGGTGGGGGCGCGCGCCTATATCGGACCGCAGTGCCTGCTCGAGGCGGGCGTGCGGGTCGGGCACGACGTGCGCCTGGTGGCGCGCGTGACGCTCTGCCGGGGCGTCATCCTCGGGGAGCGCTCGGTGCTGCAGCCCGGGGCGGTCATCGGCGGCGACGGCTTCGGTTTCGCGTCGGAGGCGGGTCGCTGGCTGAAGGTGCCGCAGATCGGCGGCGTGCGCATCGGGGCGGACGTGGAGATCGGCGCCAACACCACCGTGGACCGCGGTGCGATCGAGGACACGGTGATCGAGGAGGGCGTCAAGCTCGACAACCTCATTCAGATCGGTCACAACGTGCACATCGGCGCGCACAGCGCGCTCGCGGCGTGCGTCGGGGTATCGGGCAGCACGCGCATCGGTCGCGGCTGCATGATCGGCGGACAGACGGGGATCGGCGGTCATCTGACCATCGCCGACGGGGTGGTGATCACCGGGCGCACCATGGTCAGCCATTCGATCACGCGGCCCGGCGTATACTCCGGCGGCATCCCCTACGAGGAGGCGCACACATGGCGGCGCCTGGTCGGGCGTTTCAAGCGCCTCGAATCCCTGGCCGTTCGGCTGAAGGCGCTCGAGCGCCGCGCAGCCGGCGGCGAGGATCTGGAAGAAGACGAAGACGATGAGTGACGCGCAACTTGACATCCACGGCATCCTGCGGCTCCTGCCGCACCGCTATCCGTTCATGCTGGTCGACCGCGTGCTCGAGTGGCGCGCCGGCGAGAGCATCCGGGCGCTGAAGAACGTCACCTACAACGAGCCGTTCTTCCCGGGCCATTTCCCGGCCCGCCCGGTGATGCCCGGGGTGATCATCATCGAGGCGCTGGCGCAGACCGCCGGCATCCTGACGTTCCTCAGCGCCGAGATCGTGCCGCACGAGGACACCCGCTTTTATTTCGTCGGCATCGACAAGGCGCGCTTCCGCAAGCCCGTCGAGCCCGGCGATCAGCTCGTGCTCACGGCCACCGTCGAGCGCTGCCTGCGCGGCATCTGGCGTTTCGCCACGCGCGCCGAGGTCGGCGGCGCCGAGGTCGCGCAGGCGCAGATCATGGTCACGCCGGAGGCCGGCAAGTGATCGATCCGCATGCCATCGTCTCGCCGCGTGCCGAGCTGGCCGCGGACGTTGCGGTGGGCCCGTTCAGCGTCATCGGACCGGACGTGCGCATCGGGGCGCGCACGGTGATTGGTCCGCACGTGGTGATCAACGGGCCGACCACGATCGGCGCGGACAACCGGGTATTCCAGTTCGCCTCGCTCGGGGATGCCCCGCAGGATAAGAAGTATCACGGCGAGCCGACCCGGCTCGAGATCGGCGATCGCAACGTGTTCCGCGAGAACGTCACGGTCAACCGCGGCACCACGCACGACCGGGGCGTCACCCGCATCGGCGATGACAACCTGTTCATGGCCTACTCGCACGTCGCGCACGACTGCAGCGTGGGCAGCAACGCGGTGTTCGCCAACTGCGCTGCGCTCGGCGGACACGTGGAGATCGGCGACTGGGTGATCCTCGGCGGGCTCACCGCCGTGCACCAGTTCACCAAGGTCGGCCCGCACGCCTTTCTCGCCGGCGGGGCGATCGTGACCCGCGACGTGCCGCCCTACGTCATGGTGGCCGGCAACCCGGCGGTGCCGCACGCGGTCAACTCCGAGGGGCTGCGCCGACGCGGGTTCAGCGCCGCTCAGATCCGCAACGTCCGCGATGCCTATCGGATCCTCTACCGCAGCGAGCTGCGTCTGATCGAGGCGCTCGAGCGGCTCGAGGCGCGCGGTGCGCAGCAGCCCGAAGTGCAGGCGTTCGCCACCTTCATCCGCAATTCCGGCCGCAGCATCGTCCGATGACCGCCTCGCCCGGGGCCGCGTGTGAGGCGGTCCGTGCTCCGGGGCCGCTGCGCGTGGCGCTGGTGGCCGGAGAGTCCTCCGGCGATCAACTCGGCGCGGCCCTGATCAACGCGCTGCGCGAGCGCCTCGGTGCGCTCGAGTGCTTCGGGGTGGCCGGACCGAAGATGGTGGCCGCCGGCTGCCAGGCGTGGGAGAGCGCCGAGGCCCTCGCCGTGATGGGACTTGCCGAGGTGCTGCCGCACGTGCCGCGGCTGCTGCGCCTGCGGGCCGATCTGGTGCGCCGCTTCACGGCCGCGCGGCCCGACGTGTTCATCGGCATCGATGCTCCGGCATTCAACCTCGGGCTCGCCGCGCGGCTGCGCGCCGCGGGCCTGGTCACCGTTCAGTACGTGGCCCCGCAGGTCTGGGCGTGGCGGCAGAGCCGGGTGCGCAAGATCGGCCGCGCCTGCGACCTGGTGTTGTGTCTGTTGCCGTTCGAGACCGGCTTCTACGCGCGCCACGGCGTGGCGACGGAATTCGTCGGTCACCCGCTCGCCGATCAGATCCCGCTCGTACCGGACCGGGGTGCGGCACGCGCCGCGCTCGGACTGCCCGCGGAGGCCACGGTGGTGGCCTTGCTGCCCGGCAGCCGGGTGGGGGAGGTCGCGCGGCTCGCCGGGGACTTCGTCGCGGCGGCCGCCTGGATCGCCGCGCGCCGGCCCGGGGTGCGTTTCATCGCCCCGATGGCCAGCGCCCGCACACGTGAGGTGTTTCAGAGCAAGCGCGCGCAAGTTTCTGATTCCCCTGAGATCCTGCTCACCGATGGGCAGGCGCAAGCGGTGCTCGCGGCCTGCGACGGGGCGCTGGTGGCCTCCGGAACCGCTACACTGGAGACGCTCCTCTCGCGCCGCGTCATGGTCGTGGCGTATCGTTTCGGCGGGCTCACGGCGTTTCTCCTGCGGAGACTCCGTCTGGTGAAGGTCCCCTATTTCTCACAACCGAATCTGCTGCTCGGGCGCGCCTTCGTGCCGGAGCTGCTCCAGGAGGCCGTGACCGGCGCGGCGCTCGGCGCCGCGCTGCTCGGGCGTCTGGAGGATGCCGACTACCGCGGTGAGCTCGACCGCGAGTTCGAGCGCGTGCACCGCGAGCTGCGCTGCGGCGGGGCGGGGCGCGCAGCCGATGCGATCCTGCGCCGGCTCGGCCGGGACGGGGCGCTGCGGTGAGCGGCCCGCTCACGCAAGCGCGCGTCGCCGGCGTGGACGAGGCCGGGCGCGGACCGCTCGCCGGTCCGGTCATCGCCGCAGCGGTGATCCTCGACCCGGCGCGGCCCATCGAGGGCCTCGGGGATTCCAAGGCGCTGAGTGAGGCGGCGCGCGAGCGCCTGGCGCCGCTGATCCGCGCGCACGCACTGGCCTGGGCGCTCGGCAGCGCCGATCGGGCCGAGATCGACGCGCTCAACATCCTGCAGGCGACGCTGCTCGCGATGCGCCGCGCGGTGCTCGCGCTGCCGCTGCGGCCCGAGCACGTGCAGGTCGACGGCAACCGTGCCCCGGCGCTTCAGGATCTGCCCTGCACGGTCGAGACCGTGGTGCGCGGTGATGCCACGGTGGCGGCCATCGGCGCCGCCTCGATCCTCGCCAAGACCCATCGCGATGCGCTGATGCGCGCGCTCGAGCGCTCACATCCGGGCTACGGCTTCGCCCGCCACAAGGGCTACGGTACCGCGGCGCATCTGGCGGCGCTGCGCCGGCTCGGGCCCTCGAGCGAGCACCGCCTGTCGTTCGCGCCGGTGCGCGCGGCCCTGGCGCGGAGCTGAGCGGTGAGCACCGGTTTCGTTCACCTGCGCCTGCACACCGAGTACTCGCTGATCGACAGCGTGGTGCGCGTGCCGGAGCTGATCGAGGCGGTGGCCGGGGCCGGCATGGCCGCCGTGGCGGTGACCGACCAGAGCAACCTGTTCGCGATGGTCAAGTTCTACCGCGCCGCGCTCGCGCGCGGCGTGAAGCCGCTGATCGGTGTGGATCTGCTGGTGCGCGAGGGCGCCGAGCACACCCCGGCGAGCCGCCTGACGCTGATCTGCCAGTCGCAGAGCGGTTACCGCAACGTCACGCGGCTGGTGAGCCGCGCCTACCTCGAGGGCCAGCAGCGCGGCGTGCCGATGATCGAGCGCGAGTGGCTCACGCCCGAGGCGCTCCAGGGGCTGATCGGCCTGTCGTGCGCGGCCGAGGGGGACGTGGGACGGGCGCTCGCCAACGGGCGCGAGCGCGACGCCGAGGCGGCGCTCGAGCGCTGGCTCGCGCTGCTGCCCGAGCGTTACTACCTGGAGCTGCAGCGGCTCGGCCGGCCGGGCGAGGAGGCGTACATCGCCGCCGCCGTGGCGCTCGCGGCGCGCCGCGGCGTGCCGGTGCTCGCCACCAACGACGTGCGCTTCCTCAGGCGCGAGGACTTCGAGTCGCACGAGGCGCGCGTGTGCATCCACGACGGCTCGCAGCTCGCCGATCCGGCGCGCGCGCGCCGCTACAGCCCCGAGCAGTACCTGCGCACGGGCGAGGAGATGGCCGAACTCTTCGCCGACATTCCCGAGGCGCTCGCGAACACCGTCGAGGTGGCGCGGCGCGCCTCGCTGGTGCTCGAACTCGGCAAGCCGCAACTGCCGCCATACCCGGTGCCCGGCACGCTGAGCACGGAGGAATTCCTGCGCGCCGAGGCGGCCAGCGGCCTGGAGCGGCGCTGCGCCGAGCTCGCCGAGCGTGGCACGCCGCCGGAGCCGCTCGCCTACCGCGCGCGCCTCGAGCGCGAGCTCGATGTCATCTGTCAGATGGGCTTCGCGGGCTACTTCCTCATCGTGGCGGACTTCATCCGCTGGGCAAAGGGCAACGATGTGCCCGTCGGACCGGGCCGCGGCTCGGGCGCCGGCTCGCTCGTGGCCTACTGCCTCGGCATCACCGACCTCGATCCGCTGCGCTACGAGCTGTTGTTCGAGCGGTTCCTCAATCCCGAACGCGTCTCCATGCCCGACTTCGACGTCGATTTCTGCATGGCCGGGCGCGACCGCGTGATCGAGTACGTCGCGGGGCGCTACGGGCGCGAGCGGGTCTCGCAGATCATCACCTACGGCACCATGGCGGCCAAGGCGGTGGTGCGCGACGTCGGGCGCGTGCTCGGCATGAGCTACGGCTACGTCGACAAGATCGCCAAGCTCATTCCCTTCGAGCTCGGCATCACGCTCGATGAGGCGCTCGAGAAGGAGCCGGAGCTGAAGAAGCTCTACCAGAGCGAGGAGGAGGTCCGCGCGCTGATCGACCTCGCCCGCTCGCTCGAGGGCCTCACGCGCAACGCCGGCATGCACGCCGGGGGCGTCGTGATCGCCCCCTCGGTGCTCACCGATTTCACCCCGCTTTACTGCGACGATGCCGGCGGCAGCCTGGTGACGCAGTTCGACAAGGACGACGTCGAGGCCGCGGGCCTGGTCAAGTTCGACTTCCTCGGCCTGCGCACGCTCACCATCATCGACTGGACGGTCAAGTCGATCAACGCCAAGCGCGCCGCGCGCGGCGAGCCGCCGCTCGAGATCGAGCGCATTGCGCTCGACGATCAGTTCACTTACGAGCGGGTGTTCAAGAGCGCGCAGACCGTGGCGGTCTTCCAGTTCGAGTCCGGCGGCATGCGGCGGATGCTGAAGGAAGCCAAGCCCGACCGCATCGACGATCTGATCGCCCTCGGGGCGCTGTACCGGCCGGGGCCGATGGACCTGATCCCGGAGTACATCGCCTGCAAGCATGGCAAGAAGCCCCAGTACCTGCACCCGGAGATGGAGCAGGTGCTCGGGGTCACCTACGGGGTGTTCGTCTACCAGGAGCAGGTGATGCAAATCGCCCAGCGTCTGGCCGGCTACACCCTCGGCGGGGCGGACCTGCTGCGCCGCGCCATGGGCAAGAAGAAACCCGAGGAGATGGCCAAGCAGCGCGGGGTGTTCCTCGAGGGCGCTGCGGCGCGTGGCATCGGCGCGCCCATCGCCAATGCGATCTTCGACCAGATGGAGAAGTTCGCCGGCTACGGGTTCAACAAATCGCATGCCGCGGCCTACGCGCTGCTGTCGTATCAGACGGCCTATCTCAAGGCGCACTTCCCCGGCGAGTTCATGGCCGCGGTGCTTTCGGCCGACATGGATCACACCGACAAGGTGGTGACGCTGATCCGCGAGTGCGCGGAGATCGGCCTGACCGTGCTGCCACCGGACGTGAACCACTCCCAGTACGTGTTCACCGCCGAGGGTCGGGTGATCCGCTACGGCCTCGGGGCGGTGCGCGGCGTCGGTGAGGGCGCGGCCGAGGCGCTGATCAAGGAGCGCGAGGCGCGCGGCGCGTTCGCGAGCCTGGAGGATCTGTGCCGGCGGCTCGATCTGCAGAAGCTCAACCGCCGTGTGCTCGAGGCGCTGCTGCGCTCGGGCAGCTGCGATGCGCTCGGGCCCAACCGTGCCACGCTCATGGAGCGGCTGCCGACGGCGATGCAGCTCGGGGAGCAGGACTCCAAGGCGAGCCGCGCCGGCCAGGACGATCTGTTCGGCCTCGGCGTGCCCGAGCCGAGCGCCCCGCAGGCGGTGAGCGCCGCGGAGCTGGCGGAGTGGCCCGAGTCGGTGCGCCTCGCCGGGGAGCGCGAGACGCTCGGGCTGTATCTGACCGGCCATCCGATGGCGGCCTTCGAGTCGGGACTGGCACGCCTGGTGAGCCACCGGATCGGCGATCTCATCGGCGAGCGGCCCATGCCGGGGATGGAGGCCCCGCGCGGGCGCGGCGGCCGCACGGTCACCGTGGCCGGATTGATCGACGAGGTGCGCAAGCGCGGCCCGCGCGTGATCCTCACCCTCGATGATGGCACCGGCCGGATCGAGGCGAGCCTGTTCGATGAGCAGTTCCAGCAGTTCCGCGCGCTCATCAGCAAGGATGCGCTGGTGCTCGCCGAGGGGCAGCTGCGCTTCGATGAGTTCTCCGACGGCTGGCGCATCGGTGTGCGCCGGCTCACCGATCTGGCCAAGGTGCGCGAGCAGCAGGCGCGGCGCATCGTCGTCAAATGGCCCGCACGCGCCGATACCGGCGCGCTGCAGCGCCGGCTCGCCGAGCTGCTGGCCCGCCATCGACCCGGTCCGTGCGCGCTCGCGGTCGAGTACGCCGCAGCGGGCGTGCGCGGGATGCTGGCGTTCGGGCCCGACTGGAGCGTGCAGCCCGCCGCCGAGCTGCTCGCGGGCCTGGAGCAGCTCTTCGGGGGCGCCTCGGTGCGTGTGCTGTACAGCGCCCCGGCCGAGGCACCGCAGCGCTCGGCCGACGGCTTGTAGGGGCTGCCCGCTTGCGCGCCGAGCCCCCCGCCCGTACCCTCGCGCCCAGCACGAGACAACCCCGGTAAAGCGCATGGCCGTCGCCTTTCTCGATTTCGAACAGCCCATTGCCGAGCTCGAAGCGAAGATCGAGGAGCTCAAGCACGTCACCTGCGATCCGGAAGTCAACATCCAGGACGAGATCGCGCGCCTGCAGGCCAAGAGCCGCCAGCTCACGACCAGCATCTTCGCGAACCTCACGCCCTGGCAGATCACCCAGCTCGCCCGCCACCCGCAGCGGCCCTATACGCTCGATTACATCGGCGCGATCTGCACGGAGTTCAGCGAGCTGCATGGTGATCGGATGTACGGCGATGACGGGGCGATCGTCGGCGGACCGGCGCGCCTTGGCGGCCGGCCGGTGATGATCATCGGCCACCAGAAGGGCCGCGACACCAAGGAGCGCGTACGGCGCAACTACGGCATGCCCCGGCCGGAGGGCTACCGCAAGGCGCTGCGGCTGATGCAGATGGCCGAGCGCTTCGAGCTGCCGCTGGTGACCCTGATCGACACGCAGGGAGCCTATCCGGGCGTCGGCGCCGAGGAGCGCGGGCAGAGCGAGGCGATCGCGCGCAACCTGCTCGAGATGTCGACTCTCGCGGTGCCCATCGTGTCGGTGGTCACGGGCGAGGGCGGCTCGGGCGGGGCGCTCGCGATCGGCGTGTGCGACCGGCTGCTGATGCTGCAGTACAGCGTCTACTCGGTCATTTCCCCGGAAGGCTGCGCCTCGATCCTCTGGAAGAGTCAGGACAAACGCGAGACCGCCGCCGAGGCGCTGAACATGACGGCCGACCGGCTCGAGCGGCTCGGCCTGGTCGATGCGGTGATTCCCGAGCCGCTCGGCGGGGCGCATCGGGATCCGGCGGCCACCGCCGCGAGCCTCAAAGCCGCACTCATCGGGCAGCTCGAGGCGCTCACGGCCCTGCCCCGTGAGCAGCTGCTGGCCGAGCGCGCCGCGCGTATCAGCGCGTTCGGCGTCTATGGTGAGAGCCCGGCGTGAAGGGAGCGGAGCGGCGCCCTTGAGCGCGGGCCGGCGCCGCGTGCGGCCGGGAAGCCGGTACGGCAGCGAGGCGCTGCTCGCGCAACTGCGGGGGCAACTGGGGGAATTTCCACACGTCGCGCTGTGCGTGGCGTTCAGCGGTGGGGTGGACTCGACCGCGCTGCTCGGCGCACTGGCGCAGGTGCGCCCGCGGCCCTTCGCGCTGCGCGCCGTGCACGTCGATCACGGACTGCACCGCGATTCGGCTCGCTGGGGCGCTGAGTGCCGTCGGCTCGCGCGTCGCCTCGGCGTGCCGCTGCGGGTGGTGCGGGCCGAGGTCCGCTCGGCGCCGGGCGTCTCGCTCGAGGAGGCGGCGCGCACGGCGCGCTACCGGGCGCTCGGGGCGGACCTGAAGCGCGGCGAGGTGCTGCTCACGGCCCACAACCAGGACGATCAGCTCGAGACGGTGCTGCTGCAGCTGTTCCGCGGCTGCGGGCTCCCCGGGCTCTCGGCCATGCCCGCCGCGGCGCCCTTTGGCGCCACCCGCCTGCTGCGCCCGCTGCTGGGGTTCACCCGCGCGCAGCTCGCCGAGTGGGTCGAGGCCGAAGGCCTGCCGGTGGTGTTCGATGAGAGCAACGTCGATGAGCGCTTCGACCGCAATTACCTGCGGCACCGGGTGCTGCCGGCGGTGCGCGCGCGTTGGAGCGGGGTGGCCGCCGCCGTGGCGCGAACGGCCCGGCATGCGGCCGAGGGCCAGCAGCTGCTCGAGTCGCTGGCCCGCGCCGACGTCGAGCGTGCCAGCGACGGGGCGGGGCTCTCGGCGAAGACGCTGCGCGCGCTGCCGCTCTCGCGCCGGCGCAACGCGCTGCGCTGGTGGATCGCCCGTAGCGGGCGGATCCTGCCCGATGCGCGCCGGCTCGAGCAGATCGCCGTGGTGCTCCTTGAGGCCCGCCCCGATGCCCACCCGCAGGTCGCCTGGGGCGATGCGCGTATCGAGCGGCACGCCGAGCGGCTCTCGATCGAGCCGGCATCGAGCCCCGCCGAGCACGGTCCGAGGGGACAGCAGATCGCCTGGGACCCGAGGCGCACGCCGCGCTGCGAGCTGCCGCCGGGGTGCGGTGCGCTCGAGCTGCGCCCCGATGCGCTCGGGCCGCTCGACCTCGATGCGCTCGAGGCGCTCGGGCCGACGCTCACGGTGCGCTGGCGGCGCGGCGGGGAGCGGCTGCGCGTGCGCTCGGGCGAGGGGCGCCGTGCGCTGAAGAGCCTGCTGCAGGAGGCGCATGTGCCGCCGGGCGAGCGGGCCCGGCTGCCGTTGGTGTTCTGCGAGGCGACGCTGCTCGCCGCCGGGGACCTGTGGCTCGATGCGCGGGTGCGTGCCGGCGCCGGCACACGCCGCCGGGCGAGGCTGATCTGGAAGAAGGCGCCCCACCCGAGGCGCTGATGTGATAGATTGTCGGCCCGTCGTTCATGCAGCCATGAACTCCCGGCAGCGGTTCCAACGGCGGATCACCTGAAGCAATTTTATGACGCGATTCGTATTCGTCACCGGTGGTGTCGTGTCGTCGCTCGGCAAGGGTATTGCCAGCGCATCACTCGGCGCCATTCTCGAGGCGCGCGGCCTGAAGGTCGCCATGGTCAAGCTCGATCCGTACATCAACGTCGATCCGGGCACCATGAGTCCGTTCCAGCACGGTGAGGTGTTCGTCACCCAGGACGGCACGGAGACCGATCTGGATCTCGGCCACTACGAGCGTTTCGTGCGCACCACGACGGGGCGCAACAGCAATTTCACCACCGGGCGCATCTACGAGCGGGTGATCGCCAAGGAGCGCCGCGGCGATTATCTCGGCGCGACCGTGCAGGTGATCCCGCACATCACCGACGAGATCAAGCGCAGCATCCAGCTCGGCGCCGAAGGGGCCGACGTGTGCATGGTCGAGATCGGCGGCACGGTGGGTGACATCGAGTCGCTGCCGTTCCTCGAGGCGATCCGCCAGCTCGGCGTCGAGCTCGGGCGCGGCCAGTGCGTCTACATGCATCTGACGCTGGTGCCGACGGTCGGTGGCTCGGGCGAGATCAAGACCAAGCCGACGCAGCACTCGGTCAAGGAGCTGCGCGGCATCGGCATCCAGCCCGACGTGCTGCTGTGCCGCTGCAAGCAGCCGCTGCCGGACGAGCAGCGGCGCAAGATCGCGCTGTTCACCAACGTGGAGGAGCGCGCGGTCATCTCGGCGGTCGATGCCGAGGACATTTATCAGATTCCGATGCTGCTGCACGAGCAGGGGCTCGATGACATCGTGGTCGGCAAGCTCGGACTCGAGGTGCCGCCCACCGATCTGACCGAATGGCGCCAGGTGGTGGCCGCCAAGGCCAACCCCGAGGGCCAGGTCGACATCGCCATGGTCGGCAAGTACGTGCAGATCCGCGATTCCTACCTGTCGCTGCACGAGGCGCTGATGCACGGCGGGCTGAAGACCCGCACCCGCGTCAACATCCACTACATCGAGTCGACCGACATCGAGAACCAGGGCACCCATGCGCTGAAGGGTATGGATGCGATCCTGGTGCCCGGGGGCTTCGGGGAGCGCGGCATCGAGGGCAAGATCCTCTCGGTGCGCCACGCCCGCGAGCACGGCGTGCCGTACCTCGGCATCTGCCTCGGCATGCAGGTGGCGATCGTGGAGTTCGGCCGGCACGTGCTCGGCTTGACCGGGGCGAACAGCACCGAGTTCAACCGCGCCACGTCCTATCCGGTGATCGCGCTGATCAGCGAGTGGCAGGACCAGGCGCGCGGGGTGCAGACCCGCGATGAGGCCTCGGTCAAGGGCGGCACCATGCGCCTCGGCGCCCAGGAGGTGCTGCTCGGGGAGGGCACCCGGGCGCGCGATCTGTACGGCCGGGAGGTGATTCTGGAGCGGCACCGCCACCGCTATGAATTCAACAACAATTATCTCGAGCGCTACCGCGAGGCGGGACTGCGCTTCTCCGGGTTCTCGCGCGACGGCCTGGTCGAGGTGATCGAGCTGGCGAACCATCCGTGGTTCGTCGCCACCCAGTTCCACCCCGAGTTCACCTCGACGCCGCGCGACGGACATCCGCTGTTCAGCGGCTTCATCCGCGCCGCCCGCTCGCGCCGCACCGCGCAGCTGCCGCAGGCCGCCCTCGCCTGAGCGGTGCATGCAGCTCGCCGGGGCGCACATCGGGATCGATCAGCCGCTACTCGTCATCGCCGGGCCGTGCGTGATCGAGAGCGAGACGCTCGTGCAGGAAGTGGCCGGGCGGCTGCAGGAGATCACCACGCGGCTCGGACTGCCGTTCGTGTTCAAGTCCTCCTTCGATAAGGCCAACCGCTCCTCGGGCAGGAGTTTCCGCGGCCCGGGCCTGGAGCAGGGCCTGAAGGTGCTCGAGGGGGTGCGGCGCGCGCTCGGGGTGCCGGTGCTCACCGACGTGCACGAGGACACGCCGCTCGCCGAGGTGGCCGCGGTGGTCGATGTGCTGCAGACACCGGCGTTTCTCTGCCGGCAGACCAATTTCATTCGCGCCGTGGCCGGGTGCGGCAAGCCGGTGAACATCAAGAAGGGGCAGTTCCTCTCCCCCTGGGAGATGCGCAACGTCGTCGAGAAGGCCCGTGCCACCGGCAACGAGGCGATCATGGTGTGTGAGCGCGGCTTCACCTTCGGCTACAACAATCTCATCGCCGACATGCGCTCGCTCGCGATCATGCGCGAGTGCGGCTGTCCGGTGATCTTCGATGCGACGCACTCGGTGCAGCTGCCGGGCGGGCGCGGGGAGAGCTCCGGGGGCCAGCGCGAGTTCGTGCCGGTGCTGGCGCGCGCGGCGGTGGCCGCGGGCATCGCCGGGGTGTTCATGGAAACCCATCCCGATCCCGCCCGCGCGCTCTCGGACGGGCCGAATGCCTGGCCGCTCGAGCGCATCGAGCCGCTGCTCGAGACGCTCAAGGCGCTCGATGCCGTCGTCAAGGCACGGCCGTTCGAGGAATCCGTGTTGCTGCAAGAAGGAAAGCAATGATGAGCCGTATCGCCGACATCCGTGGCCGCGAGATCCTCGATTCGCGCGGCAACCCCACCGTCGAGTGCGACGTGATCCTCGATTCGGGCGCGCTGGGACGGGCCGCGGTGCCCTCGGGCGCCTCGACCGGCACGCGCGAGGCGGTCGAGCTGCGCGACGGGGACAAGAAGCGCTATCTCGGCAAAGGGGTGCTCAAGGCGGTCGCGCACGTCAACACCGTGCTGAAGCAGGCGCTCCTCGGGGCCGATCCGCGCGATCAGGCGGCGCTCGATCAGCGCATGATCAAGCTCGACGGCACCGAGAACAAGGGCCGGCTCGGGGCCAACGCGATCCTCGCCGTCTCGCTCGCGAGCGCGCATGCGGCGGCACGCGATGCCGGCCTGCCGCTGTATCGTTATCTCGGCACCACGGTCTGCGCCGGCCGCGAGCCGGTGATGCCGGTGCCGATGATGAACATCATCAACGGCGGGGCGCATGCGAACAACAGCATCGACATCCAGGAGTTCCTGATCCTGCCGGTCGGCGCGCCGAGCTTCCGCGAGGCGCTGCGCTACGGGACGGAGGTGTTCCATGCGCTGAAGAAGCTGCTCAACGAGCGCGGGCTCGCCACCTCGGTCGGGGACGAGGGCGGCTTCGCGCCGAACCTCGGCTCGAACGCCGAGGCGCTCGAGGTGATCCTGCAGGCGATCGAGAAGGCCGGCTACACGCCGGGCCGGGACATCTACCTCGGCCTCGATGCGGCCAGCTCCGAGTTCTACCGCAACGGCAGCTACGAGCTGAAGGCCGATGGACGGCGCTTCTCGAGCGCCGAGTTCACCCGCTACCTCGCCGATCTCACCCACCGTTACCCGATCGTGAGCATCGAGGACGGCATGGCCGAGGGCGACTGGGACGGCTGGCAGCAGCTGACGCGCGCGCTCGGGGAGTCGCACCAGCTGGTCGGGGACGACATCTTCGTCACCAACACGCAGATCCTCGCCGAGGGCATCGAGAAGCACGTGGCGAACGCGGTGCTGATCAAGCCCAACCAGATCGGCACCCTCACCGAGACGCTCGCGGCCATCGACATGGCCGACCAGGCGCACTACGCCGCGGTGGTCTCGCACCGCTCGGGGGAGACCGAGGACGCCACCATTGCCGATCTGGCGGTGGCCACGGCCGCCACGCAGATCAAGACCGGCTCGCTGTCGCGCTCCGACCGCATCGCCAAGTACAACCAACTGCTGCGCATCGAGGCGGAGCTCGGCAAGGTGCGCTACGCGGGCCGGGATGCCTTTCCGGTGAAGATTTGATCGGCACGCCCGAGGCTCGTAAGCTCTCGCCGTGCGCGAGGCCGCGCGCGCCGCGCTCACGAGCATGAAACTACTCACCGCCGCGTTGCTTGCCGCCCTGGTGCTGCTGCAGTACCGGATCTGGGTCTCCAGCGAGGGCGTGCGCCCGGTCTACCGGCTCGAGCGGGCGGTGGCCGCCCAGGAGAAGCTCAACGCCCGCCTGATGCGCCGCAATGCGCGCCTGGCGGCGGACGTGGCGGACCTGAAGACCGGCACCGGCGCGATCGAGGAGCGGGCGCGCAGTGAGCTCGGGATGATCGGGCCGAACGAGACGTTTTACATGGTCGTCGAGCCGCCGCGCTTCCCGCCGGCCGCGACCCACTGATCATGCGCTATTGGCTGGTGATGCCCGCCGCCGGCATCGGCCGCCGGTTCGGGGGCGAGCGCCCCAAGCAGTACGCGCCGCTGCGCGGTCGCACCGTGATCGAGTGGGCGCTCGCGCCGTTTCTCACCGACCCGCGCTGCGCCGGCGCCGTCGTGGCGCTCGCCGCCGAGGACCCGTTCTGGGCCGGCATCGCCCCGCCGCAGGTGCTGAGCGCCCCCGGGGGGGCCGAGCGCAGCCACTCGGTGCGCAACGCGCTCGCGGCACTCGCCCCGCGCGCCGCCGCGCCCGACTGGGTGCTCGTGCACGAT
Organism: Pseudomonadota bacterium; assembly: GCA_021815925.1. Classification (GTDB taxonomy): domain Bacteria; phylum Pseudomonadota; class Gammaproteobacteria; order Steroidobacterales; family Steroidobacteraceae; genus 13-2-20CM-66-19. The sequence goes on along the minus strand of JAKAZL010000016.1, from coordinate 2,292 downwards.
GCGGCCCGGCCGTGCCTGCCGGGGGAGGACCTCGAGCGGCTGCTCGCGAGCCTCGCCGAGCATCCGGTCGGGGGGCTGCTCGCGACCCCGGCGGCCGATACGCTCAAGCGCGCCGGTGCGGATGGCTGCGTGGCCGAGACTGTCGATCGCAGTGGCCTGTGGCGCGCGCTGACGCCGCAGATGTTCCGCTACGGGCTGCTCTGCGCGGCGCTCGATGCGGCGCACGAGGCGGGCCGGCTGCCCACCGATGAGGCCCAGGCGGTGGAATGGCTGGGCCGGCGCCCGGCGCTGATCAACGCCTCGGCGGCGAACCTGAAAATCACCAGCGCGGCGGATCTGACCCTCGCCGCGGCACTGTTGGAGGCGGCCGGATGAGAATCGGATCGGGAGTTGATGTGCATGCGTTTGGTCCGGGCGATCACGTCATGCTCGGTGGGGTGCGCGTGGCGCACACGCACGGTGTGCTGGCCCACTCCGACGGGGACGTGCTGCTGCATGCGCTCACCGATGCGCTGCTCGGTGCGGCCGGGCTCGGGGACATCGGGCAGCACTTTCGTGACACTGATCCGCGCTGGAAGGGCGCTGACAGCGCCGGGTTCGTTCAGGCGGTGCTCGGGATGTTGCGCACGCGCGGGCTGCGCGTCGGCAATGCCGACCTGACCCTGCTCGCCGAGCGGCCCAAGCTCGGCCCGGTGCGCGAGGCGATCCGCGCGCGCATCGCCGAGCTGCTCGAGGTCAGTCCCGAGGCGGTGAACGTCAAGGCCACCACCACCGAGAAGCTGGGCTTCCTGGGGCGCGCCGAGGGGCTGGCCGCACAGGCGGTGGTGCTGCTGCTCGAGGCCTCCTGAGCCGCGCGGGCGCGATGGCCGGGCATGACGCTGCGCAGGCAGGGGAAGAACAACATCGATTAAGGGTCTGTCGGAGTGCTGATCGGGGAGGCGGAGTGTTGATCATGCCGGGTTGGCCGAGTCGGCTGCGCGCGCACGGTGCGTGCCATGCACGTTGAGGCGGCGCTCGATCCGCCGCGCGTGTACGCGGGGCCGCTGGCCCGAGTGAGCGTGCGGACCGAGCCGGAGGACTTCCAGGTCGAGGAATGCCTCGGGTTCGCTCCGGCGGGCAGCGGCTCGCACGTGCTGCTCCAGGTGCGCAAGCGCGACGCCAACACCGTCTGGGTGGCGCGCGAGCTCGCCCGGCGCGCCGGGTGCCGGCCGGCGGATGTCGGCTACGCGGGGCTGAAGGACCGCCGCGCCCTCGCCGTGCAGTGGTTCTCGGTGCCGCGCGGGGCACAGGCCCTCGAGGGCTGGCCGGGCTTCAGCGGGGAGGGGTTCGAGGTGCTCGGTGCGCATCCGCACACGCGCAAGCTGCCGCGCGGCGCGCTCGAGGGCAATCGCTTTCGCATCCGCGCGCGCGGGGCGGGCGTCGATCCTCTGGCGCTCGAGCAACGGGTGCAGCAGATCGGTGCGGCCGGCGTGCCGAACTACTTCGGCCCGCAGCGCTTCGGCCGCGGCGGCGCGAATCTCGAGCGCCTGCCCGCCGATCCGCGCGCGCTGCGTCCGCCGGAGCGCGGCTTCGTGCTCTCGGCGCTGCGCAGTCTGGTGTTCAACGCGGTGCTCGCCGAGCGGGTGGCGCTTGGCAGCTGGGCGCAGCTTCAGGCCGGGGACCGCGCCATGCTCGATGGGCGGGGCAGCCATTTCGCGGTCGAGGCGAACGATGCGACGCTCGAGGCGCGGCTGGCACGGCTCGAGATCCACCCGAGCGGGCCGCTCTGGGGGCGCGGAGCGCCGTTGTCGCAGGGGTCCGTGCGCGCGCTCGAGGAGCAGGTGGCGGCCGGCTTCCGGGAGCCCTGCGCGCTGCTGGAGGCGGCCGGGCTCGAGCAGGAGCGGCGCAGCCTGCGCCTGGCGGTGCGCGAGCTCGCCGTAGAGCGCGAGGGCGACTCGGTGCTGCTGCAGTTCCGGCTCGCGCGCGGGGCCTTCGCCACGGCCGTCCTGCGCGAGCTGTTCACGCTGGCCGACTACCAGGAGAGCAGCACGTAAATGGCTCCCGTGCCGCCATCGACCGCGCGCGCCGAGACGAACGCCAGCACCGGAGCGAAGCGGCGCAGCGCCGCGGCGGTGAGCCCCTTCAGGACCGGTCCGCGATGACCGGAGCGCAGTCCCTTGCCGTGAATGACCCGCACGCAGCGCCAGCGCCGCTCGAGCGCCTCGGCCATGAACTCGCGCAGCGCCTGCTTCGCCTCGGGGACGGTGAGCCCGTGCAGGTCGAGCTCGCCCTGCACCCGGTACTCGCCGCGGC
>JAKAZL010000088.1 GCA_021815925.1 Pseudomonadota bacterium | reverse complement strand
TCGCCGCGGTCTATCTGCGGAGCAATCCCGCCGGCGCGCACCGCGAGTTGTGGCGGCACGGCTATGGCTGCGGATCGTGGCTCGAAGTCACGCGTGATACCCGCACGCATCGGATCAGCGCGGTGCGTCTGGCCAAGGACGCGCTGCCATGAATCCGAACCGACTCGATGGCGAGGGAGCGATCCGGCGCGACCGGACGGTGACTTTCGCGTTCGATCGCAAGCACTATCGTGGTTACGAGGGCGATACGCTCGCTTCGGCGCTGCTCGCCGCCGGCGTAACCGTGGTGGGACGGTCATTCAAATACCACCGGCCGCGCGGAATCCTGAGCGCCGGCTCGGACGAGCCGAACGCCCTGGTCGAGCTGCGCGACGGTGCGCGGCGCGAGCCGAACACGCGAGCGACGACCATCGAGTTGTTTGAGGGTCTCGAGGCGTGCAGCCAGAACGCCTGGCCGTCGCTTCAGTTCGATGTCGGCGCGATCAACTCACGACTCTCGCGATTGCTGGTCGCCGGGTTCTACTACAAGACCTTCATGTGGCCCGCGGCGTGGTGGGAGAAGCTCTATGAGCCGGCGATCCGCCGCGCGGCGGGCCTGGGTCGGGCGAGCGGCGCGGCCGACCCGGACGAGTACGAGACGGTCCACGCGTTCTGCGATGTGCTGGTGATTGGCGGGGGTCCGGCGGGACTCGCTGCGGCGCTGGTGGCCGGCCGCTCGGGGGCGCGCGTTGTGCTCTGCGACGAGGACTTTCTGCTCGGCGGACGGTTGAACGGCGAGCGTCACACGATTGATGGCGAGCCCGCCTCGGACTGGGCGCGGCGCACGGTGGCGGAGCTGCGATCACTGCCGGAGGTCCGGGTAATGCCACGCACCACGGTGTTCGGCGCCTACGACGGCAACACCTTCGGTGCGATCGAGCGCGTGGCCGATCATCTGCCCGTTGCGCCGGCGCACCAGCCCAGGCAGCGCTACTGGAAGATCGTCGCGCGGTGTGCGGTGCTCGCCGCGGGGGCCCAGGAGCGCTCGATCGTATTCGGCGGCAATGATCGACCGGGCGTCATGCTCGCCTCGGCCGTGCGAACGTACCTCAACCGCTTCCGGGTGACACCGGGGCGGCGCATCGGGATATTCACCAGCGGCGATGACGGCTGGAAGACGGCGGTGGATCTCAGCGCCGCGGGGGTGGAGGTGGCGGTGATCGTCGAGGCGCGCCGGTCGATCCCCGCGATGCTGCTCGAGCAGGCGCGCCGCTGCGGCATTGAGGTCATGCCGGGGGCTCAGATCGTGGGTACGCGCGGAGGCAAACGCCTCGAGGCCGTCGAGGTGCGCGATGCAGGCGGCCGACTGCACCGGGTGCAGCTCGATGCCCTCGCGGTCGCCGGTGGCTGGAGTCCGCAAACGGCGCTCTCGACGCATCTGGGGGGGCGAACCCGCTGGAGCGAGGCAATCAGCGGCTACGTGCCCGGGGAGCTGCCGAGGTCGATGCGGGCGGTCGGCGCGGCGGTTGGTGAGTTCTCGCTCTCGGGCGCGCTACGCTCGGGAGCCGAAGCCGGTTTGGATGCGGCGCAGACGGCGGGCTTCGCGCCTGTGCTGGCGACGTGGCGCACCGAGGAGGAGGGCACGGGGGCCGCTGCGCTGTGGTTCGTGAGTGAGCTGCGCGGCAAGGCGTTCGTGGATTTGCAGCACGACGTGACGGCTGAGGATGTGGCGCTGGCGGCGCGCGAAGGCTTCCGCTGCGCCGAGCACCTCAAGCGCTATACCACTCTCGGTATGGGCACCGATCAGGGCCGGACCGCTCAACTGAACGGGCAGGCGCTGCTTGCGGCCCTGACGCAGCGCGAGCTCGGGCAGCTCGGCACCATCGCTTCCCGTCCCCCCTTCACGCCTGTGGCGATCGGTGCCCTGGCCGGTCGGGCGCGCGGCACGGAGTTTCGTCCCTGCCGGCACACGCCGAGTCATCAGTGGGCCGAGGCGCGCGGGGCGATCTTCGTCGATGCGGGCCAGTGGCGGCGCGCCAGATGGTTTCCCCTGCCGGGGGAGACCGACTGGCAGCGTACGGTGAGCCGGGAGGTGCAGGCCGTTCGCACCGCAGTGGGAGTCTGCGACGTGTCGACGCTCGGCAAGATCGACGTGCAGGGCGAGGATGCGACCGAGTTCCTGGAGCGCTTGTATGCCAATACCCTGGCGACGCTCGCGGTCGGCCGGGTGCGTTACGGCCTGCTGCTGCGCGAGGACGGCATCGTGCTCGATGACGGCACCGTGGCGCGCCTCGGGGAGAGCCACTATCTGCTCTCGACGAGCACCGCGCACGCCGCTGGAGTCATGGCGCACCTGACGCACGCGCAGCAGGTGCGCTGGCCGCAGCTCGATGTCCAGCTGACCTCCGTCACCGAGCACTGGGCACAGTACGCGATCGCCGGACCGCGTGCACGAGCGTTGCTCGAGAGTGTCATCGGGGAGTCCATCGACCTGTCGAATGCGAACCTGCCGCATCTGGCCTGCGCTCAGTTCTCGTGGGCCGGCCGCACCGCGCGGCTGTTCCGCATCTCCTTCTGCGGGGAGCTCGGTTACGAGCTGGCGGTGCCGGCCCGTCACGCCCACGCGCTGCTCGAGGCGCTCATGGTGCACGGCGTGGCGCTCGGCGTCATGCCGTACGGTACCGAGGCGCTCGGGGTCATGCGCATCGAGAAAGGACACGTGGCCGGTCCGGAGATCAACGGCACGACGACGGCGGGGGACCTCGGTCTCGGCCGGCTGGTGTCGACCCGCAAGGACTTCCTTGGCCGGTCGCTCGCCGAGCGCCCCGGTCTTACCGCCTCCGACCGACCGGTGCTCGTCGGACTGAAGCCCGTGGACCCACGGGAGCGGCTCGCGAGCGGCGCGCATCTGGTACGCCCGGCGGTGGCCGTGGCGGCGCAGAACGATGAGGGATTCGTCAGCTCCGCGACGTTTTCCCCGACGCTCGGGCAGTGGATCGGCCTTGGCTTTCTCAGTTGCGGCCGCGAACGGCACGGCGAGCGGGTCCGCGCCTGCGACCCGCTGCGGGGCCGGGAGACGACGGTCGAGGTGCTCGATCCAGTGTTTTACGATGCGGATGGCCTGCGGGTGCGCAGTTGAGCGTCATGTCCCCTCCGGGTGGTCCTGTGGCTGCCGAGGCCGGCGGGCTGGCCTCGCCGGACCCGGTGCGGGCGCAGGAACGCCTCGGGCTGCAGATCGCGCGTCTGACGGTACGCCGGGAACAGACGATCGAACTGTGCCGGCGGGTCCATGGACGCTTCGGCATCGAGCTGCCCCAGCAGCCGCGCCGCGTGTCGGCCGGCGCCCTGGCTGCCGCCGGGGTGGCTCCAGGCGCCTGGCTTCTCAGCGCGGCGGGCGCGGTGAGCGAGTTCATGCCGGCGCTGCACGCAGCGACCACAGGGTGCGCGACGGTGGTCGATCTCAGCGACGCCTATGCGATCGTGCGGCTCTGGGGCTCTCGGGTACGCGAGAGCCTGGCAAAACTGCTACCTCTCGATCTTCACGAGCGGTGCTTCGCGGTGGGTCATCTGGCGCAGACCGTCGCGGCCCATATGAGCGTGACGGTGTGGCGTCTGGAGGACACACCGCAGGGGCTGCCGGTGTTCGAGACCTGGGTGGGACTGAGCTACGCGGCCAGCTGGCACCAGGCGTTGCGTGCCAGTGCGGCGGAGTTCGGCTTGCTGTTCGAGCCGGCCGCTGAGGCCTGAGCGTGCTGCCGTCCCGCCGGCTGCGCTCAATGGCCGGCTGAGTGTGGGACGTCCGCCTCGATCGTGTAGTAGTCAGACTTGTCGGCGACGAAGATATGACGTTCCAGCGTCAGGTGCGTGGGCGGATCGAGCGTGCCGGCCAGAATGCTGGTCGTGTCGCTGCCCACGCGCCGCCAGAAGAGGTTTCCTCCGCAGCGGCGGCAGAAGCCGCGCTCTGCGCTCTCGGAGGAGCGAAACCAGGTGAGAGTCTCGGCGGTGTTCAGACGCAGCTGATCGTTGGGCGCGGCGGTGGCCGCCACGAAATGACCGCTGGTGCGCCGGCATTGGCTGCAGTGGCAGGCGATGACCCCGCGCAGCGGGCCTTCAACGGTGTAGCGCACGCCGCCGCATAGGCAGCCACCGGTTCGTACCGGAGGGTTTGTCATGGCATCTGCTCCTTGCGAGTCGGCGTGCCGCACGGTGCGGCACAGCCGGAAAATGCGTCACTTTTATTAATAATATCAATTAGATAATGATTATACCCACTCTGAATTCTCGTCCAGTGAAGGCCCGGACGGTGCACCGGCGATGCGCGGGGCGTCGGAGCGCAGCGGCGCGCGGCTCGTGCCCGGCACGCTGTCCGGGGTGGCATCAACGTCCCGTGGCGCCGAGCAGCGCGACGCCGGGCGGCAGGCGCGCGGCCACCTGGGCGTAGCGGGCACGCTCCTCGAGGATCGAGTCGGCATCGATGGCGCTCAGCGCGCGCCAGGTGGCGATGCGCGGCAGCCGCGCCAACTGCTCCTCGATCGCTTCGCGCCGCGCGCACCAGAGCGTGTTAAAGAACTGCCCGAAAGCCTGCCAGGCCGCGTGCGCCAGTTCAGCCGATGCGGCCGAGAGCGCGCGCTCGAGGCGCGTGAGCGCCTGACGGCTGGTCCCCTCGCGCGCCGCCAGATCGGCAAGCTCGGCCGGCACCGACGCCTCCGGCTTGCCCAAAGCGGCGGTGCGGCTGGCCGTGATGAGCTCCCCGAGCAATTGATCGCGCTGCTCGAAGCGGCTGAGCACCCAGGCCAGGTAGCTCACGCTCGCCTCGCGAAACGCCCCGGACTCGCCCAGGGGCTCGCGTGCCGTGCCGAACACGATGAGGCAGGCGTTGACCACCTGGGCAGCGTGGATACGCTCGGTGGCCAGCTGTCCGCGGAGGATCGCGCTTTCGTCCATGGGCGGATTGTACCGGCACGTGCCCCCCCGGGGGGCGATCCGCCGGATGATCCATTGCGCGCGCCGGTGCGCATCAGTAGAGTCGCACGGCTCTCCCTCAGGTGACCGGTAACTCCATGTCGAATTCCGCACCCTGGATCGTGCACAAATTCGGCGGCTCGAGCGTCGCCGATGCCGCCTGTTTCGAGCGCGTGGCTGCCATCCTGGACGCCTCGCCCGGCGAGCGCCTGGGTGTGGTGCTCTCGGCCTGCAAGGGCGTCACCGACGGACTGCTCGGCTTGGTGCGGCTCGCGGAGATGCAGGACGAGAGCTACCGGGCGGAAATTGCCGCGCTGCGCGCACGGCATGCCGCGATCGCCGAGGCGCTGCTGCCGGTCGAGGTCATGCGTCTTTATATGGCGGGCTTCGATCGGGACTGCCGCGATCTGGAAGGCATTCTGCACACGGTCAAGCTCACCCGCTCGGCCGCGCCGAACGTGCGCGACCTGATCGCCGGCTACGGGGAGATCTGGTCGACCAAGCTGTTCCATCGCTACCTCGAGACGCGACCGCAGCGGCGCGGACCGGTGCAGTGGATCGACGCGCGGCGAGTGGTGGTCGTCGAGTGGGGGCCGCTCGGGCCGGCGGTGCAGTGGGAGCCCTCCCGGGCCCAGCTGGCCGATCTGGTGGACGCGGATTTCAAAGGCACGCTGGTCATCACCGGGTTCATCGCGGCAGACCGGCGCGGCGTTCAGACCACCCTCGGGCGCAACGGCAGCGACTTCTCGGCATCGATCTTCGGCGCGCTGCTCGCAGCGGCCGAGATCCACATCTGGACCGACGTCGACGGAGTGCTCTCGGCCGACCCGCGCCGCGTGCCTGATGCCACGGTCATCGACTCGCTGTCCTATAGCGAGGCGATGGAGCTGGCGTATTTCGGCGCCAAGGTGATCCATCCGCAGACCATGGCCCCGGCGGTGGGCGATGCCATCCCCATCTGGATCCGCAACACCTTCGCGCCGCAGAAGCCGGGCACGCTGATCTGCGCCGAACCGAAGTCGCTGTTGCCCGTCAAGGGCATCGCCAGCATCGACCAGGTCGCGCTGGTGAACCTCGAGGGCGCCGGGATGATCGGAGTGCCGGGCACGGCGCACCGGCTGTTCGGCGCGCTGCGCGAGGAAGGCATCTCGGTGATCGTGATCTCCCAGGGCAGCTCGGAGCATTCGATCTGCTGCGCGGTGCCGCGCAGCGAGGGCGAGCGGGCGGGCGCGGTGGTCCGGCGCGCCTTCGAGCGCGAGCTGCTCGAGGGACAGATCCAGAGCGTCGAGGTCGATCTGGACCTGGCAATCCTCGCCGTGGTCGGTGACGGCATGGCCGGAACGCCCGGTGTTGCGGCCAAGGTGTTCAACGCGCTCGGCATCGCCGGGGTGAACGTGCGCGCCATCGCGCAGGGCGCATCGGAGCGCAACATCTCCGTCGTGGTCGAGGGCCGCTCGGCAACACGCGCGCTGCGGGCCGCCCACGCCGGTCTGTACCTCTCGCCCCATACCCTGTCGGTCGGCGTCATCGGTCCGGGGACCGTCGGGCGGGTGCTCCTGGAACAGATCGCCTCGCAGACCGAGCGGCTGCGCGAGCAGTTCAAACTGGATCTGCGCGTGCGCGGCATCCTCGGCTCGCGCCGAATGGTGCTGTCGGACAGCGGTATCGCACTGGCCTCCTGGCAGGAGCAGTACGAACGCAGCGAGACCGGCGCCGACCTGGATCGGTTCCTCGAGCATGTGCGCGTCGATTACCTGCCGCACACCGTGCTCATCGACTGCACCTCGAGCAGCGAGGTCGCCGGGCGCTACGCGGAGTGGCTACGCGCCGGCGTGCACGTGATCACGCCGAACAAAAAGGCCAACAGCGCGGATCTGTCCTACTACCGGGCGCTGCAGGCGGCACGCCGCGCCGGTCAGGCGCACTATCTGTACGAGGCAACGGTCGGAGCCGGCCTGCCGGTCGTGCACACGCTGCGCGATCTGCGCGAGACGGGCGATGAGATCGCGAGCATCGAGGGCATCTTCTCCGGCACGCTTGCCTATCTGTTCAACGTCTACGACGGCACCGCGCCATTCTCGGACATCGTGCGCGACGCCCGTCAGCGCGGCTACACCGAGCCCGATCCGCGCGACGATCTGTCCGGCATGGACGTCGCGCGCAAGCTGATCATTCTCGGGCGCGAGATGGGCCTGGAGCTCGAGCTGGCCGACGTGCGGCTCGAGAGCCTGGTGCCCGCGGGCCTCGAGCGCGGCTCGATCGAGGAGTTCATGGCGCGACTGCCACGCTCGGACGGGGCGATGCGCGAGCGGTTCGAGACCGCGCGCGCGGCCGGGCGCGTGTTGCGCTACGTAGGTCGCCTGCGCGCCGACGGGCAGGCTACGGTGGGACTCGTGGAGTTCGACGCAGGGCACGCGTTCGCCAACATCGCGCTCACCGACAACGTCGTGCGCTTCGCCACGCGCCGCTACTGTGACAATCCGCTCATCGTGCAGGGGCCGGGAGCGGGTCCGGAGGTCACGGCCGGGGGCGTGTTCGCCGATCTGCTGCGCCTGTCGGCCTACCTGGGAGCACGCCTGTGAGCGCGCCACGCTGGGCAACGGCCTTCGCGCCGGCTTCCTCGGGCAACGTTGCCATCGGGTTCGACATCCTCGGCTTTGCGGTGGATGCGCTCGGCGACCGGGTGACGGTGAGCCGCAGCGAGCGGCCCGGGGTCACGATCTCGGCGGTGAGCGGCATCGCCGGAGAGCTGCCGACCGATCCGGCGCAGAACACTGCCGGGCGCGCGCTGCTCGCCATGCACGAGGTGCTCGCGCCGGAGTTTGGCTTCGAGATGCGCATCGAGAAGGGCATTCCGCTCGGCTCCGGTCTTGGCGGCTCGGCGGCCTCGGCCGTCGGGGCGGTGGTGGCGGCGAATGCGCTGCTGGCAAAGCCGTGCGAGAAACTCGAGTTGCTGAAGTTCGCGATGCAGGGCGAGGCAGTTGCGAGCGGCTCGATGCACGTCGACAACATCGCGCCCTCGCTGTACGGCGGACTGGTGCTGACCGTGGGCATCGAGCAGCCGCGCGTGAAGCGCATTCCGGTGCCATCGGAAATACGCGCCGTGATCATTCATCCGCACATGTTCCTCGCGACGCGTCAGGCGCGCGCCATTCTCAAGCGCGAAGTGCCGATGGCGGATTTCGTCTGGCAGACCGCCAACCTCGCGGGGTTCA
>JAKAZL010000015.1:35267-37149 GCA_021815925.1 Pseudomonadota bacterium | reverse complement strand
TCGCAGCCGCTCGCGCGCAGCGCGGTGAGATCCGCCTGGGTGTGGCACTGGTACTTGCCGATGAGCGCCTGCGGGAACGGCACGTACTCGATCAGGCCGGCCGCGACTTGTTCACTCAGCGTGAGCGTCGGCTCGCCGCGCGCCGCGCGCGCCGCGTTGACTGTGGCATGGGCGACATCATTGAACGGCTGTGAGCGCCCCGAGCCGACGTTGAAGATGCCGCTGCGCTCGGGATGGCGCAGGAACCACAGGTTCACCGCCACCACGTCCTCGACGTAGACGAAATCCCGCGTCTGCTCGCCCGGACCGTAGCCACCGTACTCGCCGAACAACTTCACCTTGCCCTGCTCGGTGAGCTGCCCGAAATGGTGAAACGCAACCGACGCCATGCGCCCCTTGTGCTGCTCACGCGGCCCGTAGACGTTGAAATAGCGGAACCCGGCCACCTGGTGGCGCGCCGTGGCGAGCATGCGCCGCACGACGTGGTCGAACAGCAGCTTCGAGTAGCCGTACACGTTGAGCGGCCGCTCGCACTCGGGCGACTCGCGAAAGACCTCGCTCGCCCCGTAGGTCGCCGCCGAGGAGGCGTAGAGCAGCCGCACGCCCTGCGCCTGGCAGGCATCGAGCAGGCGCTTGGAGCAGCGGTAATTGGTCTCGAGCATGTAGCGCCCGTTGTGCTCCATGGTGTCGGAGCAGGCGCCCTGGTGAAAGACCGCATCGATCCGGCCGAGCTCCCCGCGCTCGAAGCGCCCGTAGAACTCGTCCCGATCGAAGTAATCGGCGAGCTGCGCCCCGAGCAGATTGCGGTACTTCATGCCCTCGGTCAGCTCATCGACGGCGATCACCTGATCGATGCCGATGGCGTTCAGTCCGTGCACCAGATTGCTGCCGATCATGCCGGCGGCGCCCGTCACCACGACTCTCACGTGAACAGCTCCTCGTAGCTCGCGGTGGCCGTGCCGAACTTGCCGACCACGATGCCGCCAGCGCGATTGGCGATCGGCATCGCCTCGCGCAGGGTGAGCCCCGCGGCGAGCATCGCTGCGACCGTGGCAATCACGGTGTCCCCGGCGCCGGTGACGTCGAATACTTCACGGGCCTGCGCGCCGATGCGCACGTGCCCGTGCGCATCGAACAGCGACATCCCCTCCTCGCTGCGCGTCAGCAGCAGCGCATCGAGCCGATGCGCGCGGCGCAGGTTCTCGACCCGCTCCTCGAGCTGCTGCTCGGAGGACCACGCGCCGATCACGTGCGCCAGCTCGGCGCGATTCGGGGTCACGACGGTGGCACCGGCGTAGCGGGTGTAGTCATCGCCCTTCGGGTCGACCAGCACCGGCTTGCCCGCGGCGCGCGCCCGCCCGATCATGTCGGAAATGTGGGTCAGCCCGCCCTTGCCGTAGTCGGAGAAGATCACCGCGCCGCAGGCCGCGAGGCTCGCCTCGAAATCGGTGAGCATCCCGGCGAGGATCTCGTGGTCGGGCCGGTTCTCGAAGTCCACGCGCACCAGCTGCTGCGCCCGGCCGATCACCCGCAGCTTCACGCTGGTGTAGAGCTGCGGATCGCGGCCGAGGCGACCCTCGATCCCGCGCTCCTCGAGCAGCCGCTCGAGCCGGCGGGCCGGCTCGTCATCGCCCACCACCGTGATCAGCCTCACCACCGGTCCGAGCGCCCGGACGTTGAGCGCGACGTTGGCCGCACCCCCCAAGCGGTCCTCCTCGCGCGTGACCCGCACCACGGGCACGGGGGCCTCGGGTGAGATGCGCTCGACCTCACCGAACAGGTAGCGATCGAGCATCGCATCGCCGACCACCAGGACGCGTGCCTGCTGCAGCTGCCCCTTCAGTGCGCTCACGAGCGCTCGCTCCCCGCGAGGCCGAGCTCG
>JAKAZL010000015.1:32446-35167 GCA_021815925.1 Pseudomonadota bacterium | reverse complement strand
AAGGTTACGGCGCTGCGCGCCACTCGGCCAGCCGCTCGAGCACTTTCTGCACGCCCGCGGCCGTGGCGGGCTGCCCCACCGGATCGCGCACGCTTGCGAGCAGCTGCTCGGCGAGACGCTTGCCGAGCTCGACGCCCCACTGGTCGAAGGAGTTGATGCCCCAGATCACCCCCTGGGTGAACACCTTGTGCTCATAGAGGGCAATCAGACGGCCGAGCGTCGCCGGATCGAGCCGCGGGAAGGCGATGAGGGTGCTCGGTCGCGAGCCGGCGCTCAGCTTGTGTGGCTCGAGTGCCTCGCGCTGCTCCGACGGCAACCCCTCGCGCGCGAACTCCTCGCGCACCGCCTCGAGCGGGTAGCCGCTCATGAAGGCCTCCGCCTGCGCCAGGCAGCTGGCGGTGGCGAGCGCGTGCTGCGCCTCGTTGCCGCACGAGGAGTGGGCCGGCAGCAGCAGATCGAGCGCGGCGCGCGGCGTGCCCTGGTGCAGCAGCTGGTAGAACGAGTGCTGGGCATTGCTGCCCGGTCCGCCCCAGATCACCGCCGCGGTCGGCCACTCCGCGTGCCGGCCGTCGAGCGTGACCGACTTGCCGTTGCTGCCCATCTCCAGCTGCTGCAGGTACGCCGGGAAGCGCCAGAGCCGCTCCTCGTAGGGCAGCACCACGAGCGTGGGCAGCGCGCGGAAATTGATGTTCCACACCCCGATCAGGGCGAGCAGCACCGGCAGGTTCTCGCTCCACGGGGCGCTCTTGAAGTGCACGTCCATCTCGCGCCCGCCCTCGAGAAAGGCGCCGAAGGCCTCCCGGCCGATGGCGATGGCGAGCGACAGCCCGATCGAGGACCACAGCGAGAAGCGCCCGCCGACCCAGTCCCACATCTTGAAGCGCTGATCGGGATGCACCCCGAAGGTATCCATGGCCCGGTGATTGACCGAGACGGCCGCGAAATGCGCCGGCACGCGCGCCGCGCCGAGCCGCTCGCTCAGCCACTGCCGCGCGGTATGCGCGTGGGCGAGCGTCTCGAGCGTCGTGAAGGTCTTCGAGCAGACCACGAACAGCGTCGTCTCGGGGTCGGCCTCGATGAGCAGGTCCGCGAGGCGACAGCCCTCGACGTTCGAGACGAACTCGCAGCGCGGGCCGCCCCGCCCATGGTGCGCGAGCGCCCGAACGGCCATCGCGGGCCCCAGGTCCGAGCCGCCGATGCCGAGGTTGACGATGAGCCTGAAGGGCCTGCCGGACCCGCCGGTGATCTGCCCGCTGCGCACGCCCTCGGCGAACGCGAGCATGCGCGAGCGCTCCTCGATCACCTCGCTCTCGATCGCCGCGCCGCCGAGGCGCTCGCCCGGCCGCTGGCGCAGCGCCACGTGCAGTGCGGCGCGCTCCTCGGTGGCGTTGATCTTCTCACCGTGCCACATCGCATCGCGGTAGGCGCCGAGCTCGATCGCCTCGGGCAGCTCGAGGAGCCTACCGAGCACCATCTCATCGAGATGCTGACGGGAGAAATCCACAAGCAGCCCGGCGCCCTGGCGCGAGAATCGTCCGAAGCGCCCCGGGTCGCGCTCGAACAGCTCGCGGGTCGCGACGCTCTCGAGGCGCTGGGCGTGCAGGTGCAGCTCCGACCACGGCGCGGTGCGGGGACCGGGGACGATGCGCATGCGGGCCTCCTCGGTTCAGCGGTTCAGGCGGCGCCCCCGGCGTAGAACGCGCCGATGCGCTCGACGACGTAATGCAACTGCGCTGCGGCGAGCTCCGGGTAGATCGGCAGCGCCAGCGTCTCGCGCGCGGCGCGCTCGGCCTCGGGGAAATCCCCCTCGCCGTGGCCGAGGTAGGCGAAGCACTTCTGCAGGTGCAGCGGAATCGGATAGTAGATCTCGGTGCCCACGCCGGCCGCGGCGAGCTGCTCGCGCAGCGCATCGCGCCGCTGCACCCGGATCACGTACTGGTTGTAGATGTGATGGAAGCCCGGCAGCGTGCGCGGGGTCGCAACGTGCGCTTCGAGTCCGGCGCGCGCGAAGGCCTCGTCGTAGATGCGGGCATTCGCGCCGCGCCGGGCGGACCAGTCGTCCAGATAATCGAGCTTGATGTTGAGCACGGCCGCCTGCAGCTCATCGATGCGGAAGTTCCCGCCGATGAACGCATGGTGGTATTTCGGCTTGCCGCCGTGCACGCGCAGGATGCGCATGTGCTCGGCGAGCGCCTCATCCTGCGTCGTGCACAGGCCCGCATCGCCGAAGGCGCCGAGATTCTTGGTCGGGAAGAACGAGAAGCAGCCGATGTCCCCGCGGCTGCCCGCCGGATGGGCGAGCGCATCGCGTGCGCCGATCGCCTGGGCGGCATCCTCGATGACCCGCAGGCCCGCCTCGCGCGCAATCGCGAGCAGCGGCTCCATCGGACAGACCTGGCCATACAGGTGCACCGGCATCAGCGCCTTGACCCGTGTGCCGCTCGAGCGGTGCCAGAGCACCCCGTCGCGCCGCTCGCAGTGCGCCTCGAGGAAGCGGCGCACGGCCGGCGCCGAGAGATTGAAGGTCTCCGGCTCGATGTCGCAGAACAGCGGCCGGGCCCCGGTGCGCGCGATCGTGCCGGCGGTGGCAAAGAACGTGTAGGGCGTGGTGATCACCGCATCGCCGGGACCGATGTCGAGCGCCATCAGCGCGAGCAGCAGCGCATCGGTGCCCGAAGAGACCCCGATGCCGTGCCGGCAGCGGCTGTAGGCGGCCACGCG
>JAKAZL010000015.1:0-32346 GCA_021815925.1 Pseudomonadota bacterium | reverse complement strand
ACGTGTAGGGCGTGGTGATCACCGCATCGCCGGGACCGATGTCGAGCGCCATCAGCGCGAGCAGCAGCGCATCGGTGCCCGAAGAGACCCCGATGCCGTGCCGGCAGCGGCTGTAGGCGGCCACGCGGGACTCCAGAGCGCTCACCTCCGGGCCGAGAATGAACTGCTGGCTGGCGCACACCGCCTCGATGACCGCGCGCACCCGCGGAGCAATCAGCTCGTACTGGGGCTTCAGATCGAGCAGCGGCACGCGCATGGCGGGCGTCGGGGTCTTTTGCGTCACGGACGGTTCCCTCGTGGAAACGGATATTTTAGCCGTCCGCGCCGCGCTGCGCCGGACGGGCCCGGCACGGGTACGCTCAGGCCGCGGGCTCCGGCGGGACGGATGCCGGCCAGAGGCACTGGCCCCCGCTCGCCTTGCCGATCACCGCGAGCATCTGCTCGTGGGCCTGCTGTTCCGCCGGGCTCGCGGTCAGCACCTTCAGAGGGGCGGTCGGCCGCTCGGCCGGCTGCACGACGCTCGCGCCGACGTCGCGCTCGAGCGCGGCCAGCTGGAGGGCAGCCTGCCCCCCGGTCATCGCCAGATAGACGTCGGCCAGGATGCGCGCATCGAGCAGCGCACCGTGCAGCTCCCGGCCCGTGTTGTCCACGTTGTAGCGCTTGCACAGCGCATCGAGGTTGTTGCGCTGCCCGGGGTGCATCTCGCGCGCCAGCGCCAGGGTGTCGAGCACCGGCCAGCGCTCGGCGAGCTTCATCGGTCGCCCGCAGCGTCCGAGCTCGGCCTCGAGGAACCCAAGGTCGAAGGGCGCGTTGTGCGCCACGATCTCGGCGCCCTGGATGAACTCGAGCAATGCCTCGGCAATTTCAGCGAAACGGGGCTGATCCGCAAGCGACTCACGGGAGATGCCGTGCACGGCCAGCGCGCCGGCATCGATGTCGCGCTCTGGATTCAAGTAGCGGTGAAAGGTACGGCCGGTGACCCGGCGATTGACGAGCTCGACGCAACCGACCTCGATGATGCGGTGGCCAAGGGCAGGCTCGAGACCCGTGGTCTCGGTATCCAGAACGATCTGTCGCATGGGCGACAGTGTACCCGCTAGCGCGCCGGGCCGTTCCCGCGAGTGACGAGGGCGTCGATCGCCTCGTTGGCCAGGCGATCGACCCGCTCATTGCCGGGCACGCCGGCGTGCCCCGGGACCCAGTGCCACTCGATGCGGTGCGGCTCGACGAGCGCCTCGAGCCGCTGCCACAGATCCTGGTTCTTCACCGGCTTGCGGTCCGCGGTCCGCCAGCCCTTGGCCTTCCAGTTCGGCAGCCATTCGCTGATGCCACGGCGTACGTACTGCGAGTCGGTGAACACGCGCGCACGCACGGGGCGCTTGAGCGCCTCGAGCGCCGCGATCACCGCCGTCAGCTCCATGCGGTTATTGGTGGTCAGCGGCTCGGCCCCCGAAAGGGTGCGCTCCCGCTCCCCGAGGATGAGCAGCGCCCCCCAGCCGCCGGGGCCCGGATTGCCGCGGCAGGCCCCATCGGTGTAGATCTCGACCTGCGCGGACTGCCCGGCCGCTCGTGCGCTGACGCTCATGGCGAGCGGCGCACGCCGTGGCGCACCGGCGGTGCGGGATTGACCAGGCCGCCGAGCACGGCCTTGCGCACGCGCGGACGCATCGGCGTGAGCGTGTAGACCTGCTTGCGCGCCTTGAGCAGATACGCCCCGGCCGGCAGAGGAAAGGTCAGCCCGCGCCGCAGCAGCCGGTCCGGCCCCACGCCCTCAGGGAGCCCACCGGCCCAGGGACTGCGGTAGAGATAGCGCCGTGCGGCGAACACCTCGTAACCGAGCAGCGCGAGCCACTCGCGCACGCGCCGCTCGGAGAGCACTCGACGCAGCCCGGGCGGGAAGCCGCTGCGGCTGAAGCGTGCCCGGCGGCCCCAGAGGCTCCAGGGCTGAAAGCCGAGCACCACGAGGTGCCCCTCCCCGACCAGCACCCGGTCGGTCTCGCGCACGATGGCATACGGGTCGGCGGCGAACTCCAGCGTGTGGGGCATCAACACCGCGTCGATGGCGTCGCTCGCCACCGGCAGTTGACTCGGGCGGCCGAAAATGTCGGCATCTGGCGACATCGACGGCCGGGCGAGAACGGCACGATGACGCGTGCGGCACGCACCTAACAGCTGCCGGTCCTCGCCCCAGGCGCCGATTTGCAGGCATTCCCAGCCGAAAACATCCTCGAGGGCCTCGGCCACCACCAGCGCTTCGGCCGCGATCAGCGCGCGTCCCGCGGGCGTGCTCCACCAACGCCGCAGCGCGAGTGCCGCCTCGGATTGCGCTGAACTGTGAGTTTGTTCCATCAGGGACTAGCCATCGTGTGATATCAGCATGTACATTTCGCGATTGATCGCGCTTATTGTGATGTCCAGCTGGCCTCTCCCCGAAAGGCCGGTGCGGGCCGAAGTTAACACGCCGCAGAGAGGGTGGGGAAATTGGCGATATCAGCGAGCTGGGCACGCGGTGCCCTGGGTGTCCTGGGTCTCCTGGCACTGACGGCCTGCGCCACGCGCGGACCGGTACACCCGGTGGCCGCCACCCGTGTGGTCAGCCCACCGGTCGTGGCCCCGAAGCCTGAGCCGACCCCGCCACCGGCCGCCGCTGCACCGGTGCCGCAGCCGCCACCGGCTCCGGTCCCGGCCACGCAGCCCCAGCTGCGCTACGCGAACCTGTTCGCCCGCATCCGCGCCGGCTTCCAGCTACCCGACCCGGACAAGCCCGTCATCGCCGAAGAGGCCCGCTGGTACGCCAATCATCCCCAGTTCCTGCAGCGCGCCTTCGGCCGCGCGGACATGTATCTCTACTACATCGTGACCCAGCTGCAGGCGCGGCACATGCCGCTGGAGCTCGCGCTGCTGCCGGTCATCGAGAGCGCCTTCCAGCCGTTCGCCTACTCGTGGGCGCGGGCCGCGGGCATCTGGCAGTTCACCTCGGGCACCGGACGGGTGTTCGGTCTGAAGCAGGACTGGTGGTACGACGGCCGCCGCGACGTGGTGGCCTCCACGCAGGCGGCGCTGAATTACCTGCAGCAGCTGCACGATCAGCTCGGCGGTCACTGGCTGCTCGCCATCGCCGCGTACAACTGCGGCGTGGTCAACGTGCAGCGGGCGATCCGCTACAACGAGGCCCATGGCCGGCCGACCGACTTCTGGCACCTGCTGCTGCCGCGCCAGACGGAGCTCTACGTGCCGCAGCTGCTGGCCATGGCGCGCCTGGTGCAGGACCCGGCGCATTACGGGCTGTCCTTCAGCCCGATTCCCGATCAGCCGTACTTCACGCAGGTCCCGACCAACGGACAGATCAACCTCGAGGTCGCCGCGCGGCTGGCGGGCATCTCCTCCGATGAGATCTACCAGCTCAACCCCGCCTTCCATCGCTGGGCCACCGATCCGACCGGGCCGTTCTACCTGCTGCTGCCGGTGGACTCCGCGCCGGTGTTCGCGCAGAACCTCGTCGCGCTCACGGCCGATGAGCGCATGGGCGTCGATCGCTACGTGGTCCGCCATGGCGATACGGTTTATTCCGTCGCGCGCCGCTTCCGCACCTCCACCGACCTGCTGCGCCGGCTGAACACGCTGCCGGGCGGGCGGCTCGTCGTCGGGGAGCAGATCGAGGTGCCGGCGACCGCCTATCACCTGCCGCAGAACGTGCTCGTGGCCGCCCGTCAGGCGGATCACTCGCGGTGGCGCAGCCACTTCCGCTTCCGCGTAGTCCGTGTGCACCAGGGCGATACGCTGTGGGCCATTGCGCAGCGCCACGGCATCAGCGTGCGCCGCCTGGCGCAGATGAACGGGCTGTCCCTGCACCATACCGTGCTGCAGCCGGGTGAGCGGCTGCGCCTGTATGCCGATGGCCGGGTGGGACGCTTCGCGCGCCCCGCGTTCCGCGTGGTGAGCGTCCGCCCGGGCGACAGCCTCTGGTCGATCGCCGTGCGCAACCACGTCAGCGTCCACGCGCTGGCGCGTGCCAATGGGCTGCGGCCGGGCCAGGTGCTGCGGCCCGGTGAGCGGCTGCGGATCGAGCCCGCCATGGCCGCCGTGCGCTACGCGCCGAGCCGTGCCCGCCGGCTGCTCGCAGGCGTCGCCCGCAGCGTCCACCGGGTGATCTACACCGTGCGCTCGGGCGACACGCTCTGGCAGATCGCCCAGCACTTCCAGGTGCGGGTGGCGCAGATCCTCAGCTGGAACGAGATGAAGCTCCGCCAGCCCATCCTCGCCGGCCAGAAGCTGATGATCCTGGCCGATTCGGGCGGCTGATTGGTCTAAACTGCCGGCCCGGGTGTCCACAGGACACCCGGGCCGTTTTTCTGTGCAGGGGCTTTCGCATGGGATTTCTCTCGGGTAAGCGCGCCTTCATCGTCGGCGTCGCATCGGACCGCTCCATCGCCTGGGGCATCGCCCAGGCCATGCATCGCGAAGGGGCGGAGCTCGCCTTCTCGTACGTGAACGAGAAGATGAAGGAGCGGGTCGAGACCCTCGCCGCCTCCATCGGCTCGACGCTCACCGTCCCGCTGGATGTCACCGATGACGCCCAGATCGAGGCGGCCTTCGCACACTTGCAGCGCACCTGGGGCCACCTCGACATCCTGGTCCACGCCGTGGCGTTCGCGCCGCGCGAGGGGGTCTCGGGCAGCTTCGTCGAGAACACCAGCCGCGAGGTCTTCCGGATCGCGCACGACGTGTCGAGCTACAGCCTCACCGCTCTGGCGCGCGGCGCGGCGCCCCTGATGGCCGGGCGCGCCGGCGCTCTACTGACGTTGTCCTACTTGGGCGCGGTGCGCTCCATTCCGAGCTACAACGTCATGGGTCTCGCCAAGGCGAGCCTCGAGGCGAACGTGCGCTTCCTGGCCGCTGACCTCGGTCCGCGCGGCATTCGGGTCAACGGCATCTCCGCCGGTCCGATCAAGACCCTGGCGGCCGCCGGGATCGCGGGCTTCCGCAAAATGCTCAACCGGGTCGCCGAGGTCTCCCCGCTGCGGCGCAACGTGACGCAGGAGGACGTCGGCAATGCGGCGGCGTTTCTGTGCTCCGAGCTCGCCGGGGGCATCACCGGGGAGATTCTCTACGTGGACGGGGGCTTCAGCACGGTCGGCATGAGCTTCCCCGACACCGAGCCGGCGTAACCGGCGCGGGCGCCCCGCGCAGCGCGGCCCCGCGCGGAGTGCGGGTGCGGGCCCTCGAGCCCGCTACTGGAAGGCGTGCGGGTTCTTGCGCACCTTGGCCGTGGCTCGCATCTGCATGAGATAGGCGCGCACATCGGCGTCGGCATCGGTGCGCAGCTGCTGCTCGAGCCGCGTGCGCACCATGAGCGGATTCGCCTGCGGGGCGGTGCGCACCGCGGTCACGGCGAGCAGCACCGCACCGGCATTCCCGGGCAGGGTCTTCGCCTCGTACACCGGACCGGTGCTCGGCTTAGGCGCCGCGAAGGCCAGCTTCAGGATCTGGGCGGGCACCGACGGGTCGTCGCGACCAATGAATTTGACCGGCGCGACCTTCATCCGCAGCGCGCTGGCCACCTTCTCGAAGCTCTCGCCGCCGATGAGCTTCTGGCGTGCCGCCTCGGCGGCCGCGAGGGTCGCTTGCTGGGTCCGCTCGGCGCGGATCGCCGTGACGATGTCCGCCTGCACCTCGGCCAGCGGTTTGACCTGCGGACCGTGGCGCGCCACGAGCTTCACCAGCACCAGCCGGTTGTTGTCGAGGATGACCGGACCGCCGATGCTGCCGACGGCGATGGCCGCACTGCCGAACACCAGGTTCTGCACCGCCGGGGCGGCGCCGATGGGCGCTGCCCCGCTGCCGCGCAGGAACAGCGGAATCTCCCCGCTCGTCAGGTTGTATTGCTTGGCGATGGCCCCGAGGCTGGCGCCCGGCTGCTCGATCGCATTCTGCAGCTTGTCCTCGATCCGGCCGAACCGCTCGGTTGCGCGGCTGCGGGCGAGCTGGGCGGTGAGCTGCGCCTTAACCTCGGCAAACGACTGGGTGTGGCCCGGCTGGATCGCATCGAGGCGGATGATGTGATAACCGTAGGGGCTCTTGACCGGTCCGACGATGTCACCGACCTTGGGAATGGCGAACAGCGCGTCGGTGAAGGGCTTCACGAACCCCTGGCGACCGATCCACCCCAGATTTCCGCCATTGCGGGCCGAGCCCGGATCCTGCGAGTACTTCTTGGCGAGCGCCGCGAAGTTCTCCCCCGAGCGGGCGAGCTTGAGGATCTTCTGGGCCTGCTCGAGCGCCGCCTTGGGGTCCTTGCCGAAGGGGATCAGGATATGGCTCGCCTCGCGCCGCTCGGGCACGACGAAGCGATTGATGTCCTTCTGATAAAGCGCCTGCAGATCGGAGTCCGGGATCTGCTCGCTCGAGCGGACCTGCGCCAGGGTGAGCTGCGCATAGCGCAGGTCGACCGACTCGGGAATGAGAAACTGCGCCTGGTGCGCCTGGTAATAGGCCTGGATCTCGGCGGGCGTCACCGGTGCCTTACTCGCATAGCCGCTCGAGGGGAACTCCAGGTACTGCACGTCCCGCTGCTCGTCGTAGAGCGCATTGGCGCGCTGGATCTCCACCGGGGTCAGGAAGTCCGAGGCGCGGATGCCCTCGACCAGCTGGTTGCGGCGCAGCTCGCTCTGCAGGTCACGCTCGAACTGCGCGAGGGAAATCCCGGCCTCGGTCAGCGCATCCTGGGCGGCCTGCGGCGAGTAGTGCCCGCCGACCTGGAACGCCGGCACGGCGCGGATCGCCTGGATCAGGTCCGCCTGGGAGATCCGGTAGCCGAGCTGCTCGGTACGCTGGGCGATGAGCGCCTCGTTGATCAGCTCCTCGAGCACCTCATTCTGCAACTGCGTGCGCAGTGCGCTCGGCACATTGCCGCCATAGGCCTGATCGATCTGGCCCTGGTCGCGCAACCAGGCGTTCTGCGCCTGCTGCAGCGTGATGGTCTTGCCGTTCACCGTGGCGGCATAATCGCTGCTGCCGAAGTTCAGGTTGACGATGCCGTAGGCACCCCAGGCCGCGAAAACCAGCGCGAGCACGCCGAGAATCGTGTACCAGAACCACTTGTGGGTCGCGAGGCTGTCGGTGAGTTTTTGCAGCATGGGCGTAGGCACCGGCCCTGTGGGACCGGCTTAGGCGGTTAAACCGTGAAGCATAGCAAATTGCGCCTGCCCTACGGGACGCGGCGCGCCCGGTGCGCGACATGTGCGGATGGGCAGCGGCCCCAGGGTGCGGTATTTGGGTGGCTGCTGGCGCGGCACCCGCCGCGCACCCCGACTGGAGCAACCCGATGACCCCGGTGCAACGCTTCTGCGGACTGGCCGGCCTGATGCTCGCGCTCGCCCTGCCGGCGGGCTGCCACCGCCGCCTGCCCCGGCCCGGCAAGCCCATCGTCACGCAACCGGCCCATTCGGCGCCGCAGAGCGCGCCTGCGGGCACGCCGCCGAGCGGGCCATCCGGCGCGGCCCCAGGAGCGCCCGGACCCTGATCGGCCGGGCAGCGGGCCGGGCAGCGGGCCGGGCGCGCGACCCGCGGCTTGCGCGCGCCTCGCGGCACATCGGCTGAGTTCACGGGGAATGCCGACCACCGTCGGTTCGTCCGGCCGCAGCGGCCGGACGAGGCTCACAGGGGCTGCGGCAACACCGCGGGTGAGGGCTGCGAGCCGACGGCGGTATGCTCGTAGCGGGACTTGACGACCATAAGGTCACACTCGAGCGACTCGGCGAGACGCTCACCCAGGACTGCAGAACGGCCCGCGAGCGGGCCGACACCGATCACCAGCGTCTGCGCCCTCACCGAGCGCACGTACGTCGGCAGCGTCGTGATCGGCTCCCCGTACTCCACGCACGCCTGCGCGGCAGGGATCGAGTGCAGCTCGGCCAGGCGGCGCACGCGCGGCTCGCTGTCCGCCGCGAGCGTCCGGGCGCCGATGCCTTCGCCGCCAAGCGGCGCGGCGTGATGCAGATGCACCGGGACGTCGCCGAGCGCGCCCGCCACCGTCTTGGCCGCGCCGATCACGATCTCGTCGAGGTCGGCGTCGCCGTCGCGCGCGTGCGGCGGGTCCACCTCCGCCACAACAGCGCCCCGGGCAAACACCTCCTGCGTCCTGAGCAGTAGCACGGCGCAGGGCGCCTGCTCGATCAGGCGCTGCTCGCGGTAAACCACGGTGCGCACCGGCTCCTGCGGGGAGCGAGCCGGGGTGATCAGAACGTCGGCCTTGTACCGCAGCGCCTGACGGATGACCGCCTCGTAAACCGGATAATCCCAATGCACGCTCGCGCTCACGGCCACGCCCTGATCGCGCAGGATGTCGGCGAGACCCTCCAGGCGGCGGCGGCGCTCCTGCACGTGCTCGGCGATGCGCTGCGCGGCCTGATCGGGTGCGCCGGATTGCGACGCAAAGCGCGGCTCGTAGAGACAATGGAACAGATCGACGTGCGCATCGAAGGCGCGCGCCAGGCGCCCGACGCGATCGAACACATAACCCGGAGCGAGTTCGAGATCCGGTAGCGCGAGCAGCAGTCGACGCCAGATCATCTGTCATCCCCGTAAGCGTCTGCCTGCGGCAGGATTTCACCGCCGCTGCGCGCGGTGAACCCGCAACGACCGCAGCCGGATAGGTAATTGCCCCAATGGCCCGCGACCCGACGGTGCCCGCCTCGTCCCTGCCCCGGGATGATACGGATGGCGCAGCGCGCGCCCGGCATGGCTCAATCCCGGCAAGCGGCGCGACGCGCAACGTCGGCGCGCCACCGCGAGCGAGCGGGAATCCTGCAGAGGCTCTCCGATGCGTACGGGCTCACAAGCGCATGTGTTTGCCGACCGCGCGGCCGCCGGCCGGGCGCTCGCGCAGGCGCTGCGCGGACACGCTTTCGCCGAGCCGCTGTTGGTGCTCGGCCTGCCGCGCGGCGGGGTGGCTGTCGCAGCCGAGGTCGCCGCCGCACTGGGCGCACCGCTCGATGTGCTCATCGTGCGCAAGATCGCCCTGCCCTACGACCCGGAGCTGGCGGTCGGCGCGGCCGCCTCGGGCGGTATCGTCGTCTGGGAAGACTACGCCGCGTCCGCGGACGAGGCGCAGCTCGAGACGTTGCGTCGGGAGGCGCAGCAGGAAATCACGCGCCGCGAGCAGCTGTACCGGCCGGGACGGGCGCCGCTCGACCTGCACGGCAAAGCCGTGATCCTGGTCGATGACGGACTCGCCACGGGCGCAACCATGCTGGCGGCGGTTCGGGCGGCGCGGCGCGCGGGCGCTGCCACCCTCGTCGCTGCAGCTCCCGTCGCCTCGCCGCAGGCGGCCGCACGGGTGCAGCGCGAGGCCGACTCGCTCGTCGTGCTCCAGAGGCGCGCCGACCTGTTGGCCGTCGGCCAGTGGTTCGAGCGCTTCGAGCAGCTCGACGACGACGACGTGCGCCGCCTGCTCGAGACCGCGGCACACTCGCGCGCGAAGGAGTGACTCGCCATGCAGCTGATCCTGCGCACGCTCGAACGCGCCCCGCCGGGCACGGCGCCGGTGGAAGTCGTCGAGCGCAAGGGCCCGGGGCATCCCGACACGATCTGCGACGGCATCGCCGAGCACGTGTGCGTGCGCCTGTGCCAGTACTACCTGGAGCGCTTCGGCGTCATCCTGCACCACAACGTCGACAAGGTGATGCTCTGCGCCGGCACGTCCCGACCGGCCTTCGGCGGCGGCGAGACACACGAGCCGATCGAGATCTACATCGCCGGCCGGGCCGCGGCCGAGCACGCGGGCGTGCACGTCCCGGTAGAGGAAATCGCGACCGAGGCGTGCCGCGAGTGGCTGCACTCACACCTTCCTTACCTCGACGTCGAGCACGGTGTTCGCATCGTGCCGCGACTGCGTCATGGATCACGGGACCTCAGCTGGTTGTTCGCCCGCTCCGCCGTCGCGGCGCTTGCCAACGACACCTCGTACGGCGCCGGCTTCGCGCCGCTGACGGACCTGGAACGGGCGGTGCTCGCCGCCGAGGCGGCGCTGACCGACGCCGCCGCGCGCCAGGCGCACCCGGCGTTCGGCCAGGACATCAAGGTGATGGGCGTCCGGCACGACGGTCAGATCGGACTGACCATCAGCTGCGCGCTGGTCGGGCGATTCATCGGCAACCTCGATGAATATCTCACGGCCAAGGTCGCGGCCGCAGAGCTCGCGGCGGCAGCGGCGGCCCGGACGACCTCTCTGCCGGTGCGCGCCGCGGTGAACGTGGCCGATGACCTCGCTCGCGGGGACATCTTCCTCACCGTCACGGGCACCTCTGCCGAGGCCGGCGATGACGGGCAGACCGGGCGCGGCAACCGCGCCAGCGGGCTGATCACGCCCTACCGGGCCATGAGCGTGGAGGGCGTCGCGGGCAAGAACCCGGTCAGCCACACCGGCAAGCTCTACAACATCCTCGCACTGCGGATCGCGCGCGCGGCCGTAGCGCAGATCGAGGGCGCACATTCGGCCGAATGCATCATGGTGAGCCAGATCGGTCACCCGGTCGACGATCCGGAGCTGGTCGATGTCGCCCTCGGCGGCCCGGCCATCAGCGCGGCGCTCGAGCGACAGACCTCCGAGTTCGTGCACGCTCAGCTGCAGCAGGTGCGCACGCTGCGCGAGGAGCTGCTGGTCGAGCAGCTCGCGCTGAGCTGAGCGGCGGGCCGATTGCCTCGGCGCGCCAATGTGGATATCGTCACCGCGCGCATGACGGCACGATCGGCGCAGCGATCCGGCGCCGCAGTTGACGACGCTCCGGCCTCACTGAGCGAGAGAACTCCCCGATGCACAGCCCGGCGAACCCTGAGGCGCAGCCGGCGAGCGCGCACGAGTGCGCCCGCCGGATCGCCGCGGCATTCGCGCAGTACAACGGGGCCTTCCGGGCGATCACCCGGCGCGCGCCGGCGCGCTTCGAGGCCGGCGACTGGAAAGCGAGCCAGCACGACCGGGTCGAGCGCATCGAGCTGTACGACCGCTTCGTCGAGCGCACCGTGGCCGAGGTGCGCGCCCTGCTCGGGGCGTCGGCCCTGGACCGCGCGCTGTGGCGGCAGATCCGCGCGGCATTCGCGCTCGAGATCGCCTCGCTGCCCGACGCGGCGTTCCCCAAGACGTACTTCAGCTCCGTCAGCCGCCGCCTGTTCGGCACGATCGGCGTCGCACCGGACATCGAGTTCGTCGCCGCCGATCTGGAGCCACCGCTCAGCACGGCCTCGCCGATCCTCACACACGCCTATGGCATACACGGCTCACTGCCGCTGCTGATCGAGGAACTGCTCGGCAACCTGCGCTTTCGCACGCCCTGGAAGGATCTCGAGGGCAGCATCCAGCAGGTGGCCGGGCAGGTGCGCCGCCACCTGGAGAGCCTCGGTGCTCTGGAGGTCGTGCAACGACTCGAGGTGATCCGCGCGGTGTTCTACCAAACGACCCGCGCCTATCTCGTCGGGCGCATCATCGGGCCCGGTCTGTGCATTCCGCTGGTGCTGGCGCTGCGCAATGCCGACAACGCCCTGAGGGTCGATGCGGTGCTGATGTCCGGGGCCGACGTGAGCATCCTGTTCAGCGTCTCGCGGTCGTATTTCCATGCCGACCTGGAGCGGGTCGACGAGGCGGTGGCGTTCCTGCGCTCCATCCTGCCGCGCAAGCCGGTGAGCGAGCTGTTCACCCTGCTCGGGCGGGCCAAGCAGGGCAAGACCGAGCGCTACCGGGAAATCGTGCGGCACCTGGAGAGCACCGAGGAGCGCTTCGTGCACGCCGCCGGCGACAAGGGGCTGGTGATGGTGTGCTTCACTCTGCCCTCGCTCGAGGTGGTGTTCAAGGTCATCCGTGACCGCTTCGCCTTTCCGAAAAACGTGCGCCGCGAGGAGGTGCTGGCGAAATACCAGCTGGTCTACAAGCACGACCGCGCCGGGCGCCTGGTCGATGCCCAGGAGTTCCGCCGCCTGCGTCTGCCGCGCCGGCTGTTCGCCCCGGAGCTGCTCGCCGAGCTGCTCGGCGAGACCGCCCTCACGGTGCACGAGGACGGCGACTATCTCGACTTCGACCACCTCTATATCGAGCGGCGGCTCATCCCGCTGAACCTCTACCTGCGCGCCAGCTCACCGACGGCTGCCGAGCGCGCCGTGCGCGACTACGGCCAGTGCATCCGGGATCTCGCCCGCACGAACATTTTCCCCGGGGACCTGCTGCCGAAGAACTTCGGGGTCACCCGCCACGGGCGGGTGATCTTCTACGACTACGATGAGCTCTGTGAGGTGACCGACTGCCGGTTCCGCGATCTGCCGCGCACCAGCCGGCTGGAAGAGGAGATGGCCGCCGAGCCGTGGTTCTACGTCGCAGACAACGACGTCTTCCCCGAGACCTTCGTGAGTTTCATGGCCTTCACCGAGACGCAGCGCGCGACACTGCTCGCGGCGCACGGGGAGATCTTCACCGCCGCCTATTGGCGACAGGTGCAGCAACGCCTCGTCAACGGCGAAGTACTCGAAGTGCTGCCCTACCAGGGCGACGTCCCGCCGGAGGGCGCCGACGCCCCGCCCGAGCGGGCGCTGCTTCGGCCGGCCGGCTCAGCGCCCGACCTGAAACATTCGTAAGGTACTGATGTGAAAGGGAAATTGGCGGAGCGGACGGGACTCGAACCCGCGACCCCCGGCGTGACAGGCCGGTATTCTAACCAGCTGAACTACCGCTCCACCGGAAGGGGCGCGCATCCTATCGGACGTGGCGTCGAATGTCCATCGGCGCCCCCCCCCCGGCGTGCGCGCCTGAGCGGGCCGTCGGTGTATGCCGTCAGGAGACACAATTCGTTTATATCCGCAGGAACCCTTCCGCTATAGTTTGCCCATGAAATCGATTCCATCGACCGCCATCGCCCTGCTCGTCTGCGCCGGCCTGCTCGGCGCTGTAGCCGCTGTCCCGGCGCGGGCCGCCCTCGGGGAGCACGCCGCGTCCGTCGCGCAGGATCAGCTGCGCATGAAGGGCCAGCTCCGCCAGAAGACCGGTGCGGGATATTCAGTCGAGGAGATCACCACGCCGGCCGGGACGGTGGTCAAGGAATTCATCTCGCCGTCCGGCATCGTGTTCGCGGTGAGCTGGCGGGGACCGGCGATGCCGGACCTCGCCCAGACCCTCGGCAGCACCTATTTCTCGATGCTGACCGCCGCGGAAAAGAGCCAGCGGCCCGCGTTCGGGCACAACCACGTGCAGCTGCGCACGCCACAGCTGGTCGTGCACGCCGGTGGCCACATGCGCATGTTCTTCGGCGTCGCCTACGTTCCCTCGCTCCTGCCCCCGAATGTGACGATCGCCGATCTCCACTGATCCGCAACGAGGTTTCTCCGTGCGTAAGACCCTGCTGCTCGGTCTGCTCCTGGTCGTGTCCGCCATCGCCGGCTGCGGCGGAGGGGGTGGAGGATCGACCCTCACCACCTCCGGCGGCGGCAGCTCCGGCGGCGGCAGTGGGGGCGGCCAGACCATCGTGACCACCGGGCCGAACGTCGTCACCCTGTCCGTCGACTCCGGCCCGACGTGCGCCACCTGCAGCGGCGCGGTCGACATCCCGTACATCACGCTCACGGTGTGCGTGCCGGGCACCTCGCAGTGCCAGACGTTCGATCACATCGAGGTCGACAGCGGCTCGTACGGGCTGCGCATCCTGGCGGATGCCACCGACACCTCCGGACAGCCCTTCTCGCTGCCCTTGCCGCACGAGACGGTCGGCGGCAATCCCGTCGCCGAGTGCACGCAGTTCGTCGACGGCTACAGTTGGGGGCCGGTCGATATCGCCGACGTCGACGTCAGCAGCGAGTCGGCCGCGAGCGTACCGATGCAGGTGATCGGCGATCCGAACTACCAGACCGTGCCGAGCCTCTGCTCGGGCACCGGCACGCAGGAAGACACGGTGGCGACCTTCGGCGCGAACGGCATCATCGGCGTCGGTGTCTTCGCGCAGGACTGCGGCTCGAGCTGCGCACAGGTGGTCTCGAACGGTGATTACTACGCCTGCCCGACCACCACCGCTTGCTCACAGACCACGCTCGCCATCGCCTCGCAGGTCACCGACCCGGTGGTCTACTTCCAGGCCGACAACAACGGGGTGATCGTCGAGCTGCCCCCGCTGGGCTCCACGGGCACGGCCGCCTCGGTCAGCGGCTCGCTGGTCTTCGGCATCGGCACGGAGGGCAACAACACCCTCACCACGCAGAACGTGCTGACGGCCGACAACTACGGCGACATCACCACGACCTACAAGGGCCAGGCGCTGACCTCCTCGTTCTTCGACACCGGCTCGAACGCCTATTATTTCAACGACAGCTCCATACCGGACACCTGCGTCACCCAGGGCAACTGGTTCTGCCCCAGCAGCACGCTGCAGCTCTCGGCGACCAACTCCGGTCAGAACGGGGTGCTGTCGAGCGTCGACTTCACCATTGCGAACGCCGCCACGGAGTTCAACAGTTACCCGAGCAACGCCGCGTACGACGATATCGGCGCGAACGCCGGCAATCAGTCCTCGTACTGCCCCAACAGCGCGACGAACTGCTCGTTCGACTTCGGCCTGCCGTTCTTCTTCGGACGCAACGTGTTCGTCGCTTTCTACGGGGCGACGACCAGCGGCGGGACGGGCCCCTACTTCGCCTATTGAGGCGAGCTGAGATCGCCGGTCCGCCGCCCGACGCGGCGAATAAAGCATCGCACCTTAGCGCATTCGCGCCCGGCGTGCCTTCGCCCACCGGTGGGTTCACCGCCGGCCCGACGGCGCCGCCAGCATCTGCTGCATCAACACGAAGACCGCGTTCGTCCAGCCGAAGCCGGTCTCGTTCTGGGTGTAACCGGCGGTGATCCTGACGTGGGCGCTACCGGTGTCCATGTTGTATTTCTCGCGGATCGTGCCGTCGCGCGCGAAGCCGCGCTCGACCGTGGCGCTGAACCGCCGGGCGATGCGCCGCGCAGCGGCGTGATGGCCGTACGCCTCGAGTCCCGCCACGGCCAGCCAGTTGGTCGGCGCCCAGCCGAACGGCGCATCCCACTGCGCGCCGCTCGCGTAGTCGCTGGTCGCAAGCCCGCCCTTGCGCTCGAACAGCGGCAGGTTATCGCGCACCGCGCCGGCCTGTGCGCGCGAGGCGACCCCGGCCCACAGCGGGTAGAAGGTCGTCACGAACGCATAATAGGATCGCTTTTGGGTCACGAAGTCGTAATCGGTGTACTCGCCGAGTCGGGCATTCCACAGATACGTATTGATGGCATGCCTGCGCGCCGCGGCCGCCGCGGCCCAGTCTCGCGCGGCCCGCGGGTGCCCCAGCCGGCGCGCGAAGGCGCTGAGATCGCGTGCGTAGCGGTACAGCAGGCTGTTCAATCCCACCGGCGCATAGTCGATCGTCGAGCCACTGAAGGCCCCGAAGCGGAAGGTCGTATCGAATCCCGACTCGCGCATGGCCCGATCGCCGCGGTAGAACTTGCCGGTGAGCCGATAGCCCCCGTACCAGGCCCGTGCGCAGACCCGTGAGGCAGTGAGATCGCAGCTCACCTGCGCCAGGCGGGCCCGCTCGGCGGCCGCCGGATGCGGTGGGGAGCGGACCAGGTAGCCGCGGTCCTCGCCCGGATGGGCGATGAGAAAGCGGATGACGCCCCGGTAGTACGCCGCGCTGCGCAGTTCGATCGCCGGGCCGTGCCCGCCGTAATCGAAGTAGCGTGCGAGCCCGGTGTCGCCGGCGAGATGCTCACGACGCTCCCACGTCGAGTAGTCCTTCACCGCCAGCGGATAGGCGTCGCGCAGCCAGGTCGTGGCCGCCCCGGGATTGGGAAAGGCCGCCGGGTCGCGCAGCATTGCGCGGATCATCTCGCCGAGGAACGGCGGCTGCGAGCGCGTCAGGGAAAACGTGGCGTTGGCATTGAGAACCGCACCGTAATGCCTCACCTCGAACAGGAAGTTCTCGACGATGCCGCGCGCGAGCGCATCGCGGTGATCGGCGATGAGCCCGAGCTCGATGAAATAGCTGTCCCAGCCGAACATCTCGTTGAAGAAGCCGCCGGGCACCACGTAGGGGTTCGGCAGGTACAGCAGGCCGGGATGCGAGAGCGTGGCCGGATCGAGCGCGCCGAGCCGCGCGATGCGCACCGGCAGTCGCAGGACGGTCACGTGGCAGGTCGCCTGCAGCCGGCGCACCGTCGCCGGCCTGGGCAGGTCGTGCGGCAGATAGAGCACCCGGCCGTGCTGATGCGGCCGGCTGGGGTAGGACGCGCAGGACGTCGCGGAGCGCGTGAGCGTGCTCCACGTCCGCTCGATATAACTGCTCGTGCGAAGGGTGAGCGGCGCCTCGGACGCTGCCTGCGCCGCGCTCAGCAGTGCCGCCGCCAGCAGCACCATCGTCGCAGCGCACCGACGAGCGTGGGCCCTTCGCGTCATGTCCGATCCTCCGTGTACTGTCGCAGGCACGAGGCGGCCATGATGGACTCGCCCACAGGCCCCGGCAAGCGTGCACCGGCGCGCTTGCCGCGCCGACGCGGCGCGCTCATCCTGGGACGCCGCAAGCGCTGCCTGTCGCGCAGCGAGGCATCACGGGAGCCGCCATGTTCGATGCGAATGCCTTTCCCATCACCCGCAAGTGGCCTGCACGGCAGAGCGACCGGCTGCAGCTGTATTCGCTGCCGACGCCGAACGGGGTGAAAGTCTCGATCATGCTGGAGGAGATCGGCTTGCCGTACGAGGCGCACCGCGTGGAGTTCGCACGCCAGGAGCAACTCTCGAGCGAGTTTCGCTCGCTCAATCCGAACAACAAGATCCCGGCCATCCTCGACCCGAATGGCCCGCTCGGCGAGCCGCTCGCGCTGTTCGAGTCCGGCGCGATCCTGGTGTACCTCGCCGAGAAGACCGGGCGCTTGCTGAGCGCCAACGCCGCCGAGCGCTATACCGTCATCCAGTGGCTGATGTTCCAGATGGGCGGCATCGGCCCGATGTTCGGCCAGGTCGGGTTCTTCCACCACTTCGCGGGGCGGGAGATCGAGGACAAGCGGCCGCGCGACCGCTACGTCGCCGAGTCGCGACGGCTGCTCGGGGTGCTGGAGGGACAGCTCGAGCGCCACGCGTGGATCGCGGGCGAGGATTACAGCATCGCCGACATCGCCATCTTCCCCTGGGTGCGCAACCTGATCGGTCTGTACGATGCGGGCGCGCTGGTCGGCATCGAGGCTTTCCCGCGGGTCACCCGTGCACTGGAGCGGTTCCTGGCACGCCCGGCCGTCGCGCGCGGACTGGACATCCCGCGCGCGAGCTGACGGACCGGGCGGTGCGCCGGGCGATCACTCCCGCCGGGTCGCCCCGGTGATGAAGGCGTCGATGTTGTGCGCCAGCTGCGGCAGCACCGCAGGGTTCAGGTACAGCATGTGCCCGACCGGGTAGTAATACTCGTGGATATTGCCCTGCAGCCCCGCCGGCAGCCCCATGTGGGCAATGGTGTAGTTGGTTGCGAAGAACGGCGTCGCCATGTCGAACCAGCCGTTGTTGAGCATCAGCTGCATGGCCGGATCATTGCTCATGGCCCGAGCCAGCGCCGGCGCCACGTTGCGCACGCGCGCCAGACTCGTGCTGCTGCCCACCCCTTCGTCGAGCGCACTCAGCGGCGGCTGGTAGTGGTTCCAGTCCCAGGCCCGGAACGCACTCGCGCTGCTCTGCACGTACAGGCGGTCGCTGTGGTAGCCCAGGTTGTGCTGCAGGTACGCATCGAAGCTGGCGCTGAGCGCACCCCAGATCGCCGTCGTCGCCGCCCCGGCGGCCGAGTCGCCCTGCTCGGGCTCGAGCGGCTGCAGCTGCGGGGTGCTGAAGCGCGCGTCGAACCGCCCCGTGCTCGCGCGGTTGCCGAGCACGCTGCGCTGGAAGACCGACAGCG
The DNA here is from genome assembly GCA_021815925.1 of Pseudomonadota bacterium. Classification (GTDB taxonomy): domain Bacteria; phylum Pseudomonadota; class Gammaproteobacteria; order Steroidobacterales; family Steroidobacteraceae; genus 13-2-20CM-66-19. Next base: position 14,436 of record JAKAZL010000015.1, on the reverse strand, counting down.
GAATGCGCAGATCCGCGCGCAACCACAGTGATGCCGGCAGGCCCGTGTAGCGGGCCAGCTGCGCGGCGAGTTGCTGCCGCCGCGCGGCGGGCAGCGCCGCGCCTTCGAACAGCGCGTGGGCATACGGCCCGCCGGCGAAGCGCTCGACCCGCTGCACGAAGGTCGCGAGGTCCTGCGGCTCGGGATCGAGCCGGTGGTGATACCACGCCACCGCCGCGTACGAGGGCAGATACAGCTCGTAGGGCAGATCGTTGCCCGGGGTGTTGTTCAGGGTCGCGAAATCGAGCACCGTGGAGCACAGGATCACCCCGTCCAGGTAGACCCCCTTGCCGACCAGATCCTGCGCGAGCACCGCCGAGCGCGTCGTGCCGTAGCTCTCGCCGAGCAGGAACTTCGGCGACTCGAACCGGTCGTTCTGCTGGATGTAACGCTCGATGAACTGCGTGAAGGCCCGGGCGTCGCCGTCGATGCCGTAGAACATCTGCGGCTTGCCGACCCCGACGATGCGGCTGTAGCCGGTGCCGACCGCGTCGATGAATACCAGGTCGGTGGCCTTCAGAATGCTGTCCGGGTTCGGCACCAGACGGTACGGGGGCTGCGCGGCGGCGGCCTCACCGGGGGCCGGCCAGTCGATGCGGCGCGGACCGAAACCGCCGATATCCACCAGCGCCGAGGCAAACCCCGGTCCGCCGTTGTAGGCGAAGGTCAGCGGACGCTTGCCCGGATCGTGCACGCCGTCCTCGGTGTAGGCCACGTAGAACATGCTCGCCGTGGCCTTGCCGGCCTTGTCCTTCAGAATGATCGTACCGGCGGTGGCGGTGTAGTTGATGCGCTGCCCGTCGATCAGCACGCTGGCGTGGGTCACCGAGCGGCGTACCTGGGGAACCGGGATCGGGCCCGGGGTCTTTGCGGTCGCCGCATGGACGGTCGGCGCCAGGGCCAGCACGGCCGAGACAAGCAGCGGGGCAAGGTGACGGGGCATGCGGGGTGTCCTCCACGGTGAGCCGGTCGCAGATCCAGCGGGCGCGCTGTCATAGCGGCCCGGGCCCGCGCCGCTGCGGACGTTCGGCCGGCGGGTGTCGCATCCTACTCCGCCGGGGCACGCGGATCGAGCAAACGCCCGGGCCGGCATCGCCGTGTCGGACTACTTCGCGGCCGCCGCGTGGTACTGACGGCGGATCCGCGCCAGGTCGACGCTGGCCTCGGGATAGCGCAGATCCATCGCCTCGAGCCGCTCGACGACGATGCGCGCCACGGCGAGGTCGCGGAACCACTTGTGGTTGGCCGGAATGACGTACCACGGCGCGATCTGCGTGCTGCAGCGCGAGAGCGCTTCCTCGTAGGCGCGCTGATACTGCGGCCAGAACGGCCGCTCGGTGTAATCGGCCTCGCTGATCTTCCAGTGCTTGGACGGGTCGTCGAGCCGCGCCTTGAACCGCTCGAGCTGCTCGTCGCCGGAGATGTGCAGGTAGAACTTCAGGATCAGCGTGCCGGCCTCGGCGAGCGTGCGCTCGAATTCGTTGATCTGCTCGTAGCGCCCCGACCAGACGGCCTTGGGCACCAGCTCATGCACGCGCGCGACGAGCACGTCCTCGTAGTGCGAGCGGTTGAAGATCACCACCTCCCCGCGCGCCGGCACGGCTCGATGGGCGCGCCAGAGGAAGTCGTGCGCGGCCTCCTCGGCCGACGGACGGCGGAAGTGCGCCACGCGGCACCCCTGCGGGTTCATCGCGCCGAGCACATGGTTGATGACCCCGTCCTTGCCGCCGGTATCCATGGCCTGCAGGCAGATCAGCAGGGAGCGGCGGCCCTCGGCGTAGAGCAGCTCCTGCAGCGCCCGCAGCCGCTGGCTGTAGTGCTCGATCTCCTCGGCCGCCGAGGCGCGGTCCGGATGGCGGCCCTTGTAGGCCGGATCGATCTCGGCGAGCTTCACGCGATCGCCGGGCTCGACCTTGAGATGGTGCAGCGCGTTCATGCACGACCTGATACGCCCGTGGCGGGCCGGTGTCGATACGGGCTGCGCGCAACCCGGCGGACACGCCACCGCCCGCTCGGGCGCACACTCAGGCGCGCACGAGCTGCCGTGGGACGCTGCGGCGGGCGTCTCACGGCAGCCGGATCAGAGCGGTACGCCGCAGCGGGCCAGCACCTCGCGCAGATCGCGCAGCGGCGGGAACACCTCGTTGTTCCAATCGCTGCCCTGCGCGTCGTGGGCGCGCTGCTCGTATTCGACGATGTCCTTGTCCTCGCGGAAGATGTTCTCGGTGAACCAGACGACGAACGGCCAGGCGAGGTGGATCAGGCCGGGGATCGGAGGCTTTTTCACCGACAGATAGCCGAAGGTGCGATTGGTGCGCTGCTCGGCATCGAGCGGCGTGTAGCACAGCCACACGTCGAGCACCGGATCCTGGGTCTGCTGGATGTTGCGTCCGACCCAGACCTTCAGGCTCTGGGAGGGATAATCGGTGCGGATCCGCATGTGGTCACGGAAGTCCTGATGCTCATCCCCGCGTGTGCGCATCAGGTCGACGATGACGCGCTCGCCGACGGAGGACTTTCCTTCGGTGCGGCTGAAGCTGTACTCGACCTGCGCCCACCCCTCGCCGTGCTGGCGTCCCAGGCAGCTCGCGCGGATCGAGCCCATCTGCTTGCGGTGCATGAACTGGTGGTTCATGTCGAACAGGTTCTCGTGCATGAACGTGTAGTGGCAGGCCACCTCGCGGTTCAGGCGGCGCGTCTTGTAATCGCGGCGCTGCGATGAGCCGAGCGAGGCCGGCAGGCGCGCCTCGGCCAGCTCGGGCCGGCCCGGGAAGACGAAGATCAGCCCGTCGACCTCGCGCACCGGGTAGCTGCGCACCCCATTGGGCCGGCGCTCCTTGCCGAGGTACGGCACGTCCGTGCACTTGCCCGAGCAGTCGTACGCCCAGCCGTGGTAGTGACACTTGAGGGCATCGCCGGTGACGACGCCGAGGTGCAGCGGGACCTGCCGATGGGCACAGCGATCCTCGAGCGCAAAGACTGTGCCGCTCGCACCGCGGTACAGCGCGATCGGATCACCGGCAAAGCGGCGGCCGATGATCTTCCCAGGCTTGACCTCATCGGACCAGGCCAGCGGATACCAGTAGTCGGGATTGGCGGCGGTGCGCCGCAGATCCACACCGGCGAGCGAGCTCGCCTGGCGCGCGCCCGCCAAAATCGCTTGATCCTCGAGCATCGACGCCCCCCTTTATAGTCGAAGGCGCAAGAGTACGCTCAAGATGCCCACCGGAGAAAGCGCAGTTTTGTGACGGGCGGATCCGGGGCGCAGCCCCGCGAGAGACGCGGGATCCCGCAGCCCCCGGCGGGTCGGAGCGAGGCAGGCCGGCGGAGCGAACCCGGACCGTGATGGTGGGTGCCGAGGGACTCAAGCCCCGAGATTCCCCCTGCCAAGGCCGATAGGCCTCGTTTAGCCCAACGCTGATTTTCACCCGAGGCAGGCTCCTTCAGCATGAGAGCCTGCAGCCCCCTCGAGAGCCGCATCGCGGCGAACCCATCAGAGGGCGCCGCGACGGGACCGTGCTGACTCGCGCACGACCGGAACCGCCAGAGTCTGATGTCCTCTCAGCCGCGCGGGTCGTCGCACCCCAGCCGGTTCGCGAGCGCACTGAGCGATGGCGCCGGCGCGCACGCAGCGCCTGCCCAGATCATCGCGCGTACCGGCCTGCGCGGTGACTCTGGTGCTGGTGCTTTGCCTCGCGCCCGGTGCACATCCGCGGCAAACCCCTCAATCCGCTGCGCCAAGCTCGTGAAGCCGTACCGCGCTTCCCGGCCTTACCTGAGGCGCTGACCGCCCTTGCCGCACGCATTGCCGTTGCCGGCCCGCCCCCTCCGCGTGCACAGAAGATGCCGTACTCCAGTCGGTGATGTCCCAACGCTACCAGATGCCGCCCAGGGCCACGGTGATGGCCTCGCCGTTCACGCCCCCCGCCGCGTCGCTGCAGAGGAATGCGATCACCTGCGCGACTTCAATCGGCTCCAATACCCGCTTCTGCGGATAGATCGCGGCGCGCTCATCCCACACTTGCTCGACGCTGATACCGCGTCGCGCGGCTTCCGTCTGCGCCGAGCGCTCGGCCATTGCCGTTCGTACCCAGCCGGGCAACACTGCGTTGGAGGTGACTCCGAACGGCCCAGCATCCTGCGCGACCGCGCGCGCAAGACCTATTAAGCCATGCTTTGAGGCGGTATAGGCGCTGCCGGAGCGCTCCGCCTTCTCGCCGGCCGTCGAGCTGGTGAATACGAGACGGCCAAAGCCGCGGGTACACATGCCACCGACTGTCAGTCGCGCGAGCTCGAACGGACCATCGAGATTGATGCGCATCGTCTCGCGCCAAACCTTGGGATCCTGCTCCCACACCAGCCGCTCATGGGCCGAGCCGATGCCGTGGTTCACGACGAGCAAGTCAATGGGACCCAATCGTCGCTCGGTCTCGGCAACGGCCAGGGCGCACCCCTCGGCGGTGCCAAGATCGGCCGCAACATAGTCGAGTCCCACGGTCTGCAGCTCGGTGGCGCTGCGCGCCGTGACCATCACACGCACTCCGGCTTTCGCCAGCAGTAGCGCCGCCTCGCGCCCGATCCCGCGACCGCCACCGGTCACCAACGCCACGCGCTCTTTCATCTCACGATTCCTCGTTTGCCGCGCGCCAGCGCCGCGACGCACGCGATGAGCCGCTCGACCTCTTCCCGGGTGTTGTACATGGAGATTCCCACCCGCAGCAGCGCCCGACCCGGAATGTTCAAGATCTCAACGGGCCGGGGCGCATAGAAATTTCCGTCCCAGACACAGATACCGACCTCATCGAGGGATTTTGCAATGACGGCGGGGTCGACATCATCGATGGTGAACGAGACGGTCGGCGCGCGCAGCCGCTCCGAGAACTTGACGCCCCACAGGCGAACACCGCGCAACTCCTCCAGGGCCGACCACAGAAATTCACCCAATTTGTGCTCATAGACGGAAATCGCCGCAATGGCATCGTGCACCTGGTCCGCCCGGGTCGCGCCACGGCCAAACCGCGCCAGGTAGTCGACCGCCGCGCCGACACCCTCGATCGCCGGGTGATTCAGCGTACCCGTCTCAATCCGATACGGCGCGATATCGTCCTGTACGATCAGTCTGTCGGTCGGCAATTTATCCAATGCGCCTGGGCGCGAATACAAAATGCCGATGTGCGGGCCGTAGAACTTGTAGGCCGAGCACAACAGGAAATCCGGATCGAGTTGCTGCACATCCACCGGAAAATGGGGCACATAGTGCACTGCGTCCAGGATGAGTAATGCGCCAACATTCCGCGTCAGCTCACGAGCCAATGCCAAATTGTTGACGGTCCCGATGGCATTGGAGGAGCATCCCAGTGCCAGCAGCCGGGTCTTCTCGCTGATCAGTCTGCGCATCTGCGCATAGTCCAACTCGCCGGTGGGCAGCAAGGGCACCTCGCGCACGACGGCCCCCCGCTCCTGCAGCGATTGCCACGGGCCGCGATTCGCTTCATGGTCCAACTGCGTGATCAGAACCTCCTCACCCGGGCGGATCGTCCGACCGATTGCGCGCGACAGGGAAAAGGCGAGCGTCGTCATGTTCTGGCCGATGGAGATCTGCTCGTAACTCGGCGCCCCGAGCAGATCCGCGACCGCGCCCCGTGCTTGCAGCATTCGCCTGTCGAGCTCCGCCGACGGCTGGAAGCTGCCGTGCGTGTTCACATTCCGATGGTGATAGCAATCGACGATGGCCTCGATGACGGGGCGCGGCACCTGCGTGCCGCCGGGCCCGTCGAGGAATGCGACCGGATGGCCGTTGCAGGTCCGTGACAACGAGGGGAAGTCTTCCCGGGACCGGCGACACGCCTCCTCGTCGAACACGGTTGGGGATTGCAGCGTCATCTGGGCACCTCAGTCGTCAGGCTCGTTGTCGCGCGAGTACGATGATACCCGGTCCGCTGCGATCGCCACACTGCCAGCCGCTCCGACGCGTGTGCGCGACGAGGCGGCGATCCGCACCTGGAAGGCCGAGAGGTGACCCGCATGAAAGAAAATCGCTGCGCGAGCAGGCCGAGTCATCGTCTCCATAGACGAGTCGGGTCTGTCCGAGAGACCTTGTCGCGCGAGAACCCGGGCCCTGAAGGATGAGACTCCGGTGCTGCAGTACCGCTTCAGCCGCAAGCAGCTGTCGGTGATTGCCGGGATCAGCTAGCGGCGCTTCATGGACGGCGATCGACCGCAACAGTGGGACCGTCATCCGCTTCCGTCGCGAACTCTGCGATTGAGACCGCGGCAGCGGCAAACGACCCGCTGGCAAAGTCCATTACAGGAAAGCTCGATGGCACCTTACCCTCGCCCGCAAGCCGTAGACGCTCGAGTCCGGTCCGATCACCACCGAGGGCGATCCAGAATGATCGGGAGATGGACAATGCGCCTGGCGATTGCCCTGGAGGACAGGAATGCCGCTTCGGCGGCTCCCCTGTCCCTGTGCAGCGCCTCTCGCTGGACCCTCGACTTGCAACGGACACGCCACCGATGGAAGCATTGCCATCGGTGTCTCCGACCTGCCGTATCGCGCTCCGCGCGCAAAGGGGTGGGAGCGGCAGGTTCGGGTCACACCGCTGATATGGTGGGTGCTGAGGGACTCTAATGTCCGACAAAAATACCTTATTCCATAGTCTTTTGTGAATCCAACGAAATCTAACTGCCCCCATTTATGCCCCCATCCGGCACAGGTTCGCGCGGCCCAGACGGCGCGGGATTCTACCGCGCGATACCGCGCAGGTCGGGGTGCTCGATCCTCGGGAAGGTGGCCGTGCCGGTGATCGGCCAGCAGGGCAGGGATCGTGCGGCCGGCGCGGTGTCGGATCGCGGTTATCGTCTTTCTTGACCCATTTGATTCGATACCCAAACCGATGATTCTGCGGGCCGGATTGGAGCTGACTCCCTATAGGCAGCCCCAGGGGCAGTACACAAACTCAACGCGCACGCGCGCGCACGCCATGGGTGCAATGGCCGGAAAAGGTAGGCAACTCACGCCGCGCCGGCCTGCCGTCTCCGGGCCAGTACCTCACGCGCCTTTACCAAATTGGCCACGCTCCGCCGCTTGCCCTCGGGTGTCCGTGGTCCCGTCGACTTGCCGCCGTGCCGGACGCATCGCCCGTTCGGCAGCGCCAGTGCTCGGCACGGTCTGCCGGTGACGCAGCGCGCATTGCACAGGCTCGGGTCGCTGCCATCGTAATCAGCCGGCACGCCGCGCCGGGTCGAGCCGGGTTCCGGCGGCAGCTCATCGCCAAGCAGCGGGCCAGCGTACAGACCCCGCCGGCGCAGCTCGCGCAGGGCGGCGCGCACGTCATCGTCGTGACCGTCTTGCGTCACGACGCGCCGCCATCGCAGGCGGTATTTCTCGCCCGCTCCGTCGCATTCCTCGGGTCCGACTTCGCGCAGCTCCACCAGCACGCCGGGATGCCCGATCAACGCTAGCGGGGATGAATGCGGCGCCAGGATGCGCTTGCGGCTCCGCTAGGCGCAGTCAACAAGCAGCCCATAAGTTCGGTTCACGCATACCATTGTTGCCTCATTATAGTTTTCATCTTTTTCGGGACCTTTTTGCGGCTGTCGTGCTCTCCGCGCAATAATCGGCAACCAAATGGAACGCGGGGAACTCCATGCGGTGCTTAATTGCTGCTATTGTCATCCTTACCGTGCTTGCAGGATGCGTCGACGCTTCGACGATCTTGGCTAGGAGGGATACTCAGAGCCTTTGTGTGGATTATGCGCAGTCAGTCATAACAGGCGATGCCGTGTCGATCCGAGGGCTGTTCGGGCCGGTTGCGACTGGCGAACAGATTGCAAATGTGCTTGCTGCGCGCGGCGCAAAATGTTCTCCCCGCCGACCGTATTACCGACTCGCGGTCATCCGGCTCCGTGAGCAGCAGAATCAAAACGCGTCACTTCTGAATTTGGCGGAGAAGTGTGAGGCGACAGCAGGGCCGACGCCTCTGCCAGACGGTGCTTGTGGTTACGTAAATGGCGCGTGGATGTGCGAGCCTCCCCCCCTGTGGGGCGAATCCGTGATGTAGACACGGGCGGAAAGGCGCGGCGCAGTGGCAGAAATCATGCCGTGCCCGATCGGTCCCGGTCCGTCACAGTGCCTATCACGGCAACCAACAGGGGACGTTCGCGCCGTCTGTCACGACGGTAGCCTCTCGGCGGCCATCCGCAGGTGCTCGTTGAACAGCGTAATCCCAGGCCAGCGGTTCGCCGGTATGCGAGCCTCGCCGGTGACGATGGAACCGCCCGCCGTGCGCAGGCCGAGCATGACGCTAACCGGGCCGTTCGCCAGGGCAGTCGGTGATGCTCCCTGCACGTCAAACGAGAACCGCGCCTCGGGGTGCGCTGTCAGATTGTCCACGAGGCGCGCTCGCCGCCGTTCGAGCTCGCGGGCAGCAGTGTCAGCCGGGGTCCAGCCATCGGCGCAGCCGTCCGCATACGCGCCCCAGGTCTCGGTGCAGTGCTTGCGGCACCAGCCGTCCGGGCACTTACCGGACTCGGCGCGGAAGTGCGCGCACGTTGCGCACGCACCGGTCGGGTGCGTTGCTACTGCTACATTCGCTACATCTGCTGCAGGTTCCCGGCTTGGCAGCACGTCCGGCCTCGATTGCGTAGCAGGTGTGGCAGGTGTAGCAGTAGCAGGCCGGCCCGAGTGATCATCTTCGTCGGCTAGTAGGCACTTCAGAGTGAAGCTCATACGGTTTCCTCCGTTGCGAAGGTCGCCGGATGCACGCGGTAGGTTTTCCCATCTTCGGTCGATAGCCAGCCATGCTCAGCCAGCGCCCGTAGTGCTTCCTTGGCTGCAGAGCCGTGGCGGATGCCGCCCGGCCCGTACTGCATCACTTTTCGCGGGGTCAGCGTGCGCAGCCGCTTTTCCTTGATCCATTCCAGCAGCCGAGCGGCACGCAGGATGTGCTCGGGCACATCCGCCGAGCCGATCAGGCGGGCGTACTCGCCGAGGTGGAACTGCATCACGGTGAGCGCCCCGGTCATCGCCTCTACCGTCACAAGGTGAGCGTCCGGATCTGCAATCAGGGTCAGGATGCCGGCGATGCGGCAGGCTTGCTCTGCACTCTTGCTCGCCCACTCTCGGATCGCCACCAACTCTCCGTTCCGGGCTTGGGCCGTTTCCGTTTCATTGTATGCCGCCACCAGCAGCGCACGCGCCTCCGGCGATAGCGTTAGCACAGGCGGGTTCAGGCCGCCGTGCTCGGCATCCTCGCTTGCCGATCGGTTGAGCAGCGCGGCCACGGCGTCCCAGAATTTTTCGATGCGCGGATCGTCGCAAGGGTCGGGCCGTGTCGGATCGTGTAGCCGAGTGCCGGCCAGCGAGTCAGGGGCAGTGATTAGCCAGCGCGCGAGAAACCCTTGCGAGCGGTAGAGCGGTTTGCCAAGCATGCGATTTGCCACGTCCGGTTGAACCAGGAGGTGCATGCTCAACCGCCGCCCGTACAGGATGATGTGCTCGCGGTCAGTCGCCCGCACGCGGTCGAGCGGCGCGCCCTGCCAGGCCTTCGAGAGCATGGCAATGCTGCGCAACTCGGCATCCTCCGACATAGCGTGCCCTCCGAGAAACTGGCCGCCTTCGTCGGTGTAGATTCCCTGGCCGTACTGCCCATCCGCCAGCGAGCGCATCAGCCCCTCGGCGGTCGGTTCGCTACAGATCAGCCAGGGCGCACGGGGCTTGGGGGTCGCGGCGATTTTCTTAATAGCGTCGGCGTAGGCATCCCCGGATTCCGCATCCTTTCGAGCCTTCGAGCGGTTGAACTTCAGCGACTCTTGACCAATCTCCCATTCCAAGATGCTCTTGGTGTACTCGGCATGCAGGTGCTTGGTGTGCTCGCGCACGGGGCGCAGCGCCACATCATCAGCCGCAGTCTTTCGGTCACCGGACTGTGCGATAGTCAGAACAAACAGCGAGAGCGGACGCAGGCCGCCCAAGGTCTGAACGTCGGCATGCGATTGCGCCGCCAGCGCGGCGGTCGCCAACACACTGTTAGACGCCAATGCAGCGGGAACCTGCACAATCTCGGCAATCGCACGCGTGGCAGGTGCCAGTATCGGGCCGAGAGCGTCTATCGGGTACGGCGCAGCCGGCGGGGTAGATCGGATCAGCGGCGTCGGTGGATCGAGCATTGCATGCGCGTCCCCTGCATCCTCAGCGTCAAGCTCGGCGCGGAGCCATGCCGAATCCGCCCGCAGGCGCTCGTCCGACGGGCGTGGGGTAGCGTCGGTCACGCTGCGCCTCCATTGCTCTCAGATTCCATGCGACGCAGCCATTCCCGCAGCGCACCCACGCGATAGCGGGGCCGTCCGCTGGTGATTGCCGGTCGAGGGAAATCTCGGCCCATCTTCTTGCGCAGCATGAAAAAGGTGCTGTCCGGCAGCCCGAGAAACCGGGCAGCCTTCGCGGAGCCGACGAGCATATCGTCGTGCAGTGCGCCGGGGTCGAAGTCGCGCGAACTTGTTGGCGCGTCAGGCGCGCGCCGTAGTGTGGATTTCTTCATGGCCAAACCTCTCGTCGAGGCGCGGCCAGTTCGGCAGTATTGCCGGGTTCTGCGCTGCCTCGGACCCGTTGGGGTCGGCCAGAATGTTGTTTCAGTGGACCGTGGGCAGGTCAACCGTGGGCCCTGGGCAATTTTTGCCCAAGGTGCTTTGCCCAGGGTCCGCTATATGCGTTCCTTGATTCGTTTCGCCGCGCGGAGAGCCTTCCATGCGTGATTGAATTGGGCGTCCGTCAATTTGCATTTGGCGCGGACGGCAGCCTTCACGCCAGACGTGCCGGGTGCGGTCGGCGGCAGCGCCATCGGGTCATGGCCGGCAGCGCGGATCGCAGCCAGCACGACTTCTGCATGCTGTTCGCCTACTGGCAGCGCACGTGGCGGCGGTTCCGATTCCTCCACTTCCGGTTCACCGATGCGCAGCGCGATTGGCAGCGGCAGTTCCACCAGGTAGCGTTCCAGTTCGCGGACTGAGACAAATACACCGTGCACCAGAAACGGGTTCAGGACAGGTGCTCCGGCATGCGTGATGGCGGTCAGCTGGCCCCCTACCAATGCTTTACCGAGCATGACCTGATGCTCGCTTTCGGCTTGTGCGCGCATCATCGCGCCGCCATCGCCGTTGTAGCCGGGATTCAGTATGGTCGGCATTAGCTCCCACGCCAGGCGATCCTTAGCGGCGTGGAATGTTGCGTCATAGCGTGCCCATTCTTCGGCGGTTATGCCGTCTACATAGGACGGCAGGTTTGCCCATACCGTCCTGTTCAGCGTGTCCAATTCCTCGGCGGTGGGCCGTTCGCCGAAGGGGTTGCCGTTTACAACCTTGGTCAGGTGGGCGACGGTCACCGACCCGGTGCAGGCGTCTTGCGGATATAACGCCTCCGCAATGAGGCGCGGCACGTCCTGGATTCCAACCCGAAGTGTTCCCGGCTTCAAGGCGATTTCGGGACCATCGGTAGCTTGGTGCTTGTGAATCGGCATGATGCGCTCCTGTGCACCTCCTGATTGAGAGCCGCCGCACCAGACCGGTCAGGATTCCGGCTTTTCGCCCCGTCGAGCTAGGCGCAGCGGGTTTTGTCGCGCGAGTTTTCTCCGGAGAACCAGCGTCGTCCCAATTCGAGGGGCTGCCTTTAGCTCCATAGGTACTCGCCAGCCGCAATAGCGCGGTCTAGATAAGCAGTCACTGCATGATCGACGAACGCATGTTTCGCAAACGCACGACGAACCAAGTCTCTGACAACCGTCGTCGACATGCATGGAGAGATCACTTCCTTATGAACTGCCGCCAAGGAGGAAAAGGCGCGCATAAACCGATGATCCTCAATGAGAGACGCAAAGGTCGGGTTGGGCTTTGCCCAACTGGCGATTCTGTGTACAGTCCATTTTCCGGTGGCATTTAACCCGTACAGTCCGAGAATCGACAACCATAAAAGAGGCATTACTCCAGAATCCGGCTTATTGAAGTCAACATAGGCCATCCAGAAAAGGAACGTCCACAAGACAAATTTCGCGGCGACAATAGCGGCATCCCCAAGAGTAGAAAAAAATTGATATGAGGGGTTGCCTCCCCGGCTTTTTGAAAATGCGAATGTACATACCAATGTTTTCAAGATTGATGGAGATTGTGTCAAAAAGCTTGGAGTTGTTTTCATGTGCTTTATGGTCGCATACACTTCAGCGCACACCAGCGCTTCAATGAGCATCTTCTCGAACCAGATGCATCGGATGCCAGTTTGATAGAATTTCGTGGCTACCCCAACAAGTTCGTCGCGGTTGACGCATTCCATGGAGTCCCGTCCATCGCTTCGCCCACCAAAGGTGATGTGCGGTCTGTCCCATAGAACGATGCGAGACGGCAGTACCGCCGGTACGTGGTCGAGTGGAGTCTTGTTATTTGACTGAATTTCGCGTCGACGTTCAAGCTCACCAACCCGTAGACGGAGTATTGTTCCGGATGATCTGAAGAAATTGATAGCTAGGTCCCGCGCCGTTCGTGCGCCGAAAGGGCCCTTCTGGGTTGCCGCCGTCTCCATGAGCGCCCGTATGGATTCCATGGCGCTTGATCGTTTGACTGCGCGTAGTTCTTCTTCGGTGTGAGAGTCGCGCGCGGTTCCGAATTGCTCTCGCATTCCATCGCCAGTCCATTTTGTAGGTGGGCAGCAAACCAGTGTATCTGTTAAAAGCCGTTCTGCCTCGAGCTGCAATCTGGAAAGTACGTCGTTGTCTGTTGCAGTCGTCTCGCCATCATCACCATCATTGAAATCAGGCATGATCTGGCCCGCCGTGTTTATTATTGGTTGCTTTGAATTGTATATGAGTTGAGCAGTAGATCGCTCTATGCGCCCGCCGGCCTGCGGAACGCCACCACGTTTGCGCCGGTGCGCAGCGCATCCAGGTAGTCGGACCAGCTCTGCATAATCGCCCGCCGCTCGGGCAGGCGGGTCGAACGGTTGTAGATCGCGCGCACGCTTGAGTCACGGTGCGCCAATTGCAGCTCGATAATGTCCGGCGGGTGCCCTTGCTCGTTTAACGCGGTGCTCGCCATCGCGCGGAATCCATGCGGCACGATCCGATCAGGACCGTATCCCAGCCGGCGCAGAGCTTGGCCCAGGGTCGCATCGGATATCGGCTTGCCGGCCACCAGCCCCGGAAACAACAGGCCGTGCGGGTGGGTGCCGGTGATCGTGCGCAGCTCCCGCAGCAGTGCCGTCGCTTGGGTCGAGAGCGGCACAAGATGCTCACCCGGATTCTTGCGCCGCATCTTCATGCGCTCGCCGGGGATGCGCCACAGCGGCTCGGGGCTGTCCAAGTCAAACTCGGCCCACGTGGCGTTGCGCAGCTCGCCGGGCCGGGTGAATACCAGCGGCAGGATGCGCAGGCAGTAGCAGGTGCTCGGGTCGCCGCCGTAGCCGTGGATCGCCTTCATGAGCTCGGCAATTTCCGCTGGCTTCGTCAGGGTGGCGTACTTCTCGGATGGGACCGGGGCCACCACGTCGCCCAGGTCGGCGGCCACATCGCGTTCAGCGTGCCCGAGCGCCACGGCATAGCGGAGCACGCGGCCAATCTGCGCCAGCACGCGGCGGGCACTCTCGCCGTGTCCCTCGGCCTCGATGCCGAGCACGACAGGCCGGATATCCGCCGGGGTGAGTGCCTGGGCCGGAATGTCCCCGAGCGCAGGCAGCCACTGCGCCAACAAATACCGCTCGCGCTTCTCGGTCGAGGGTGCCCAGGATCGCTTGGCCGCCCAGGCAGCCGCCAATGCCCCCATCGTCTCGCCTTCGATGCCCCCACGCGCGGCTCGATGCCCCCTTGCTGGGTCTTTGCCGTCGCGCAGGGCAGCGCGTGCGTCGGTGGCCTTCTCGCGGGCGGCCTCCACGGTGATATCGGGCCAGGGGCCGAATGACAGCCGCTTCTCCTTGCCCCCAAATCGGTACTTGAGCCGCCACAGCTTGCCCCCAGCCGGGCTGACTTCGACGTACAGCCCCTCGCCGTCAGCGGCCTTGTACGGCTTTCCCTTTGGTTTCAGGGCCTCAATCGCCCGGACTGTGAGCTTGCGAGTCTCGCGCATGGGAGGATGCCCCCAATCAGGCGTGGCCAGTGCCCCAATGCCCCCAATCCTGCCCCCATCGGGTGCGCTCTCGCAAGCTCTAACAGTGTCCGAGTTTCTTCAATTCTGCGCCAAGTGCTTGATTATTGTAGATATCTGCACAAAGCGGGAGCGCATGGAATGGTCTAATGGTGGGTGCTGAGGGACTCGAACCCCCGACATTCGCCGTGTAAAGGCGACGCTCTACCAACTGAGCTAAGCACCCCCGGTCGGCTTGCGCAGCACGGCCACCGGCCGTGCCGCGCTCAGTGCGCC
>JAKAZL010000087.1 GCA_021815925.1 Pseudomonadota bacterium | reverse complement strand
AACTTCGGGTTATCGTAGGCGCGCTCGGTCACGTATTTCTCATCGGGACGCTTGAGGATGCCGTACAGCTCGCAGGAGGCTTCCTGCTCGGCGATCTCGATCAGCTCCTCGATCCACATGTGCCGCTCGAGCTGGGCGGTGATGGTCACGTGCGAGCGCTGGTTGTGCGCGCCGTAGTCCGAGATCCGCTTCGAGCAGGGGCACAGGCTCGTCACCGGCACCACCACGCGCACCCACAGGTCGGTGACCCCGTCGTGCCGTTCGCCGATCAGGCTCGCCCGGTAATCCATCAGGCTCTCCACGCCGGTCGCCGGCGCGCGCTTCATGATGAAGAACGGGAAAGTCATCTCGATGTGCCCGGCGTCGGCCTCCAGCCGGCGGGTCATGCTCTCGAGCATGCCGCGGAACGATTCGACGGAGATCTCCCGCTCGGTGTGCAGGATCTCCACGAACCGCGACATGTGCGTGCCCTTGAAGTTGTGCGGCAGGCTCACGTACATGTTGAACGTGGCGATGGTGTGCTGCTCGCCCGCGGAGCGGTCCTTGACGCGCACCGGGTGGCTGATGTCCTTGATGCCCACGCGGTTGATCGGCAGGTGGCGCGTATCGGCGCGCGCCTGCACATCCTCGACATCGGCGAGGTTCTTGCGGGCAGCCTGGCCCGGCGTGACGGGAGGATTCATACCCGTAGCCTACAGGATCGAGGTGGAATTCACCTATACCGATCGGGAGACGCCTGCGGCCGCAGGCGGCGGGCGCAGCCGCTCAGGCGCGCCCGACCGAGCGCATTGCCGCGCGGTTCTGCAGCGCCCACCAGCGCTCGATGCCGGCGCCGACGCTGGCCGCATCCAGCCCGGCGGCCGCGAGGCTCGATTCGCGCGAGCCATGCTCGATGAATCGGTCCGGAATGCCGATCTGCATCAACGGTACGGTCACGCCCTCGGCGGCCAGCACCTCGGCGACGGCCGAGCCGGCGCCGCCCTGCACCGCGTTCTCCTCCAGGGTCACGAGGGCCGCATGCCGGCCGGCGATCTCGAGGATCAGCGCCTCGTCGAGCGGCTTGATGAAGCGCATGTTGACCACGGTGGCGTCGAGCCGCTCGCCGACCGCGAGCGCGCTCTCGAGCATCGGGCCGAAGGCGAGCAGGGCGAGTCCGCTGCGCCCCTCGCGGCGCACTTGCGCCTTGCCGATCGGCAGGGCGTGGAACTCCGTCTCGAGCGGCACGCCGGGGCCGGTGCCGCGCGGGTAGCGTACTGCGGCCGGGCCGTTCACCGTGGTGGCGGTGTAGAGCATCTGCCGGCATTCGTTCTCGTCGGCCGGGGCCATGACCACCATGTTGGGAATGCAGCGCAGGAAGGACAGGTCATAGGCGCCCTGGTGCGTCGCCCCGTCGCTGCCGACCAGGCCGGCGCGGTCGAGCGCGAAGACCACCGGCAGATTCTGCAGTGCCACATCGTGGATGAGCTGGTCGTAGGCGCGCTGCAGGAACGTCGAGTAGATGGCGACCACGGGCTTGAGCCCCTCAGTCGCCAGTCCCGCGGCGAAGGTGACGGCGTGCTGCTCGGCGATGGCCACATCGAAGTAGCGGTCGGGGAAGCGCTTGGAGAACTCGACCAGCCCCGAGCCTTCGCGCATCGCCGGCGTGACGCCGATGATTTGCGGGTCGCGCTCGGCCATGTCGCACAGCCACTGACCGAAGATCTGCGAGTACGAGGGGCCGCGCGCGGCTTCCTTGAAGATCGTGCCGCTCGCCGGATCAAAGGGACCGGGACCGTGCCACTTGATCGGGTCGGCCTCGGCCGGCGCGTAGCCCTTGCCCTTGCGGGTGACGACGTGCAGGAACTGCGGGCCGTGCAGCTTGCGCAGATTGCGCAGCGTGCCGACCAGCGCGCGAACGTCGTGCCCGTCGAGCGGGCCGATGTAGTTGAAGCCGAGCTCCTCGAACAGCGTGCCGGGCAGCACCATGCCCTTCAGGTGCTCCTCGGAGCGGCGCGCCAGCTCCCACACCGTGGGCATCTGGCGCAGGACCTTCTTGCCGCCCTCGCGCAGCGTCGCGTAGAGCCGCCCGGACAGCGCGGCGGTGAAGTAATTCGACAGCGCCCCGACGTTCTCGGAGATCGACATGTCGTTGTCGTTGAGGATCACCAGCAGGTCCGCCGGCAGCGAGCCGGCATGGTTCAGTGCCTCGAAGGCCATCCCGGCGGTCATGGCGCCATCGCCGATGACAGCCACCACGCGCCGGTTGGAGCCGTCCCGGCCGGCCGCCACGGCCATGCCGAGCGCGGCGCTGATCGAGGTGCTCGAGTGGCCGACGCCGAACGTGTCGTACTCGCTCTCGGCGCGGCTCGGGAACGGGGCGAGTCCCCCTTCCTGCTTGATGGTGTGCAGCTGCGCGCGCCGTCCGGTGAGCACCTTGTGCGGGTAGGCCTGGTGGCCGACGTCCCACACCAGCCGGTCCTGCGGCGTATCGAACACGTAGTGCAGCGCAATCGTCAGCTCCACGGTGCCGAGACCCGCGGCGAAGTGTCCGCCGCGCGTGCTGACGGTATGGATCAGGAACTGGCGCAGCTCATCGGCCAGTTGCGGCAGTTGGGCTTCAGGAAGCCGCCGCAGGTCGGCGGGCAGCTCGATCTGCTCGAGCAAGGGGTAGCTTTGGGGCGCGCTCATCCGCGTCAGTGTACACTGCGCGCGGCGTGCCTGATCGGCCTGTCGCGATTCGCCAACGGTTCCGCCCGCCCGCTCATCGGGCTGACGCACCGGTGCCTTCGGCGCCCTCCGGTGTGGCGAACGGCTCGATTTCCGACTGTCCATTGCGCTTGATCAGGATGTCCACTCGCTGCTGGGCGGCTTTGAGCGCACTCTGGCAATGTCGCGTCAGTTCCACACCGCGCTCGAACACGCGCAACGCCTCTTCGAGCGGCAGGTCGCCGCGTTCCAACCGCTCGACCACCGCTTCCAGCTCGGCGAGCGCCTGTTCAAATTCGGGGAGCTGCTGCTCGGATGCCACGCGAAGACCTCCAGGGGGCCGCGCGCTGCGGCCGGGCTGTCGGGGACAGATCGGGCGCACCTTATACAGGGCCCGGCGAGGCGGTCAATGCAGGTTGACGACCCGCCGGCGTCGGCTTTAAAGTTCCGGGTCAGTTAGAACCAGTCTAAATTGGAGAGCGGCATGAATCTCAAAGGCAGCAAAACCGAGCAAAACCTGAAGGACGCCTTCGCGGGCGAGTCCCAGGCCAACCGCCGGTACCTCTATTTCGCAGCCAAGGCCGATGTTGAGGGCTTCAATGACGTCTCGGCAGTGTTTCGCTCGACCGCCGAGGGCGAGACCGGCCACGCGCACGGACATCTGGAGTACCTCGAGGCGGTGGGTGATCCGGCCACGGGCCTGCCGATCGGCGCCACCAAGCTCAATCTGAAGGCGGCCATCGCCGGCGAGACCCACGAGTACACCGACATGTACCCCGGTATGGCCAAGGCCGCCCGCGACGAGGGCTTCGGTGAGATCGCCGACTGGTTCGAGACGCTCGCGAAGGCCGAGCGCTCGCACGCCAATCGCTTCCAGAAGGCGCTCGATAACCTGTAAGGCACGCAGGCGAGGCGCGGAGTCGGCCGCGCGGCCGACTCCGCGCCTCGCCGCTCGACTGGATAACCGCGCATGAGCACGACTCCGAGCAACCCGGGCGCCGGCCGGGAAGGCAGCCTCGAGGCCCCCACGCGCCATCCCCTAGCGTGGCGCAGCGCCGAGTTCTACGACGAGGCGGCGCTGCACCAGGAACTCGAGCGGGTGTTCGAGATCTGCCACGGCTGCCGGCGCTGCTTCAGCCTCTGCAACGCCTTCCCGACGCTGTTCGACGCCATCGATGCGACCGCGACGGGCGAGCTCGAAGGGGTCGAGCGCAAGGTCTACTGGCAGGTGGTCGATCACTGCTACCTGTGCGACATGTGCTTCATGACCAAGTGCCCCTACGTGCCGCCGCACCCGTGGGCGCTCGACTTCCCGCACCTGATGCTGCGGGCCAAGGCGGTGCGCACCCATCAGGAGGGCGTCAGCCTGCGCAACCGTGCGCTCGCCGCGACCGAGGCCGTCGGGCGTATCGCCGGCATTCCGGTGGTCGCGCAGCTCGTCAATGCGGTGAACCGCTCGGGCGCCGGACGGGCACTGCTTGAGAAGACCCTCGGCGTCGATGCCACCGCGCCGGTGCCGCAGTATCACTCGCGCACCGCACGCAAGCGGTTGCAGCGGTTGGGCACGGCCGAGGACGGACCGGTGGCGAACGTCGCCGCCACGCCCGAGACCACCGGCAAGGTGGCGCTGTTCACCACCTGCTACGGCAACCGCAACGAACCGGAACTGAACGAAGATCTCGCCGCGGTGTTCGAGCACAACGGCATTGCCGTGCGGCTGCTCGCCGCCGAGCACTGCTGCGGCATGCCGCGGCTCGAGCTCGGGGATCTCGAGGCCGTCGCGCGGCTGAAGGAGCAGAACGTCCCGCAGCTGATCGCCGCCATCGAGGCCGGCTACGACATCGTCGCGCCGATTCCCTCCTGCGTGCTGATGTTCAAGCAGGAGCTGCCCCTGATGTTCCCCGATGAGCCGCCCGTGCTGCGCATCGCCAAGCGGATCTTCGATCCGTTCGAGTACCTGATGCTGCGCCATCGCGCCGGGAAGCTGCGCACCGATTTCAAGCACTCGCTCGGCAAGGTGAGCTACCACGTCCCGTGCCATCTGCGCGTGCAGAACATCGGGCTGAAGACGCGCGACGTGTTGCAGCTGGTGCCGCAGACCACCGTCGAGCCCATCGAGCGCTGCTCGGGCCACGACGGGACTTACGGGGTGAAGAAGGAATTCCGCGCCGCATCGGTGAAGATCGGCCGCCCGGTGATGAGTCGGGTGGAGGCGAGCGGCGCGGCGCATTACGCCAGCGACTGCCCCATGGCTGGCCATCAGATCCAGACCGGTCTTGCCTCCGGCGCCGCGCCCGAGCATCCGCTGCGGCTGCTGCGCCTCGCCTACGGTCTGTGAGCGTGACGCGCGAGAATCCCATGCAGAAACTCACTGCCGCCGACCTGCTGAGCCTCGAGCGCTATGCGCGCGAGCGTAACGAGTTGCGCGCGCGGGTGCTGGAGCACAAGCGCCATCGCCGGCTCGCCATCGGACCGAACCTCACCTGGTGCTTCGAGGACCGCCTCACCATCCAGTACCAGATCCAGGAGATGCTGCGCGCCGAGCGGATCTTCGAGCCGGAGGGGATCGCCGAGGAGCTCGCCGCGTACAACCCGCTGATCCCGGACGGGGCGAACTGGAAGGTAACCCTGCTCATCGAGTTCCCCGAGGTCGCCGAACGGCAGCGGCAGCTCGCGCTGCTGAAGGGCGTGGAGCGGCGCTGCTGGGTCGAGGTGCGCGGGCACGCCGCCGTGTATGCGATCGCCGACGAGGATCTCGAGCGGGAGAACGAGGAGAAGACCTCGGCGGTGCATTTCCTGCGCTTCGACCTCACGGCCGAGATGGTGGATGCGCTGCGCGGCGGCGCCCCGCTCGCCGCCGGCGTCGATCACGAGCGCTACCGCCACTGGGTCAATCCCGTGCCGGAGGCCGTGCGCACGGCGCTGCTCGCTGATCTGGCCTGAGGGGACGAGGTCGCCTGTACCGGCGCGTAGTGCTGTAAGATTCGCGCCCCCGGGCCCCGTGCCCCGCCAGAATTCCGATCGAGCACGATGAGCCAGTCCTACACCGCCTCCGATATCGAGGTGCTGAGCGGCCTCGAGCCGGTGCGCCGCCGGCCCGGCATGTATACCCACACCTCGCGGCCGAACCACCTGGCCCACGAGGTGGTCGACAACAGCGTCGATGAGGCCATCGCCGGCTTCTGCAAGCAGATCGATGTCACGCTGTTCAAGGACGGCTCGCTCGAGGTCGCCGACGACGGGCGCGGCATGCCGGTCGACATCCACCCGAAGGAGAAGGTGAGCGGCGTCGAGCTGATCCTCACCCGGCTGCACGCCGGCGGAAAGTTCTCCGACAAGGCCTACAAGTTCTCCGGCGGTCTGCACGGGGTGGGGGTCTCGGTGGTGAACGCGCTGTCGCGCCAGCTGGAGTGCCGGATCAAGCGCGGCGGCAAGGAATACAGCATCGGCTTTCGCGACGGGAAGCTGCGCGAGCGCCTCGAGGCCATCGGCACGGTCGGGCAGCGCAACACCGGTACCACGGTGCGCTTCTGGCCCGATCCGCAGTTCTTCGATTCCGACAAGTTCTCCGTGCCGCAGCTGAAGCACACGCTCAAGGCCAAGGCCGTGCTGTGTCCGGGACTGCGCATCAGCTTCACGCATGAGGCCACCGGGGAGCGGGACGAGTGGTTCTACAGCGGAGATCTCGGCGCCTACCTGCTCGAGGAACTCGGTGAGCGCGAGCGGCTGCCGAACGAGCCGATCGTTGCGCTGCGCGAGGCCGACAGTGATGCGGTGAGCTACGCGCTCGCCTGGGCACCGGGCGCCGACAGTGCGATCGGGGAGAGCTACGTCAACCTCATTCCCACCCCCGAGGGCGGCACGCACGTGAACGGCCTGCGCGCCGGGGTCGCCCAGGCGGTGCGCGAGTTCTGCGAGTTCCGCAATCTGGTGCCGCGCGGCATCAAGCTCACTCCCGAGGACGTCTGGGACCGCATCTGCTACGTGCTGTCGGTGAAGATCCACGAGCCGCAGTTCGCCGGCCAGATGAAGGAGCGGCTCGCCTCGCGCGATGCCGCCGCGCTGGTCGAGGGGTTCGCGCGCGACGCCATGGCGCTGTGGCTGAATGGCCACCCGGATGCCGGCGAGCGGATCGCGCAGTTCGCCATCGCCAACGCCCAGGAGCGTGCGCGCGCCGCCCAGCGCGTGGTGCGCAAGCGCATCGCTGGCGGACCGGCCCTGCCGGGCAAGCTCGCCGACTGCGCCAGCCAGGACCCGCGCCGCGGCGAGCTGTTCCTGGTCGAGGGCGACTCGGCCGGCGGCTCGGCCAAGCAGGCGCGCGACAAGGACTTTCAGGCGATCATGCCGCTGCGCGGCAAGATTCTGAATACCTGGGAGCTCGAGCCCGGGGAGATCGGCGCCTCGCAGGAGGTGCACGACATCAGCGTGGCGCTCGGCGTCGAGCCCGGCGCGCACGACCTCAGTCAGCTGCGCTACCACAAGGTCTGCATCCTCGCCGATGCCGACTCCGACGGGCAGCACATCGCGACGCTGCTGTGCGCACTGTTCCTGCGGCACTTCCGGCCGCTGGTGGCGAACGGACACGTTTACGTCGCCATGCCGCCGCTGTACCGCATCGATGCCGGCAAGCAGGTGTATTACGCCCTCGATGACGGCGAGCGCGAGCAGGTCCTGCGGCGTATCGAGCAGACGAGCCCGCGCGCCAAGCCGACGGTCACCCGCTTCAAGGGGCTCGGTGAGATGAATCCCTCGCAGCTGCGCGAGACCACGATCGATCCGCGCACGCGCCGGCTGGTGCAGCTGACCGTGGAGGCGGCGGATGAGACCGAGAAGCTGATGGACATGCTGCTCGCCAAGAAGCGCGCCGCCGACCGGCGCGAATGGCTCGAGCGCAAGGGCAATCTGGCCGACGTGCAGGTCTGAGGTCACGCATGCAAGATCAGGAATTGAATTTCGAGGGCGTCGAGCGCCAGCCGCTGCGCGCCTTCACGGAGAAGGCGTACCTCGATTACTCGATGTACGTGATCCTCGATCGGGCGCTGCCCTCGATCGGCGATGGGTTGAAGCCCGTGCAGCGGCGCATCATCTACGCGATGAGCGAGCTCGGTCTGTCGGCCGCCTCGAAGCACAAGAAGTCCGCCCGCACGGTCGGCGACGTCATCGGCAAGTTCCATCCGCACGGCGACAGCGCCTGTTACGAGGCGATGGTGCTGATGGCGCAGCCGTTTGCCTATCGCTACCCCATCGTCGACGGTCAGGGCAACTGGGGCTCGCAGGACGACCCGAAATCCTTTGCCGCCATGCGCTACACGGAAGCGAAGCTCACGGCCTACGCCGATGTGCTGCTCGGGGAGCTGGCGCACGGCACGGCCGACTGGACCGCGAACTTCGACGGGACGCTCGAGGAGCCGGTGATCCTGCCGGCGCGCCTGCCGAACCTGCTGCTCAACGGCACCTCCGGCATCGCGGTGGGCATGGCCACCGACATCCCGCCGCACAATCTGCGCGAGGTGGCGGCGGCGTGCATCCAGCTGCTGGAGGATCCGGAGGCGAACACGGCGAGCCTGATGAAGCACATCAAGGGCCCGGACCTGCCGACCGGCGCGGAGATCGTCTCCCCGCGCGCCGACCTGAAGGCGATCTACGAGAGCGGTACGGGCTCGTTCAAGGCGCGCGCGACTTATCGCTCCGAGGACGGCAACGTCGTCATCACGGCGTTCCCCTATCAGGTCTCCCCGGCACGCGTGCAGGAGCAGATCGCCGAGCAGATGCGCAACAAGAAGTTGCCGATGGTCGAGGACGTGCGCGACGAGTCGGATCACGAGCACCCGGTGCGCCTGGTGCTGGTGCCGCGCTCCAATCGCGTCG
>JAKAZL010000086.1 GCA_021815925.1 Pseudomonadota bacterium | reverse complement strand
TCGTACGCGATGCCCGCGTGCTCGAGTCCGAGGCCCGTGAGCCGCGCCCGCCTGCCCGTCGCGACGAGCAGATGCGAGCCGGTCGCTTCGCGCTCCCCGCTGAATCGCACGGCGATGCCGTCCGCCGACTGCCCGACCGCGGTGAGCTCGGCGTCTTCGTGCACGACGATGCCTTCGGCCGCCAGCCGCGCGGTGAGCGAGGCCACCAACTCCGGCTCGTCGCGCGGCAGCAGCCGCCCGCGCTGGATCAGGGTGACCGCGCTGCCGAGACGGCGGAAGGCCTGGGCCATCTCGACCCCAACCGGTCCACCGCCGACCACCAGCAGGTGCTCAGGCCGCTCGCGCAGTGCGAAGAGCGTCTCGTTGGTGAGCGTCGCGACCGACTCGATGCCCGGCACCGCCGGAACGATGGCCGACGAGCCCGCGGCGAGCACGATGCGCCGGGCGCGCACGCAGACCCCGCCGCCGGTGAGCTCGTCCCGCCCGGTGAACGCCGCAGCGGCACGGATGACCCGCACCCCGAGTGACTCGAGTCGCTCGACCGAATCGTGCGGTGCGATCTGCGCGATGACGCCGCGCACGTGCTCCATGACTGCCGCGAAGTCGATCTGCGGCTCCCCGGTGTGTATCCCGAACTGCCGTGCGTCCGTGATACTGCGGACCGCATGCGCCGCGGCCAGCAGCGCCTTGGAGGGTACGCAACCGTAGTTGAGACAGTCCCCGCCCATCACGCCCTTCTCGAACAGGACGGTGCGCGCTCCGAGCTGCGCGGCGCCCACCGCCACGGACAGACCCGCGGCACCGGCGCCGATGACGCACACATCACATTCGATCACCATGTCCTGCGCACTCATGCTCACAAGCCCTCCGCGACGGTGGCGCCGGCGGACTGCACCGGCGCGGCGGCCTGTGTCCGCCGCGCGCCGGGCGCGATCGATGCACCCTCGGGCGCCGGTACGATCTCGAGCACCGCTCCAGCGGCGGCCTGTGCATCGGTGGCATCGTGGGTCACCATCAGCACCGGCACGCCCGCCGCCGCGGCACGCGCGAACACGAAGCGGCGAAACTCCGCGCGCAGGGCCGCATCGAGCTTGTTGAACGGCTCATCGAGCAGCAGCGCCTCAGGCGCCGCGAGCAGCAGGCGCAGCAGCGCGACCCGGGCACGCTGTCCGCCGGAGAGCGTCGCCGGGTCGCGCGGGGCGAATCCGGCCAGACCCGCCTCGGCGAGCGCCGCCTCGATCCGCTGCGCACGGGCCCGGCGAGTGCGCAGCGACGCCTCGAGGCCGAAGGCGAGATTCTCACCGACCGACAGGTGCGGAAAGAGCAGATCGTCCTGGAACAGGATGCCGATGCGCCGCTGCTGCGGGGCGAGCGCGCTCACCTCGCGCTCCCCGATCCACACCCGGCCGCTTGCGCGGAACGCCCCGGGCAGGGTGCCGCCGAGAAAGTTAAGCAGCGTTGATTTGCCCGACCCGCTCGGACCCATCAGCGTCAGCACCTCACCGGGCATGATGCTCAGCTCAAGCGGCGGGATGAGCACACGCGTGGCGAGGGAGATCGTTACCCGCTCGAGCCGCAGCGCGCCGCTCATGATCGCCCCTCGGTGGGCTGCGGAGCGAACCGCCGAGCGGCGGTGGCCCCGATTGCGATGCAGTAGGCGCCGAGCGGAATCACCGCCTGGAGCAATCCGAATATTCCGGTCATCCGGCGGTCGCCCCCACTGGCAAGCGTCACGGCCTCGGTCGTGAGCGTCACCACCCGTCCGGCGCCGGCGAAGATCGTCGGCAGGTATTGATCGATGCTGACCGCGAGCCCGACGGCCGCGGCCACCAGCACCGGACGCAATAACAGCGGCAGCTTGATGCGCAGGAACACCCGGCGCGGCGAGGCGCCCAGACACAACGCGGTGCGCGCGTAGCGTTGATCGAGCGAGCGCCAGGGATCCGCGAGCGCGAGAAACACGTACGGCAGCACGAACAGCAGATGCGACCAGATCACCGCGATCAGCGTCCCGTCGAGACGACAGACCGTGAGCAGCACCTGCATGCCGAACAGGAACGCGATCTGCGGCACGAGCAGCGGCAGATAGAGCAGCCACAGCGAGCGCCGTGCGGGTACGGCTGCGCCGTGCTGCTCGTTCTCGAGGCAGCCGAGCACGAGCAACAGCGCGGCCAGGCTCGAGGCCGCCGCCACCCCCACGGTCGTGCCGAGCGGCCACGCCACCGTGCCGATCTGGCGGATCCATTGCGCCGCGCTCCAGTGCCGGGGCCAGAGCGCCGGGAAGCGCCAGCCCGCAGCGCCGGACCAGAGGGCGAGCGCGACGAGCGACAGCACCCCAAGCAGCGTGAGCCCGCACACCCCGACCGCGGCGAGCCTGAGCACCGGGGCTGCCCGGCTGCGGCGTCTTCCGGCCGCGATCCAACACCGGCCGACCCGGCCGATGCCGAGCTCCAGCGCCCGCAGCACTCCGATGCTGCCCAGCACCACGGCGAGCTGCAGCAACGCCGCCGCCGCCGCCGGGAAATACATCCGCACGTCCGGCGCGGTGAACCACTGCAGGGCGAGCACACTCAGCGTCGGTGGGTTGCTCGGTCCGAGGATCAAGGACATGTCGACCACCGAGAGCGCATAGGCGAGCACGGCGTAGATCGGCAGCCGAACCTGTCCGTAGACTTGCGGCAGGATCAGCTTGACCCATGCGCTGGCACGATCGTAGCCGAGCGCCGCGGCCGCCTCCAGCGTTCGCGCCACGGGCAGCTGGCCGAGCGCACTCACGGTCATCAGCAGCAGAAACGGCACCTCCTTGACCAGCAGCCCGGCGGTGAGGGCCAGTCCGTACGGATCCTGCACGGTCGCGATATCCGGCGGTTGGCGCCACCCGGTGAGCCACGGCGAAAGTGCGCGCACGATCCAGCCGCTCGGGGCCAGGAGAAACGCCAGTCCGATCGCGAGCGCGGCATGCGGCGCGGCCAGCACCGGCGCAAGCACTGATCGGCCAATACGCCCCGGCTGCCGACCCGCCCAGTGCGCACAGCAGCCGAACACGAGCAGCACCGACAGCGCCGTCGCGCCGAGACCGCTCGCCAGCGACAGTCCGATCGCCGTGCCGATCCCCGGCTGGCGAAACAGGATCCTCCAGGGCGCGAGCGTCACAGCGCGCCCGCCGATCGCCGGCAGATAACCAAAGGCCGGCAGCACGGTGCCGAGCAGGCCGGCCGCAACCGGCGCGAGAAACAGCGCCAGTGTCACGCGCGGCGCCTGGCGCAGCCAGAAAGGCATCGCCACCGGCGCCGGCGCAGGCGCAAGACCTCGTTGCAACGTCGTGCCGGACATCACGGGGTGTAACGGCGCTCCCAGGCCTGAACCAGCCGCGCCGCCCAGGACGGATGGGGCTCCGGCACCGAGCGCTGCAGCGCATCCGGTGCAGCTCCCCAGGGCGTCGCCGCGGCGGGTGCGAACTGCGCGCGCTGCGCGGGCGTGAGGCGATTGAGGTCGAGCACCGTCGGTCCGCCGAGCCCGTGCAGGCTGCCGGCGCGCGCCTGGGCTTGTGGCGAGAGGAGAAAATTCGCCACGACCATCGCGCCAGCCTTGTGCGGCGAGTTGTAGGGGATGGCCACGAAGCTCGTGTTGCCGAGCGTGCCGCCTTCGAGCACGACGGTGCGCACCGTCTTCGGCAGCAACCCCGCCGCGACGTCCGCGGCGGCCTCGGCAGGATTGAACGAGGGCATCAGATCGATCTCCCCGTCCTCGAGCAGCTGTCGCTCGGCCGGTCCGCTGGCGGGAAACTCGCGGCCGTGCCGCCACAGGTAGGGACGCAGCCGATCGTACCAGGCCCACAGCGGCGCGGTGACCCGGGCGAAGTTCGCCTCGCTGACGGGACGTTGCAGCACCGAGGGATCGGGAGTCAGCGCGTACAGCGCCTGCTCGAGAAAGGCGACGCCGAGGAAGTTCTGCACCTGCGGAAAGGTGAAACGCCCCGGGTGGGCCTTGGCCCAGGCCGGGAACGCCTGAATGCTCCGCGGCGGATGACGGACATACGCCGAATCGTAGATGAACACCAGCTGCGCCTTGCGCCACGGCGACTCGTAGCCCTCGACCGGCACCGTGAAGTCGATGCGATTCGCCGGGTCGTGCCGGTTCACCAGCACCGCGTTGGGCAGCTCGGCGGCGAACGGACCATAGAGCAGCCCGCGGTGTCGCAGCGCGTAGAAATTCGGCCCGTTGATCCAGATCAGATCGACGGTGCCGTCCGTGTTTTCCCCGGCCGCCTTCTCGGCGATCACCTGCGTCACCGCCGTGGCGGTGTCGGCGAGCGGGACCTGGCGCAGCGTGACGGCGCAGCAGGCAGCGAGTTCGCCGCCGACCCAGGCGATGTACGCGTTCACCCGCGGATCACCCGCCCAGGCATCGAAATACACCGTCTGGCCACGCGCGGCGTTGAGCACCGCCTGCCACGGGCGCACCGCAGCGGGCGCGGCCGCTGCGAATGCCCATGCGCCAGTGAGCGCCAGCGCTGCGAGCCTGTGACGCCGCATCATGCCCGAGCCCCCCGCTGCGCCGCGCGTCGCTCGCGTGCCGCCTCGATCACCCCACCGAGCACCGACTCGTGGAAGCGGTCGCAGCCGATGCACAGGTTGGCATACGGCTCGCCCCGGGGAGTGAGCGTGCGCGAGGCGTCGATGAAGCGCTCCTCGCTCCAACCGTAGGCGAGCCCCATGCGCTCGGGCTGTCCGCGCGAGATCGCCTGGAACGCCGGTTCCGCGGCGAGGGACTCGAGAATGTCGATCAGATCCTCCTCGAGCAGATTGCCGATCGGCACGCGCGTCTTGATGCAGCACGGAAACACGTTGCCGGCCGGATCCACCGAGACCTCCGAGCCGCTGTAGCGGTGCTCGAGGAAGTGCAGCCCGCCGGACCAGCGGTTGCAGAAGTTGTCCGCGAGCGTCGCGCTCGAGAGGCCGTTCTGCCAGGCCCGACCGCGCGGCCAGAGTCGACCGATCCAGGCATCGGGTGTCGCCCCGAAGAAGCTGTAGTAGGGGCCATCATCCTCGCGCCGGGGCAACGCTGCGGACACCGGGACGCCGGCGGCCCGCATGCCGTGCGACTCGAACAGTCGGGTCAGTCGCTCGACGAACGCGCGCTGCCGCTCGGGCGTGTGCATGCCGCTGTGGAATGCATCGACACCCGAGACCGAGATCGTCCACACGCCGCGCCTCAGCAGCTCGGCGACGATCTGCTCGGTGAGCAGATCGCCGGTCGTCTGCACGATCAGGTTGACCCCGCCCTGGCTCGCATAGCGCGCCCGAAGCTGCGCGAGCGCCGGGTACAGCACCCGGGTGCGCACCGGATCGAGCAGTACCTCGCCGCCGCCGAGGATGATGCGCCCGCGCCGCTCAGGAAGTTGTCCGCTCCCGCCAGGCTGTTCGCGCTCGAGGTAGGTCATGCGCGCGGGCAGGTGATCGATGATGCGCGGCGCATTCCTCTGCGCTTCGGCGACGACGGCCTCCAGCGCCCCGCGCACGTACGGGCGGAAGCGCGGCTCGTAACAGTGGCGGCACTTGCGATGACACGCCCAGGACAGCACGTAGTAAAGCGATTCCACTGACTTGTGAGAGCTCCCGCTCGTTCGGATGCCGGCTGCGCATTGAGCGCCAAAAGCACCCGGACCGGCAAGTCCCCACCGATATTGCCGCCCTGCCACCCGGGCCCGCTCACCGGTGCGATCCGACAGCGCCGTAACCTTTTCGCCCCTCCGCCCGAATGTAGGTGCGGGACGAGTAAATGCCGCGGACGACACCGCCCCGGCGGTCCCCCATCACGAACCTACTCGGAGAGAATGCCATGTCGAATCGTTCCGCATCTTTGCTCGTGGCCGGCGCGCTGGCCACCGCGGTGGCCGCACTCGGCGCCTCTGCAGCCCAAGCCGGCATGCCGATGAACAACGCGAACCCGCGGGTGCGCACCATGGCCGCGCTGAAGAGCGGTAAGTTCCAGCAGTGCTGGGGCGTCGCGCTGGCCGGCCACAACGACTGCTACGCCGGGCCCGGCACCACCTGCGCTGGCACGGCGAGCCGCAACTACCTGGGCAACGCCTTCAAGCTCGTGCCCACCGGGACGTGCACGGCCATCCACACCCCCTACGTGACCATTGCGCACGGTCACGGCAGCCTCAAGCCGATCACCGAGACCGGCGCCTGACCGGCGCACCGACCGAACGGAGTGCAGCGGTGGCCCCACCCCTGTCCCCATCCCCGGCCCGTGCGGTCGGCCCAGCGGCCCGGGCGGTTCCCGCCCGGGCCGGCGTGGGGCTGAAGGCCCCTCACTACCGCACCATCCTGCAGACACGTCCGGACATCGGCTTCTTCGAGGTGCATGCGGAGAACTACATGGGCGCCGGCGGACCGCCACACCGCTACCTGACCGAGATCCGCTCGCGCTACCCGCTGTCCCTGCACGGGGTGGGATTGTCGATCGGCGCGGACGGACCGCTCGATCGCACGCATCTGCGGCGCCTCGCCGCACTCAACGAGCGCTACGAGCCGGGGTTGGTCTCGGAGCATCTCGCCTGGTCCTCGCACGGCGGGATCTTCTTCAACGATCTGCTGCCGCTGCCGTACACACAGCGGACCCTGCAGCGCGTGTGCGCGCACATCGCGCAGGTGCACGATGCCCTCGGCCGGCAGATCCTGCTCGAGAATCCCTCGACCTACCTCGCCTTCGAGGAGAGCACCTACGAGGAGACGGACTTCATTGCCGAGGTGGCGCGGCGCAGTGGCTGTGGCGTGCTGCTCGATGTCAACAACGTGTATGTGGCGTGCACGAATCAGGGCTGGGACCCGCTGCGTTACCTGCAGCGATTTCCCCTCGCTCAGGTGCGCCAGATCCACCTGGCCGGACACGCCCCGGACCAGGACGGACGCGGCGCGCCGCTGCTGATCGACACGCACGACCGGCCGGTGAGCGCCCTCGTCTGGGATCTTTATGCCCATGTCATTGCCACACTCGGCGCGGTGCCGACGCTGATCGAGTGGGATCAGCACCTGCCCGAGTGGCCGACGCTCCAGGCCGAGGCGCGACGCGCCGAGACCGTGCTCGCCGCCTCACCTTGCCAGGAGGCGCCTCGCCATGCGGCCGTGGGCTGAACGCCAGGGGCAGTTCGCGGCGGCGCTCTGCAACGTGGAGCACCCGATGCCCCCCGGTTGCATCGCCCCGGACGGGCTGCCCGATGCGACGCGCTTTGCGGTGTATCGCAACAACGTCATCTCGAGCCTGATCGAATGCCTGCAGGCGAGCTATCCGGCCATCGAGCGGCTGCTCGGCGCGACATGTTTCCGGGAGGTGGCGTTCCGCTTCGTCGCCGAAGCGCCGCCCCGCTCTGCGGTCATGCTCGAGTATGGCGCGGGCTTTGCCGAATTTCTCGCGCAGCTCGAACCGCTGGCAGCGCTGCCCTACCTCGCGGACGTGGCACGCATCGAGCGCGCGTGGCTCGAGGCTTATCACGCAGCCGAGGCCACAGCGCTCGATCCGGCTGCTCTCGCCGCCGTGCCCGAGCATCGCAGCGGCGATCTGTGTCTGACGTTGCACCCGTCCATGCGCATCGTCCAGTCGGCCTTCCCGGCGCTGACGATCTGGCAACTCAACATCGCCGCGACCGCGCCGATAGCGGTTGATCTGCCGACCGTCGCGCAAGACACGCTCATCGCCCGACCGGACGCCGAGGTCGAAGTGCGCGCACTGCCGCCCGGTGGGGCGGCATTTCTCAACGCGCTGGGAGCGGGCGAGACGCTCGCCGAGTCGGCCGCGCTCGCCGGCGCCGCGGCGGCTGAATTCAACCTGACGGATCAGCTGACCGCGCTTCTGGGCAGCGGTCTCATCACCGCCGGACGTCTGAAGCGACGCCGAACACGAGGTCATTAATCCATGTCTACTGTGCCCCTGATCCAATCCTCTGCGCTGCAGCGGCTCGACCGACTCGCGCACACGGCACTCGGTACGCTCACCGCGGTGGCCGGGGTGATTGCAAGCCCCGCAGCCCGCCTCGCTCTTGCCGTGCCCTTCCTGAAGTCCGGTCTGACCAAGTGGAGCGGGTGGTTCCATGTCTCCCCGGTGGCCGATTTTCTCTTCGAGTCGCTGTTCCAGCTACACCTGTTCGGCCACCCGTATCCGTTCCCATTCCCCGACGTGCTCGCGCATCTCGATGCGGTGGCCGAAGTCGCACTCCCGGTGCTGCTCATCGCGGGACTCGCCACCCGCTTCAGTGCGCTCGGCATTCTGGTGATGACCGGAGTGATCCAGCTCACCGATCCGACCGGGTGGGCGAACTTCCACCTGCCCTGGGCCGCCCTCGCCCTGGCCATCATCGTCCTCGGACCGGGCAAGGCCTCCCTCGACTTTGTCCTCGAGCGGTGGATGCACGGACGGCGCGGCACGGTGCGCTGATCCGCATCGCCAGCACTACGGCGCTGCGGGAGGCGAGCCCCCGAGCAGCCGCGCGCCGGCCCGAGGCGCCGCTCAGCCGGCGAGCTTGCTCTCGATATGGCGGGCGAGCTCGGCGATGGTCGGGTAGTCGAACAGCTCCGTCAGGTCGATCAGGCCCGGGTACTCGCGGTCGATCTGCTCGTGGATCTC
>JAKAZL010000014.1:29999-37861 GCA_021815925.1 Pseudomonadota bacterium | reverse complement strand
GGATTGGCGGTCTCGTCCGCGTACTCGTAGTGCAGCTCGTTCAGATGCTGCAGGAACTCGGGGCGCTCCTCGGCGCTCACCTGAATGCCGGCGAGCACCCGGCCGTAGTCGGTGCCCTGGTTGCGATAGTGGAACAGGCTGATGTTCCAGCGCGAGCCGACGGCATCGAGAAACTTCAGCAATGCCCCGGGACGCTCGGGGAATTCGAAGCGATACAGCAGCTCGTCGCGGATGCCGCGGCCCCGTCCGCCGATCATGTAGCGCACGTGCAGTTTGGCCATCTCGTTGTCGCTCATGTCGGTGACGGTGTAACCGGCGGCGCGCAGCGCCTGGGTCACGTCGTCCTTCTCGCCGCGGCCCCGGGCGAGGGCGAAGCTGACGAACACGTGAGCGGCCGACTCGCTCTCGTAGCGATAGTTGAACTCGGTGATGCTGCGCCGGCCGAGAATCTCGCAGAACTGGCGGAAGCTCCCGGGCCGCTCGGGGATGGTCACGGCGAGCACGGCCTCGCGTTCCCCGCCGAGGTCGGCGCGCTCGGCCACATGGCGCAACCGGTCGAAGTTGATGTTGGCGCCGCTGGTGATGGCCGCGAGGCGCCTGCCCTGCCAGTGCTCGCGTGCGGCCATTTTCTTCAGGCCTGCGACTGCGAGCGCCCCGGCCGGCTCGACGATCGAGCGGGTATCCTCGAACACATCCTGGATGGCCGCGCAGATCTCGTCGTTGTCGAGCAGCACGATCTCATCGACGTGCCGGCGGCACAGCTCGAAGGTTTCCTCGCCCACCCGCTTCACCGCGACGCCGTCGGCAAACAGGCCGACTCGCTCGAGCGTGACGCGCCTGCCGGCCTTCAACGATTCGTACATCCCGGCAGCCTCCTCGGGCTCCACGCCGATGATGCGGATGCCCGGATAGAGATACTTCAGGTAGACGGACACTCCGGCGATCAGCCCGCCGCCGCCGACCGGCACGAACACCGCGTCGAGGTTGCCGCCGGTCTGGCGCGCCATCTCCACGCCGATGGTGCCTTGTCCGGCGATGACGTCCGGATCGTCGAACGGATGGACGAATACCATGTTGCGCTCGCGTACGAGCTCGAGCGCATGCTCGAACGCCGAATCGTAGTCATCGCCGTGCAGAAGGACTTCCCCGCCGAGCGCGTGGACCGCCTGGATCTTGATCTGCGGGGTGGTCTGCGGCATCACGATCACCGCCTTGATGGCGCGCCGGCGCGCCGCGAGCGCCACGCCCTGGGCGTGATTGCCGGCGGAGGCGCAGACGACGCCGCGCTGTGCGGCCGAATCCGACAGCTTGGCGATGCGGTTATAGGCCCCGCGCAGCTTGAACGAGAATACCGGCTGCAGGTCCTCGCGCTTCAGCAGCACCTCGTTGCCGATGCGCTGCGAGAGGCGTGGCGCGCGATCGAGCGGGGACTCGATTGCGACATCGTATACCCGCGCCTTGAGGATCTGCTCGATGTAGGGGCTGACCATGTCTGCTCAGGGGCTGAGGAAGTCGCGGATCGCCGCCACGAGCGGCTCGGGAGCGGCCTGCAGCTGGGCGAGGTCGGCGCACGGCGCGTGCCGCGTCTGCGCCGGCACATCGAGGCCGGACCCGCCGAGCCCGCGCGGTCCCTCGGTTGGATGCAGCACCAGTAGCGGTTGCGAGAGCCCGTTCAAGCGCTCGCGTAACGGATAATCGCGTTCGGCGGCCGCAGCGTGTGTGCTGCCGACGGCATTACGCAAGCGCTCCCCGCAGGCGGCAACGATGGCCTCGAGTGGCGCATCGGCGCCACAATCCCGGCGTGCGCCGGCCCACTGGCCGGCGAGGAACGCATCAGCGGTGTCCGCCGAGTGCGGCAGCGCCGGGCTATCGGATGCACCCAGGGCGGCGATGACGACGCGCCGCACGGCCGGGCGTGTCGCGGCGAGTTCCAGGGCGATGGACGCGCCGACGCCGCAGCCGAGCACATCGACCTGTCGCAGCCGCATCGTGTCGAGGAAATCGCCGATGGCCGCGGTGTGCTGCGCGATGGACAGTCCGCCTGGCGCCTCGGATGCGCCGAACCCCGGCAGATCCGGTGCAAACGCCGAGCGGTCGCGGCCGAGCGAGGCCAGCAGGCCGGTGAACATTCCGCCGGAGTAGGCCGCCGCGTGCAGCGCCAGCAGTGCCGTGCCTTCCTCGAAGCCGCCGCCGCCGGGGATGGCCTGATGGACGTGCAGCTGACCGTGACGGCACTCGAAATACCCGCGGCGGACGCGGGCCGGCGGGAGCGCGGCGGGTGCGTGCTGGTGCAATTTGCGTCTGGACATGATGTGCCTGCCATTGTGCCGCAGGCGCGAGCGGGGATTCAGGGATTTCGCTCGGCGCGAACCCGGCTGCGCCGCCGCGGCGCCGACACGCAACGCGCAGGGACGGCGCGGACGGCAACAGCCCGGTCCGCGCCTCCAACGCTCAACGGCGTCGCGTGGTCCGTCTGCGGGTCTGCTTCGCGCGCGGACGAGATGCGGCGGGCTTGCGGCCCGATCGCTTCGCGGCCGTCTTGCGCGCGGGCGGACGTCGTGCCGCGGCTTGGGTCGCGCGCGAAGCCTTGCGGGCAGCACGTTTGGCAACACGCGCGCCCGCCGGCCGGGCGGTACGCCGGGTGCGCTGCTTGCCGACGGCCTTGCGGCGGACGGTCTTCTTGCGGGCGGGTTTCGCCCGGGTCGGCGCGGCCTGCACACTGGCCTTGCGCACGGCCTTCCTGTTCCGCGCCGCTGCCGCCCGGCGTGCCGGGCGATGCGGTTCCGCCGGCCGGGCCGGCTCGTGCAGGGCGATCATCCCGCCCTGCGGATCGAGGATGTGGGCGACCCGGCTTCCGCCCGGAACATCGTGCGGGCCGCGCAGCACCCGTCCGCCGAGCGTCCCGACTGCCTCGATCGCCGCATCGAGGCCCTCGATCTGCACGTAGCTCAGCCAACGCGGCGGCTTCGAGGGATCCTCGAGGACGTGCAGTCCGCCGATTTGTACGCCGGCGTGCTCGATGATCTGGTACAGACCGCCGGCCCCCATGTCGTGGGCCGGACCACGCGTCCAGCCGAACAGCTCCGCGTAGAACGCGAGCGCGCCCTGCGGGTCGGTGGTGGCGAGTTCGTGCCAGGAGAAGCGCCCGAGCGGCTCCGGTGTCCCGCCCGGTGGTGGCGCCATCGCCGGCGTGAATACCGCGAAGGCCGCGCCCAGCGGATCGGACAGGACGGCAAACCGGCCGATGCCCGGGATGTCGGTGGGCGCCTTCAGCAGCTTGCCCCCCAGGCGCTGGGCGGCCTCGACGGTCGCATCGACGTCCGGTGCGGCGATGTACACCAGCCAGTTCGGCGGCGTGCCGCTGTCGCGGACGGACGGCGGTTGGGGCATCAGTCCGGCGACGCCCACCGGGCCGCGCATCCACAGAGCATAGCCTGGAACCGTGGAGGCTTCGCTCGTCCACGGCAGCACGGTGGAGTAAAAATCGGTGGCGGCTTGCGCATCCGGCGTCATCAGTTCATGCCAGATGAACTTGCCTAGCAGGTCGGCTTCACGCATGGCCAGGGTCCCCCGGGATCTGTCGCTGTGGATTGGCGTGCCGCCAGTGGAGGCACTCGCGCTGAGACGGCAACATTGTGCGCCGACCCGCGACGCGCTGCCACGTCCTCATGCCGGGGTCTCGGGCGGATCGGGCGCGCCGAACGCCGCGCCGAGGGCGACGAACTCGCCCGCGAAGTGCCCCGCCGACTCGCCCCCGCAGCGCAGCTGCGCCTCGAGATGCAGCCGCGCGCGGCCGCGTCGCTGCAACAGCGCGACGAAGCGCTCCCAGGCGGGTCCGTCCGTGAGGTGGCACGCGGCCTCGAAGTCCCCGACGATGGGCCGCTCATACTCCATGGCGTTGCGCTGGATCATGGTGCGGGCGCGCAGCCCGGCCGCCTCGAGCCGCAGATGCAGCAGGCTCCAGGCAGCGAGCGTCGCAACGGCCGCCGCGCTGCCGCCGAAGACTGTGCCGCTGTGATTGACGTTGGTGGCGAGCGGCGCCGTGAGGCGCACGCATTCGGGCCCGGCCTGCGCGACGTGCACGCCGAGCGCGGCGCACACCGGGATGCGACTGAGCAGGTACCGCTCGAGCGCCGCTGCACAGGCGTCCACCGGCGGCGGGCCCTGGCGGGCTCACCAGCTGCCGGTGTTCGGCATCGAGGCCCAGGGCTCGGCCGGGGGCAGCGCCGCGCCGCGCTGCAGCAGCTCGATCGAGATCTGGTCCGGCGAGCGCACGAAGGCCATGCGTCCGTCACGCGGCGGCCGGTTGATCGTCACGCCGTGCTGGCGCAGGCGCTCGCAGACCGCGTAGATGTCCTCGACGGCATACGCCAGGTGCCCGAAGTTGCGTCCCCCGGTGTAGGTTTCCGGGTCCCAGTTGTGGGTGAGCTCCACCTGCGCGGTCTCATCGCCGGGTGCGGCCAGGAACACCAGCGTGTAGCGTCCCTGCGGATAGTCCTTGCGGGACAGCTCGGTGAGCCCGAGCGCCTGGCAGTAAAAGCGCAGCGAGGCGTCCAGATCCGTCACGCGTACCATGGTATGCAGGTATTTCATCGTCGTTCCTCAGAACATCTCGGATGGACCCGGCGGGGTGATCTGCACCTTGTGGCGCGAGGCGATGAACTCGCCGGTGATCATGTCCTCGTAGGTCTGCCCCGGGCCGACCATCGGATAGACGCCCGCATCGGGGTCGATCATCACCTCGAGGAAGGCGGGGCCCCGGAACCGCAGAAACTCCTCGATCACGCGCGGCACGTCCGCCTTGCGCTCGAGCCGCACGGCGTACGGGAAGCCATCGGCCTCGGCGGCGCGGATGAAGTCCTTCTTGTGCAGCGAGCGGTCGCTCGCCGACAGTCGGCCCTTGAAGAAAAGCTTCTGCCATTGCTTGACCATGCCGTCGCCGCAGTTGTTGAGCACCACGACCTTGATCGGCAGCTCGTACGTGGTGACCGTCTCGAGCTCCCCGAGGTTCATGCGGATGCTGGAGTCGCCGTCGATGTCCACCACCAGCGCCTCGGGATGCGCCAGCTGCGCCCCGATGGCCGCCGGCAATCCGAACCCCATCGTGCCCATGCTGCCGGAGGTGAGCCACAGCCGCGGCCGACGGAAGTCGAAGTACTGCGCCGCCCACATCTGGTGCTGGCCGACGCCGGTGCTGATGATGGCCTCCCCGCCGGTGATGCGGTTGATCTGTTCGATCACGTAGTACGGCTGGATGAGCGCGCTGTCGCGGTCGTAGTTCATCGCGTGGCGCTGCTTGAGCTCCGCGAGGTGCGTGTGCCAGGGGGCGAACTCGCCCTGAAAACCCGTGCGGCGGCCGTGGGCCGCGAGGGCACTCAGCGCCTCGGGCAGCAGACCGACGTGGCTCCAGTGCGCGCGCTTGACCTTGTTGATTTCCGCGCCGTCGATGTCCAGGTGCGCGATGCGGCGCGCGCCGCGTGCGAACTTGGCGGGCACTCCGGCCACACGATCATCGAAGCGCGCGCCGACGGCGATGAGGAAGTCGCAGTCATCGACCGCGTAGTTGGCGAATGCCGCCCCGTGCATGCCGAGCATGCGCATCGCGAGGCGGTGCGTGGTATCGATGGCGCCGATGCCCATCAGGGTCGTGACCACCGGGATGTCGAACGCGGTGGCGAACGCCATCAGCTCGTCTGCGGCAGCGCCGTGAATGACGCCGCCGCCGGCGTAGATCAGCGGGCGCCTCGCCTCGCCCAGCATCTCGAAGAACCGGGCCGCCTCGCGCAGCTCGAGCCGGCGCTCGGTGAGCGCCTGCATGCGCCGGCGATACCCGGGAATCGGCAGCGTGCCGGCGCCCGCAAACACGCCTTCCCAGTTCTGCACGTCCTTCGGCACGTCGATCACGACCGGCCCCGGGCGACCGGTGCGGGCCAGCTCGAAGGCGGTGCGCATGGTTGCCTCGAGCCGCTCCGGCTCGGTGACGAGGAACACGTGTTTGGCCACCGAGCCCATGATGGCCGCCACGGGGGCTTCCTGGAACGCGTCGGTGCCGATGGCCGCACGCGCCACCTGACCGCAGATCACCACGATGGGTACCGAGTCGGCCATGCAATCGCGCACCGGCGTGACGGTGTTCGTCGCGCCCGGGCCCGATGTGACCAGGCAGACGCCGACGCGTCCGGTGGCGCGGGCGAAGCCCGCCGCCATGAAGCCCGCGCCCTGTTCGTTGGCCGGCACGATGAGCGGGATCTGGCGACCGCCGGCGCGCTGCTGTTCCTCGTTGTAGAGGAAGATGGCGTCGTAGGTCGGCAGGATCGCCCCGCCGCTGTAGCCGAAGACCGCCTCGACTCCCTCGTCCGCCAGCACCTGCATGATCATCCGCGCGCCGGACATCTTCTGCCCGGCGAGCGGGTGGGCTGCCTGCTGGGGGGATTCGGGGACACTTTTGATCATGGCGGCGCTCTCGTATGGCGGCGACAACGTTCCGAAGGGGGAGATAGCCGCAGACTAGCAGGTCGGTCTGCGGCTCGGAAGTTATCGCCGCCTCGGACGCGCCCCGGACAGGTGTTGCCGACCGCGCGCGGCCCGTCGAGGTGATGTGCATCACCGCGGCGTGCCGCGGACCGCGCACAGCCGGAGCAAGAGCCCGCGTCGCCGCGGGTGAGCCGGTAGCGCCTCGCGTGCTGGCCATCCGGCACCCCGGCGCATCTTTCGGTGGGATCCGCGCGGGCCGCATGTAATACTGTTTATTGACTGTCCAGAAACAGGACCATAACGCTGCATCATGGCTGCCTCTCCCGTCGCCCTCGATGAGATTCCCCTGCCGGCGCTGCTGCGCCACGCGCGGGGCACCTATGGCGCGGCGATGCGCCGAGCGCTGCAGGCGGCTGGCTACGATGACCTGCCGAAAAACGGGCTGTCCGTCATCGGCGGGCTGCGGCTCGCCGAGGGCGATCTCGCGTTGGGCCGGCTGATCCGCGATCTGAACCTCTCCAAGCAGGCGGCCGGACAGCTGGTCGACACGCTCGTGACGCGCGGCTATCTGCGGCGGCGGCTGGACGAGCAGGATCGCCGCCGGCTGCTGGTCACGCTCACCGAGCGCGGACGTGCCGCGGCGCAGGTACAGGCCGCGGCGTGCGCGCGCATCGACGCGCAGCTGCTCGAAAGGGTCGGCGCCGAGAACATCGTGCACGCGCGGCGCGTCCTCGCGGCGCTGATCGATCTGGGCGCGCCGCAGGCGTGAGCGTCGGGCGCTGCAGCGCCGCGGCCGGCAATCGTCACCGTCGTGCATGGCCGCGCCCGGTGCGATCCTTTATTCTCGACAGGTCCCCCGCCGTTTCCCTGGAAGACCATGCGTCACATCATCGCCATCCTGCTGCAGAATGAAGCTGGTGCCCTCAGCCGCATCGCCGGCATGTTCGCCACTCGTGGCTACAACATCGAGTCGCTCTCCGTTGCCGCGACGCAGGATCCGACCGTCTCCCGCCTGACGCTCGTCACGCAGGGATCCGATGCGGTCATCCAGCAGATCGTCAACCAGCTGTACAAGCTGATCGACGTCGTCAGCGTCGAGGACATGACCACCGGGGAGCACCTGGAGCGCGAACTGATCCTGCTCAAACTCAAGGTTCGCCCGGAGCAGATCGATCCGGTCCGGGGCTACGTGGTGCGCACCGGCGGGCGCGTGCTCGACCCGGCGCCGGACGGCTTCATCGTGGAGCTGACCGCAAGCGAGGCGGAGATCGCCGCCTTTACGGCCGACCTGTCGCGCAGCGCCGAACTGCTTGAGGTGGTGCGCAGCGGTGCGCTCGGCATCGAACGCAACGCGCGGACGATGCGGGTCGTGCGGGTCTGAGCGGCGC
>JAKAZL010000014.1:0-29899 GCA_021815925.1 Pseudomonadota bacterium | reverse complement strand
GCGGAGATCGCCGCCTTTACGGCCGACCTGTCGCGCAGCGCCGAACTGCTTGAGGTGGTGCGCAGCGGTGCGCTCGGCATCGAACGCAACGCGCGGACGATGCGGGTCGTGCGGGTCTGAGCGGCGCCCCTACAGCGCCGCCTCGTCGGTCTCCCCGGTGCGGATCCGGATCACGCGCTGGATGTCGGTGATGAAGATCTTGCCGTCACCGACCTTGGAGGTCTTGGCCGACTTCAGAATGGCCTCGATCACCGCGTCGACGAGGTCCGAGCGCACCGCGACCTCGATGCGGGTCTTGGGCACGAAATCCACCACGTACTCCGCGCCGCGATACAACTCGGTGTGGCCCCGCTGACGGCCGAATCCCTTCACCTCCGTCACCGTCATGCCCGATACCCCGATCTCGGACAGTGCCGCGCGCACGTCGTCGAGCTTGAACGGTTTGATGATCGCGGTGACCAGTTTCATGTGCAGGCTCTCCGATGGGGGCAATCGCTAGCTTAACGTGCGGCGCCGCGATGCGCCTCGCGGCCGACGACATTTTGTACAGGTGATTTTGCAGCTTTCATGCCACCGGGGAAATGGGGTTAAAGCAGTGATTGCGCGCGCCGGCGGTCGCGATGGCGCACCATCCTGGCGCAGCGGCGCTTGACCCGTGCCCATCGCTGGTGCGTCGAGGCGAGTGGGCTTTACCGGGAAGCTGTGTTTTTGTACAGTTACCCAATGAGCTCTTCCTTTCGAAGCGGGCGCGGCGCCGGAGCGCGCGGGGTGCGGTCGAATCCGCCGGGACGCTTCGAGCGGCGGACCACCGAAGCCGTGGATGACGGTTGGTTCCAGGCGGAAGTCCCCGAGAGCCTGCCGCTCGAGCTGCAGCCCGACCGTGCCCGCACGGTGATCAGCAGCAACGATTCCCCCGACATCCCCTTCGAGCAATCCATCAACCCGTATCGGGGCTGTACGCACGCCTGCGCCTATTGCCTGCGGGGCGATACCCCGATCCTGATGGGCGACGGCCGCCTGCGCACCATCGCGCAGGTCGAGGCCGGCAGCGAAATCTACGGCACCGCGGGCCGGGGGCCGGCGCGCCGGTACGTCCGCACTCGTGTGCTCGCCCACTGGAGCGTCGTCAAGCCGGCCTATCGCCTCGTCCTGCACGACGGCACGGAACTCATCGCCGGCGCCGATCACCGGTTCCTCACCGTGCACGGCTGGAAGTTCGTCGCCGCAGCGCACGAGCCCGGCGCCGCGGGCAGACTTTGCCTGGGGAGCGCCGATGAGCTGCTCGGCACGGGGCGGTTCGCCGCGCCGATCGAGCAGGACCGCGACTACCGCTACGGCTATCTGTGCGGACTCAGCCGCGGTGGCGCACCCGGTGCGCCAGAGGCCGGCGCCGATGACGAGGTGCTGCTGCGGGCGCAGCGGTATCTGGGGGATTGCCGCTTGTGGGGCGGCGAACAGCGTCTCGTGGCATCAGCGGGCGCGGGGCTGCCCGCCGTGCGGGCCGCGACGTGGACTCGCCTGGCCCTGCTCGGGCCTGTGGCCGAGTGGCCTCACGCGCCCTCGCACCCGTGGTGCGCGGGCGTGCTCGCCGGCGCATTCGACGCCGCGGGGATCGCCGGTCCGACTGCCGTGCGCCTGTTCAGCAGCGACGCGGGCCTGCTCGAGCGGCTCGAGCGGTGCTGCCGGGCGCTGGGTGTGCGCTGCGCAGCCGAGCGCGCGCGCGCCGGGGGCGCCGCGGCGGCTGCGAGCCTGTGCCTGCCGGGGGGATTGCGCGAGCAGCTCGAGTTCTTCCACCGCGTCGATCCGGCAAGCCGCATCAAGCGCGACATCGAAGGGCGTTGGGTGCGCAGCGACACCGCCCTGCGGGTCGTCTCGATCGAGCCGGCCGGTGCGATGCGGTTGTATGACATGACGACCGCGAGCGGCGATTTCATCGCCAATGGCA
Source organism: Pseudomonadota bacterium (assembly GCA_021815925.1). Taxonomy (GTDB): domain Bacteria; phylum Pseudomonadota; class Gammaproteobacteria; order Steroidobacterales; family Steroidobacteraceae; genus 13-2-20CM-66-19. Next base: position 27,954 of record JAKAZL010000014.1, on the reverse strand, counting down.
TCGTCAGCCACAACTGTTATGCCCGGCCCAGCCATGCCTACCTCGGCTTCTCGCCGGGGCGGGATTTCGAGACCCGGCTGCTGTACAAGGCCGACGCGAGCCGGTTATTGGAGGGCGAACTCGCGCGCCGCGGCTATGTCTGCAAGCCCATCACTCTGGGCGCCAATACCGATCCGTACCAGCCGCTCGAGCGGGGTCTGCGCGTCACACGTGGGATCCTGGAGGTGCTCGCGCGCTGCCGGCACCCGGTCACCGTCATCACCAAGGGCGCTCTGGTGCTGCGCGATCTCGATCTGCTTGGCGCGCTGGCGCGCGACAACCTGGTGCGGGTCGGCATCAGCATCACCACGCTCGATGAGCAGCTCAAGCGCACCATGGAGCCGCAAGCGGCATCGCCCGCGGCGCGATTGCGCGTGGTGCGCGAGCTGACCGCCGCGGGCGTTCCGACCGGAGTGCTGGTGGCGCCGGTGATCCCGGCGCTCACCGATCACGAGATGGAGCAAATCGTGTACGCGGCCGCGCAGGCGGGCGCCGGCTGGGCGAGCTACATCCTGCTGCGGTTGCCGTACGAGGTGAACGGTCTGTTCCGCGAGTGGCTCCAGACCCATTACCCAGACCGCGCGCCGCACGTGCTGTCGCTGATCCGCCAGATGCGCGGCGGGCGCGACAACGATCCGCGCTTCGGCAGCCGGATGCGCGGTGAGGGCCCGTTCGCCGAGCTGCTGCGCGCCCGCTTCCGGGCCGCGTGCCGCCGCGCGGGTCTGCAGAGCGCGCGCGGCGCGCCGCTCGAGGTCAGCTTGTTCCGGCCGCCATCGGCCGCGGGCCAGTTGACCCTCGAGCTGTGAGCGTGCCGCTCACAGCGGCCGGTAACGGAAGCGTGCCACCAGGCGGTGCTGGTCGTAGGGGTAGATCACCCGCACGTGGGTGATGCGCTGCTCTTCGCGCCAGGTGTTGCGCTCGATGGTCAGGCAGGCGGTGTTGCGGCGGATGGCGAGCCGCCGGGCCATGGTCGCATCGGCGCTGAGGGCGCCGATCTGGTGTTCGGCCTCGGTCCACGGGATGCGCTGCAGCAACCAGCGTCCCGGCGAGATGCCGATGAAGCGCTCGGTGCGCGCCTCCGGCACGGCCTCAAGGTTGATCAGCCGCTCCTCCAGAGCGTGCGGCCGCGCGTCGGCCAGGTGCAGCCCGACGAGCGCGAGCACCGGGGTGCCGGGCGGCACGCCGAGGGCAGCCGCGTCCGCTGCGTTCGCGCGTCGCACGCGGCGCGTCAGGGACCGGTACGCATAGCGCACGCCGGCGGCGAGCAGCTCGGCCTCGATATCGTGGATCTCGAGCACCGACTCCTGCGGGCGTGGGCGGCTGACCGTGGTGCCGGCGCGTCGCCGCCGCGTCACCAGGCGCTGATCGGCGAGCGCGCCAAGAGCCTTGCCGATGGTCATGCGTGCGCAGCCGAAGGTGCGGGCCAGCTCCGGCTCGGACGGCAGGCGGTGGCCGGCGGGCCACTCGCCCGAGACGATCTTCTGGCGCAGCGCCTCGTAAATTGCGCGGTAGCGCGGCTGCGCGCTGGCGCGCGGCAGCGCCGGGGTATCGCCGTTGACGGGCTCAGTCCGCATGCAACAGCCGGCCGATCACGCGCCGATAGTCCGCATCGATCCGCTCACGGTGGCGGTGGCGACCGTGCTCGACCACCGTCTCGCCGCCGGCGATGACCTGCCGGATCAGCGAGCGGCCGACGGCGAACAGCCAGGTGTCGAGCGTCAACTCCGGACCGCGGGCGGTGAGGTCGGGATGCGCGCCGTCGAGCTCCAGGAAATCCGCCCGGCAACCGGCCGCGATCGCCCCCACCGGCAGGGCGAGCGCCTGTGCGCCGCCGCGCAGCGCCGCTTCGAACAGGCTCGTGCCGCTCGAGGCTTGATCGCGGCGCGCCAGCACGTTGCGCCGGCGGTGCACGAGGCGCTGGGAGTATTCGAGCTGGCGCAGCTCGCCGGCCGCATCCAGCCGGATGTGCGAATCGGTGCCGATGCCCCAGCGGCCCTGGGCGTCGCAGAAGGCCGGAGCGGGGAACACGCCATCGCCCAGGTTGGCCTCGGTGATCGGACACAGGCCGGCGACGGCGCCGCTGCGCGCGAGGCCCGTGATCTCCGCGTCCGTCAGGTGGGTCGCGTGCACGATGCACCAGCGCTCATCGAGTCCCGCATGCGCCAGCAGCCACTCGACCGGCCGCAGGCCCGTGAAGGCGAGGCAGTCCTCGACCTCCTTCACCTGCTCGGCGGCGTGGATGTGAACGGGGCCGCGCGGATGCTCCCTGAGCAGCGATGCCAGCTGCGCTGCGGTCACCGCGCGCAGCGAGTGAGGTGCAATGCCGCAGTTGCGCGCGCCAGAGGCGGGAACGGCCGCACGCACCCGCGCGACGATGCGGGCGAATTCGGCGCCATCGGTGATGAAGCGCCGCTGGCCCGCCGTCGGCGGTGCCCCGCCGAACTGGCTCGACTCGTAGAACACCGGCAGCAGCGTCAAGCCGATGCCGGTGGTGTCGGCGGCGGCCGCGTGGCGCAGCGCCAGTTCCGCCGGGTCCTGGTAGAGCCCGCCCTGCGGGCTGCGATGCAGGTAGTGGAACTCGCCCACGCTGGTGAACCCGGCCTCCAGCATGTCGGCGTAGGCGTAGGTGGCGATCGTCTCCAGGTCGTCCGGCTCGATGCGTTCGAGGAAGCGGTACATCACCTCGCGCCACGACCAGAAGTCGTCCGCGCCGCTCGGGCCGCGCCGCTCGGCGAGTCCCGCCATGGCGCGCTGGAAGGCGTGGCTGTGCAGGTTCGGCAGGCCCGGTACGACCCGAGTGAGGCGCGCATCATCGGCCGCAGCCTCGCTCCCGTGGCGCACCTCGGTGATCATCCCGTCGCGGACCACGACGCGCACCCGCGGCCGCCAGCCCTCGGGCAGCCACGCGGCGTCGAAGAAGAATGTGCGGTTCATACGGCGCTGGGCCCGGCTGCTCGGCGGGGGGTTCCCCGATATGTCTAGGCATATTATAATTTGCCTAGTCAAAATAGAAGGCCTCGGCAGTGCAATTCGATCGTCTCTGGCGCGGCGCCACCCTGGCGACGCTGGCGCCGCGGTTCGCGGGGGTCGGCCTGATCGAGCACGGCGCGATCGGGATCACCGACGGGCGGATCGTGTTCGCCGGGCCGGCCGCCGAGCTGCCGGCGGCGGCGCACGCCCGCGAGGAAGTCGATCTCGGCGGCCGTCTGGTCACACCGGGCCTGATCGACTGCCACACGCACATCGTGTTCGGCGGGGAGCGCAGCGCTGAATTCGAGATGCGCCTCGCCGGAGCGGACTACCAGAGCATTGCGCGCGCCGGCGGCGGCATCCTCTCCACCGTACGCGCCACCCGCGCGGCCAGCGAGCAGACGCTGCGCGAGACGGGTGCGCAGCGGTTGCGCGAGTTGATCGGCGAGGGCGTCACGACCGTTGAGATCAAGTCCGGCTACGGACTCGACACCGCGCACGAGCTGCGCATGCTGCGCGTGGCGCGCGCGCTGGGCAGCGAGCTGCCGCTCCAGGTCGTCACGACCCTGCTCGCGGCGCATGCCGTGCCACCGGAGACAGACCGGATCGCCTACCTCGAGCGTATCCGCACCGAGATGATCCCGCGTGCCGCCGCCGAGGGGCTCGCCGATGCGGTCGATGGCTTCTGCGAAGGCATCGCCTTCAGCGCCGAGGAGCTGCGCGCGGTGTTTGCGTGCGCGCGCCAGCATGGTCTGTCGGTGAAGTTGCATGCCGATCAGCTCTCCGACGGCGGCGGCGCGCAGCTCGCCGCGGAATTTCAAGCGCTTTCCGCTGATCATCTCGAGTGGACCAGCGAGGCGGGCGTCGCGGCGCTGGCGGGCGCCGGCACCGTCGCGGTGCTGCTGCCGGGAGCGTTCTATTGTCTGCGCGAGCGGCGCGTCCCGCCGGTGGCGGCGCTGCGTCGCCACGGGGTGCCCATGGCGCTCGCCACGGACTGCAATCCCGGCACCTCGCCGCTGCTGTCGCTGCTCGCGGCGATGAATCTCGGGGCGATCCAGTTCGGTCTGACGGTCGAGGAGACGCTGATCGGCGTGACCCGCGCGGCGGCGCAGGCTCTCGGGCGGCAGGCCGAGATTGGCACGCTCGAGCCCGGCAAACGCGCGGACCTGGCCATCTGGAACGCCACGCGTCCGGCCGAGCTCGTCTACTGGATCGGCCGCAATCCCTTGTATGCCCGTATCTGGAGAGGTCATTGAAACCCATTGTGATCAAACCCGGTCAGGTCGCACTGTCCGAGTGGGCGGCGATCTACCGCGGCGCGCCCGTATCGCTCGATGAGAGCAGCTATGCGGACATCGCCCGCGGCGCCGAGGCCGTGACGCGCATCGTGGCGCGCGGCGAGCCGGTCTACGGCATCAACACCGGCTTCGGCAAACTCGCCAGCGTGCGTATCGAGGCGGCCGACCTCGCGCGCCTGCAGCGCAACATCGTGCTGTCGCATTGCGCGGGCGTCGGCGAGCCGATGCCCGCGCCCGTCACGCGGCTGATGCTGGCGCTGAAGATCGCCAACATCGCGCAGGGCGCCTCGGGCGTGCGCCCGCAGACGGTGCGCCGTCTCTGCGAGCTGCTCGAGCGCAACCTGCTGCCCGTCGTGCCGGCGCAGGGCTCGGTGGGGGCCTCCGGTGACCTGGCGCCGCTGGCGCACCTGGCCGGCGCGCTGATCGGCATCGGGGAGATCCGCCTGCCGGACGGCACGCGGATCGCGGCCGCCGAGGCGTTGCGCCGTGCGGGCCTCGAGCCGTTGACGCTGGCGCCGAAGGAGGGGCTCGCGCTGCTCAACGGCACGCAGTTCTCCACCGCCAACGCACTCGCCGCCCTGTTTGACATCGAGACGGTGTTTCAGTCCGCGCTCGTGACCGGCGCGCTCGCCACCGAGGCGGCCAAGGGCTCCGATACGCCCTTCGATGCGCGCATCCACGCGCTGCGCGGTCATCGCGGGCAGATCGAGACCGCCGCGGCCCTGCGCGCGCTGATGACCGGCTCGGCCATCCGGGACTCGCACCGGGTCGCCGATCCACGCGTGCAGGATCCGTACTGCCTGCGCTGTCAGCCGCAGGTGATGGGCGCGGCGCTCGACCTGCTGCGCCACGCGGCCGGCACGCTCGCCTGCGAGGCGAACGGCGTGTCGGACAACCCGCTGATCTTCGCCGACACGGACGAGGCGCTCTCGGGCGGTAACTTCCATGCCGAGCCGGTCGCCTTCGCCGCCGATGTCATGGCGCTCGCGCTGTGCGAGGTGGGCTCGCTCGCCGAGCGGCGCATCGCCATGCTGGTCGATCCGGCGCTGTCGGGCCTGCCGGCGTTTCTCACGCCGAACCCGGGACTGAATTCCGGCTTGATGATGCCGCAGGTGACCGCCGCGGCGCTCATCGCCGAGAACAAGCAGTGCGCGCACCCGGCCAGCGTCGACTCCATCCCGACCTCGGCCAACCAGGAGGACCACGTGTCGATGGCAGCGCACGGGGCCCGACGACTGCACCCCATGATCCGTAACGCCGCTGCCGTGATCGGCATCGAACTCATCACGGCCGCCCAGGGCTGCGACTTCCACCGGGGCCTGCGCTCGAGCGTCGCACTCGAGGCGGTGCGCGAGGCGACCCGCGCGCGCATCCCGACGCTCGGGGACGACCGCTATCTGCATGCCGACCTCGAGGCGGCCAGCGCACTGGTGCGCGAGCGCGCGTTGCTCGCCGCGGTCACCGGCGTGGTGCTGCCGTCGCTGGAGCCGGCGTGAACGGCTGGCTCGAGGTGCAGCGCGGCGATGCACCGCTGGTGGTGAGCTTTCCGCACACCGGCACCGACCTGCCGTCCGACATCGCCACGCGTCTCGCCTCCACCTGGCTGGCGCGCAAGGATGCGGACTGGTACGTCGAGCGGCTGTACGCGATGGCGCTCGCGCTGGGGGCGACCACGGTGCGCACCACGATCAGCCGCACGGTCATCGACGTCAATCGCGACCCCTCGGGCGCATCGCTCTATCCGGGACAGGCCACCACGGAGCTCTGCCCGACCTGCACCTTCGACGGCGAGCCACTGTATCGCGAGGGCCAGGCCCCGCTCGGCGCAGACATCGCCGAGCGGCGCACGCGCTTTTTTGAGCCGTATCACGCCACGCTCGCCGCCGAACTCGAGCGGCTGCGTGCGCGCCACGGACGTGTCGTGCTGTACGACGCGCATTCGATCCGCTCGCGCGTGCCGCGGCTGTTCGATGGCGAACTGCCGCACCTGAATCTCGGCACCAACCGCGGCGCGAGCTGCGCGCCCACACTGCGGCACGCGATCGAGCGTGCGTGCGAGGACGCTCACTTCAGTCGAGTGACTGACGGCCGGTTCGTCGGCGGCTGGACCACGCGCCATTACGGCTGTCCCGAGCGCGAGGTGCATGCCGTGCAGATGGAGCTGGCCTGCCGCGGGTATCTCGACGAGCCGGTCGCGCCCGGTCCCGACAACTGGCCGCCGCCCTTCGATCCGAATCGTGCCGCGCCGCTCAGCGCCGTGCTGCAGCGCGCGCTCACGGCCTGTCTGAATTTCGCCTACTCTGCAACGGGAGTTGCCTGATGAACGCAGATCGCAAGACCCGGACTCGTGTGGATACCACCCGCGTGATCCATGCCCCGACCGGTACGCAGCGCACGGCCAAGAGCTGGCTGACGGAAGCGCCGCTGCGCATGCTGATGAACAACCTCGATCCGGCCGTGGGCGAGCGTCCGGCCGAGCTCGTCGTGTACGGCGGCATCGGGCGGGCCGCGCGCGACTGGGAGAGCTACGACATCATCGTCGCGACGCTGCGTCGGCTCGAAGCCAACCAGACGCTGCTCATCCAATCGGGCAAGCCGGTCGGGGTGTTCACCACCCACGAGGACGCCCCGCGCGTGCTGATCGCCAATTCCAATCTGGTGCCGCGGTGGGCGAGCTGGGAGCACTTCAACGAGCTCGATCGCAAGGGTCTGATGATGTTCGGGCAGATGACCGCCGGCTCGTGGATCTACATCGGCAGCCAGGGCATCGTGCAGGGCACCTACGAGACGTTCGTCGAGATGGGCCGGCGTCACTTCGGGGGTAACCTCGCCGGTCGCTGGCTGCTCACCGCCGGACTCGGCGGCATGGGCGGTGCGCAGCCGCTCGCGGCCGTGATGGCCGGGGCCTCGTGTCTCGCGATCGAGTGCCAGCGCTCGCGCATCGAGATGCGGCTGCGCTCCGGCTACCTCGATCACGCGGCCGAGACGATCGATGAGGCGCTTAAGATCGTGCAACACGCCTGCGCCGAGAAGCGCGCCGTGTCGGTCGGACTGCTCGGCAACGCCGCCGAAGTGCTGCCCGAGCTGTACCGGCGGGGTGTGCGTCCCGACATGCTCACCGACCAGACCTCGGCGCACGATCCGTTGAACGGCTACCTGCCCATCGGCTGGAGCGTCGAGCGCTGGATCGAGATGCGCACACGAGATCCGCAGGAGGTGGTGCGTGCGGCGAAGGCTTCGATGGCCGTGCACGTGCGCTCGATGCTCGACTTCCACGCCGCCGGAGTGGCGACCGTGGACTACGGCAACAACATCCGCCAGGTGGCGCTCGAGGAAGGCGTGAAGAATGCGTTCGACTTCCCCGGCTTCGTGCCGGCGTACATCCGGCCGCTGTTCTGCCGGGGCATGGGCCCGTTCCGCTGGGCAGCGCTCTCAGGCGACCCGGAGGACATCTACCGCACCGACGCGAAGGTCAAGGAGCTGCTGCCGCACGACACGCACCTGCACCACTGGCTCGACATGGCGCGCCAGCGCATCCACTTCCAGGGGCTTCCCGCGCGCATCTGCTGGGTCGGCCTCGGCGACCGTCACCGGCTCGGACTGGCGTTCAACGAGATGGTGGCGCGCGGGGAGCTGAAGGCCCCGGTGGTCATCGGCCGCGACCACCTGGACTCCGGCTCGGTCGCCTCGCCCAACCGCGAGACCGAGGCGATGCGCGACGGCTCGGATGCGGTGTCCGACTGGCCGCTGCTCAACGCGCTGCTCAACACCGCCTCGGGCGCGACCTGGGTGTCGCTGCATCACGGCGGCGGTGTTGGAATGGGCTTCTCCCAACATGCCGGCGTGGTCATCGTGTGCGACGGCAGCGATGCGGCCGCGCGCCGCATCGCACGGGTGTTGTGGAACGATCCGGCGAGCGGCGTGATGCGCCATGCCGATGCGGGTTATCCCGAGGCCATTGCCTGTGCGCGGGAGAAAGGGCTCGACCTGCCGGGGATCCTGACCGACCCGGCTTGAGCGCGACAGCACCCGCGTGACATATCACGGCGCGCACGCGACATAAGAGCGTGCGCGCCGGCGGGCGCCGTTGCGTTATGTACAGAGAAAGCTGCGGGAAATACGCTCTGAGAGCTACGCCGCATCCGCGTGCTTGACTCGCAGGGCGCGTGCCTCGAAACTGTTCGCCGTGATAAGGGCAAACCCGTCGAAAGACGGGGACGCAAAGCCACCGGTCTTCGGGACGATCCCATGACGGCGGGGCTGCCACGAGCGCGCACCAGGCGCATCGTCTGCTTCCTCCGCTTTCTAAGGACGCGTCGCCGGCCGATCGGGGCATTTCGACCGAGCGTCCGAGAGACATGACACCAGCGGAAAATCTGGCGCCGCTCCCCGAGACCGGCGCGCCATCATCGGTGGAGCCCGTCGCCGAAGCGGGCCCGTACGTCATCAACCTGTGCTCCTCGAGCACGCCCATGGCGCTGCCGCGCGCCGATTTGCCCGACCTGAAGCGCTTCACGTTCTTCGTCAGCCGGCGCTTCGAGGAAGGCCGCGAGCGGTTCCGCCTGCACATGGGATTCTTCGCTACACAGGCCGAGGCCGAGAGCTGGCTGGGTCTGGTGCGCGAGGTGTATCCCGGCGCGTGGACGGGCGAGGCGCCCGGCAAGAAGCTGCGCGCGCGCGCGGTTGCCGCTGCCGAGGCGCAGGCCGCGCTTGCGACCGGACCGCACTCGGCTGCGCCCCAGGTCGAGCCGCCGGCTCCGCCGCCCGCCGTGGCGACGGTCGTGAGCGAGCTCACCCTGGTCGAGCCGCAAGCCCCGGCCGTCAACGCGGTGCCGCCGACCGCCGCGCCGGCCGCCGCCACGACCGTTGCCCAGCCGGCGATCGCCGCAGCGCCGGCGCCGGTTGCGACCCCGCCTGTGCTGGCCGCTGTGCCGCTCGCCGAGCCGGTGAGTGCGCCAGAGCGCCCGGTGCCCACTCTGCAGCCGCCAAGCCCGGCTGCCGCGGCTGCGCCGCAGCGTGGCAAAGCCGCGCCCGCCGCCCGTCAGGTGAAGCCCGCCGCTGCATCGAAGGCGGGCGCCGCGGCCCGCACGACGGCGGTGTTCGACAATTCCAACATCAAGGAAGTGCTCGCCTCGCTCGATGAGCCGCGCGGCTCCGCCGGGGAGACCCAGGAACTGCCGCTGCCCGGCACGCCGCTCAACGATGCACAAGCGCTGCAGTGCCTGGAGGGACGCGTGCCCGAGGCAGCCAAGCCCGCGGCCTTCGCCGTGCAGCTGAAGTGGTCGGTCGAGCAGATCGCCCTCGACAAGCTGCCGCCACTTGCGATCTTCAGCGCCTACACGCTCTACTGCGTCGAGGGCAGCCGCGAGGGGCGCAAGTGGTACGGCCTGCGGCTCGGCTTCTTCAACGATCCGATTTCTGCCAAGCAGGTCGCCGCCTACGTGCGATCGGAGTTCGGCTCGGCCGCCGTGGTGCCCGTGAGTACCGATGAGCGCCAGCGGGTGAGCGGCGAGCCGGGGGCCGTTCCGCTGCGTCCGGTGCGCAAGGCGAGCGAGCCAGCCGAGCACGAGATCAGGCTGTTCGACGCCGATGCGCCGCCTCGTGCCGAGCCTGCCACCGTGCCCGCGGTGCCGGCACCGGTGCGCGAGCTGCGGCCGATCCCGTTTGCCAAGCGTGCTGCCTCCGGCACCAAGGTGCATGCGCGCGAGCGCCGTGCGCCCCAGACGCTCGAGGAGACGCTGGAGATCCTCGGTGCGCACGAGCTGACCATCGAGGATGGACGCGATGCCGACGACGCGGGAACCCCCGGGCAGTCGCGCAAGGTGGAGAGGAGCACGCCGTTCACACGGCTGCTTGAGCGGTTGGGCGAGCGGGTAAGAAAGAACTGACGGCCGGCGGCGGCGTGCTCCTCGCCGCCGCTCAGCGTTTGCCGAACAGATCGGCGAGCGCCGCGCGCGCCCGGTCGGTCCCGGCCGTGTCCGGCGCCGTGTACGCGTTCGGGCGCGGCTGGAAAAAGTCGCAGAAGTTCGCTCGCTCCTTCTCGCGCACTTCCTCGGCGGTGGGCTCCCGGCAGCGCGTGGCCACCGACGTGTCGTACTCGCGGCACATCCGGCAGACGTGCAACTCCGCGCGGCAACGCGGGCACTCCTCGAGCCGGCGCAGCGGCAGCGTCAATGCCGCCAGCGACGCGCCACACTTCCAGCAAACCAGCTCGTGCGCCATCGCCGGACTGTACCTCAATCCGACCCGCTGCGCGTTGCCAGGAACTGCGCGAGCACCCGTCCGGTATGCGAGCTGCGCGCCCGACCCGCGACGGCCGCTGGCGTGCCCTGCGCCACGATCCGCCCGCCGCGCTCCCCGGCCTCGGGCCCGAGGTCGAGAATCCAGTCCGCCTCGGCCATGACATCGAGGTTGTGCTCCACCACCACCGCGGTGTTGCCGGCATCGACCAGCCGGTGCAGGACGTGGATCAGTTTCTCCACGTCGGCCATGTGCAGTCCCACCGTCGGCTCATCGAGCACGTACAGGGTGTGCCGCGCCGTGCCCGATGGACGGTTCGGACGCGGTGCGGACTCACGCACCTTGGCCAGCTCGGTCACCAGCTTGATGCGCTGCGCCTCGCCGCCGGAGAGGGTCGGGCTCTGTTGGCCGAGGGTGAGATAGCCCAGTCCGACGTCCTGCAGGAGCTTCAGCGCGTGATGGATCCGGGCATGCGCGGCGAAGAACGGTACGGCGGTGTCGACGTTCATCGTCAGCAGGTCGCCGATGCTCGCGCCACGCCACAGCACCGAGAGCGTCTCGGTGTTGAAGCGCCGCCCGCCGCACACGTCGCATACGACCTTTACGTCGGGCAGGAAGCTCATCTCGATGGTCTTCACGCCCTGGCCCTCGCAGGACTCGCAGCGACCGCCCGCGGTGTTGAACGAGAAGCGGCTGGCCGTGTAGCCGCGCAGCCGCGCCTCGTTCGTGGCGGCGAAGATGCGTCGGATGTCGTCCCAGAAGCCGATGTAGGTGGCCGGACAGGAGCGGGGTGTCTTGCCGATCGGTGTCTGGTCCACCTCCAGCACGCGGTCGATGTGCTCGAGGCCGCCGAGCGCGCGGCAGCCGCTGAGCTCGGCGGCGCGGCTGCGGGCGCGGCCGGCAGCGGGCTTACGGCCCCGCCGCGCCGAGCCCTGCTCGGCGCTGGCGAGCAGCCGGCGCAGGTTCGTGTACAACACGTCGCGCGCCACCGTTGATTTGCCGGAACCCGAGACGCCGGTGACGACAACCAGCCGCCCGAGAGGAATGCGCACGTCGCCGCGGACGTTGTGCAGGGAAATGCCCTCGAGCGTCAGGTGCGCGGTCTTCGTGCTCGTCGCGCGGCGCGGCTCGGCCGGGTGCTGCAGCGGGTGGCGCAGGAAGCGCCCGGTGACGGACCGCGGGTGGCGCATCAGCTCCTTGACCGTGCCCGCCGCGACGATTTCCCCGCCCTGCACCCCGGCCCCGGGGCCGAGATCGAGCACGTGATCGGCACGGCGGATCGTATCCTCATCGTGCTCCACCACCACCAGCGTGTTGCGGTGGCTGGCGAGCTCGGCGAGCGAATCGAGCAGGATTTCATTGTCCCGCGGGTGCAGCCCGATGGTCGGCTCGTCGAGCACGTAGCACACGCCCTGCAGGTTCGAGCCGAGCTGCGCTGCGAGGCGGATGCGCTGTGCCTCTCCGCCGGAGAGCGTCGGGGCGGAGCGGTCGAGCTGCAGGTAGCCGAGCCCGACCCGCTCGAGGAAGGCCAGCCGCGAGCGGATCTCGGCAAGCAGGTCGCGGCCGATCTGCCGTTCGCGCGCCGAGAGCTTCAATCGGCGGAAGAACTCCGCGGCCTTCAGCACCGGCTCGCGCGTCAGGTCGGCGATGGAGCGCTCGCGGAAGCGCACGTTGAGCGCGACGGAATTCAGCCGCCGTCCCTGGCAGTCCGGGCAGGGGCGCGGCTCGTCCTCGAGCCAGTCGTTCCACCAGTGCTCCTCGCCGGTCTGTTGTGCGTCGAATCCCGCCATGGCGACGCCGGTGCCGTAGCAACTCTCGCACCAGCCGTGCTTGGAGTTGAAGGAGAACAGCCGCGGATCGGGCTCGGCGAAACTCCGTCCGCACGACGGGCAGGCCCGCTTGGTCGACAACACCGTCACGCGCGCGGCGTTCGGCGCGCGCACGTGCACCAGTCCCTTGCCGAAATCGAGCGCCCGTGCCAACGCCTGGTGCAGCTGCACGTCGCTGCGCGCACCGACCTCGATCTCGGCGACCGGCAGCTCGATGGTGTGCTCCTTGAAGCGCGACAGCCGCGGCCACTTCGCCGTGGGCAGCGTCAGGCCGTCGACGCGCAGCGTCTTGAACCCCTTCTTGTGTGCCCACTTGGCGAGGTCGGTGTAATAGCCCTTGCGCGCCACGACGAGCGGGGCGAGCAGCTCGATGCGCTTGCCGCGATGCTCGCGCAGCAGCCGCGCAGCGATCGATGCGGCGCTCTGCGGCTCGATGGCTACCTGGCAGTCGGGACAGTGCTGCGTGCCGAGCTTCACGTACAGCAGGCGCAGGAAGTGGTAGATCTCGGTGAGCGTCGCCACGGTGCTCTTGCGACCGCCGCGGCTGGTGCGCTGCTCGATGGCCACGGTGGGCGGGATGCCGAAGATCGCATCCACGTCCGGCCGCGCCGCCGGCTGTACGAACTGGCGCGCGTAGGCGTTCAGCGATTCGAGGTAGCGGCGCTGACCCTCGTTGAACAGGATGTCGAAGGCGAGCGTCGATTTCCCGGAGCCTGATACCCCGGTGATCACGGTGAAGCGGTCACGCGGGATGCGCGCGTCGATGCTTTTGAGGTTGTGCTCGCGCGCATTGTGAATGACGATGTCGTGTCGGGCCGCCGCATCGACCGTGCCGTAGCGCGGCGTCGCCTCGGCCACGGCGCGGCGGGCCTCGGCCGGGGCCGGCTCGCCGGCGAGGGAGCGCTCGTACTCGAGCAGCGCGCGGGCGGTGTGCGAGCCGCTGTGACGGCGCACCTCCTGCGGCGTGCCGGCGCACACCAACGACCCACCGCCCTCGCCGCCCTCCGGGCCGAGGTCGATGATCCAGTCGCTGGCGCGGATCACATCGAGGTTGTGCTCGATGACCAGCAGCGAGTGGCCCGCCGCGAGCAGCTTGCGAAACGCCATCAGCAGCCGCGCGACGTCCTGGAAGTGCAGGCCGGTGGTCGGCTCGTCGAACAGGAACAGCTTGCCCTTGTGGGTGATGCTCGAGAGCACCGAGCCCGCCTGCGCCAGGTGCCCGGCCAGCTTCAAGCGCTGCGCCTCCCCGCCGGAGAGCGTGGGCACGGGCTGGCCGAGCTTCACGTACTCCAGCCCGACGTCAGCGAGCGGCGCGAGCCGCGCGCACACTTCGCGCGAATCTCTGAAGAACGACAGCGCCTCGGTGACCGTCATGTCGAGGACGTCGGCGATGCTGGCACGCCGCCCATCGCTGCCCTCGCGCCGGATCTCGAGCACCTCGTCGCGATAGCGTCGGCCGTTGCAGTCCGGGCAGCGCAGGTACACATCCGAGAGGAACTGCATCTCGACGTGCTCGAAGCCGTTGCCGCTGCAGGTCGGGCAGCGGCCGTTGCCGGAGTTGAAGCTGAAGGTGCCGGCCGTGTAGCGGCGCTCGAGCGCGGCGGGCTCGGCGGCGAACAGGGCGCGGATGGCATCGAACGCCCCGACGTAACTGGCCGGGTTGGAGCGGGTCGTGCGGCCGATCGGGCTCTGGTCGACCATCACCACGTCGTCGATCAGCTCCGCGCCGGCGAGCGCCGCGAACGTGCCGGGCGCCTCGGTCGGCTTGCCGTGGTACTTCAGCAGGGCCGGGTAGAGCACGTCTTCGATCAGCGTCGACTTGCCCGAGCCGGACACCCCGGTGATGCACACCAGGCGCTTCAGGGGGATGCGCACGTCGAGGTTCTTCAGGTTGTGCTGACTCACCCCGCGCAGCTCGATCCAGCGGTTCGAGCGCGCCTCGGCGATGACTTCGCCGGGGGGCAGGGCGGGGCGCGTGGGCGCCCGGCCCGCTCCGCTTTTCGCCTCGGGGCGCTCGGCGCCGACGTGGCGGCGCCCGCTCAGGTACTCCCCGGTGAGCGAGCGCGCGCTGCGGCGGATCTCGCGCGGCGTGCCGAAGAACACGATCTCGCCGCCGCGCTCCCCGGCGCCGGGACCGAGGTCGAGGATGCGGTCGGCCTCGAGCATGATCTGCGGGTCGTGCTCCACCACCAGCAGCGAGTTGCCCGCATCGCGCAGCCGCTGCATCACCGCGATGACGCGCTGCATGTCGCGCGGGTGCAGCCCGATCGAGGGCTCATCGAGCACGAACAGCGTGTTGACCAGCGAGGTGCCAAGCGCGGTGGTCAGGTTGATCCGCTGCACCTCCCCGCCCGAGAGGGTGCGCGACTGGCGATCGAGCGTGAGATAGCCGAGCCCGACGTCCTCCAGGTAGCCGAAGCGCGCGCGGATCTGCGCGAGCAGCAGGTCGGTCGCCTCATCGAGCGGCTTCGGCAGTTCAAGCGCGCCGAAGAATGCGCGTGCGCGGGACACCGGCAGCAGCATGATGTCGTGCAGCGACAGGCCCGGCAGGCGCCGGCGCGTCGCCTCGTTCCATTCCGCGCCCTGCGGCTGGAAGCGCGGCGTCGCGCCGAGCGCGGCGTCGGCCGCCGCGGTGCTGCCGACGCGCCACAGCAGACCCTGCGTCTTCAGGCGCGCCCCGCCGCAGGTCTCGCACGGCGTGTAGGCACGGTAGCGCGAGAGCAGCACGCGCACGTGCATCTTGTATGAGCGGCTCTCGAGCCAGGTGAAGAAGCGCTTCGCGCCGTACCAGACGCCCTTGTTCCAGTCCCCTTCGCCGTCGAGCACCCAGCGGCGCTGCTCGGCGGACAGGTCGCGCCAGGCGGTATCGAGCGGCACGCCGCGCTTGCGCGCGAACTTCTCCAGATCCTGCTGGCATTCCGCGTACGACTGTGTCTGCCACGGCTTGATCGCTCCGCCGCGCAGCGACTTGCTGTCATCGGGCACGACCAGCCCGTAGTCGACGCCGATGACCCGCCCGAAGCCCCGGCAGGTCTCGCAGGCGCCGAGTGGCGAGTTGAACGAGAACAGGCTCGGGGTCGGGTCCTGGTATGACAGATCGCACTCGGCGCAGTGCAGGCCGCTCGAATAGCGCCAGGTGGCGAGCGTGTTGGGCGGATCCGATTCATCGACGACGCGGATGTTGACTTTGCCCCGCCCCACCCGCAGTGCCGTCTCGAGCGCCTCGAGGATACGCCCGCGCTCGGCGCGGACGGCGCGCAGCCGGTCCTGCACCACTTCGAAGGTGACCGCGGGCGCGGCAGCCGCCTTGCGGCCGCGCTTGCCGGAGCGCGCCGCCGGTGCGGGTGCGGGCGCGGGCGGCGGCTCGATGAAGCGCGTGTAGCCTTGCTTCTCGAGCAGTGCGCGCACTTCAGCCGGCGCGAAGTTCGCCGGCACCTCGACCGGGAAGGTGACGAGCAGCCGCGGATCGCCGGCGGCCTCGGCCCGCGCCAAGAGGTCGCGGTGGATGGTCTCGGGACTGTCGCGCCGCACCGGCTCGCCGCAGCGCCGGCAGAACAGGGTCGCGGCGCGGGCGAACAGCAGCTTCAGGTGATCGTTGAGCTCGGTCATCGTCCCGACCGTCGAGCGGGACGTGCGCACCGGGTTGGTCTGGTCGATCGCGATGGCCGGCGGGATGCCGCCGATGGCGTCGACCTGCGGCTTGTCCATCCGATCGAGGAACTGGCGCGCGTAGGGCGAGAACGTCTCGACGTAGCGGCGCTGGCCTTCGGCGTAGAGCGTATCGAACACCAGCGAGGACTTGCCCGAGCCCGAAACGCCCGTCACCACCACCAGCTCGTTGAGCGGGATGTCGAGATCGAGATTCTTCAGATTGTTCTGACGCGCGCCGCGTATGCGGATGACGTCTCGGGGGGCGTCGGTCATTCCTTACACCATCGGATGGAGCGACTGGAGGCTGGGCGCGCACGGCCGGCGCATCCCCGCTCATTCTACCGGAAAGCGCCCGCTGGAAGCGGTGCCGGCCCGCGTACAGTGCGGTGGCATCGCGCGCACTGGATGGGTGGCGCGAGCCGCGCCGCTCGCAAGCGCCGCCGGTCGACACCGTTCGCAAGGCATAATGGCGTCATGACATCCGTGCAGCTGACTGCCCATCCCGACTCGCCCGCCGGTCCGGTCCGCTCCCTCGAGGCGCAGGTGCGGACGCTGGGCCCGGCGGTACTTAGCGTGCAGTTCATCCTCACCGGGGAGCTCGGCCGGCTGCGCATTCCCATCGCCGGTCCGGCCGTGCGCACCGAGGAGTTGTGGCGGCACACGTGTTTCGAGGCGTTCGTGCGGCGCGAGGACGCGGCGGAATACCTGGAATTCAACTTCGCGCCCTCGGGGGCGTGGCAGGCGTACCGCTTCGGCAGCTACCGTGCGGCGCGCGAGCTGGCCGAGCTGCCGGCGCCGCCGCACCTGACGGTCGGCTACCGCGAGTCCGGCGGCGCGCCGGCGCGCGCCGACGATGCGCTGCTGCTCGAGGCGATCATCGTGCTGCCCACGCCGTTCGCGCTGACGCCGCGCGGGGTGCGCCTGGGGCTGAGCGCGGTGGTGGAGCAGGCGCCGCGCGTCCTGTCATACTGGGCGCTCGGGCATGCGCCGGGCCGGGCGGACTTTCATCATCCCGACGCCGCGGCCCTGACGCTGGAGTGGACGTGACATCGACTCTCGCCGCGGCGGATCGCAGCCGATGAAATTCGGCATCGACCGCCTGCTCACCGAGCCGGCCCTGCGCCGGCCACTCGCCGGGCGCCGCGTGGCGCTGCTGGCGCACCCGGCCTCGGTGACACGCGGCCTGACGCACAGCCTCGATGCGCTCGCTGCTCTCGGGGAGCTGCGCCTGACCGCCGCGTTCGGGCCGCAGCATGGACTGCGCGGCGACAAGCAGGACAACATGGTCGAGTCGGTGGACTTCATCGATCCGGCCCACGGCATCCCGGTGTTCAGTCTCTACGGGACCGTCCGCCGCCCGACGGCGGCGATGATGGACACCTTCGATGTGCTGCTGGTCGATCTGCAGGATCTTGGCTGTCGCGTCTACACGTTCGTGACGACGCTGCGCTACCTGCTCGAGGCATGCGCGCAGCACCGCAAGAGCCTGTGGGTGCTCGATCGGCCGAACCCGATCGGCCGGCCGGTCGAGGGGCTATCCCTGCGAGCGGGCGCGGAGAGCTTCGTCGGCGCTGGGCCCATGCCGATGCGTCACGGCATGACGCTCGGCGAGCTCGCGCGCTGGTTCGTCCAGTCCCTGAAGTTGGATGTCGACTGTCAGGTCGTGACGCTCGAGGGCTGGAATCCGCACGCCGCGCCCGGCTACGGCTGGCCGCTCGGGGAGCGCACCTGGGTCAACCCGAGCCCCAACGCGCCGAACCTGTTCATGGCCCGCTGCTATCCCGGCACGGTGATGCTGGAGGGAACGACGCTGTCGGAGGGCCGCGGCACGACCCGGCCGCTCGAGGGCTTCGGGGCCCCGGAGCTGGACGTGCCGGGGTTGCTCGAGACGATGCGCACGCTCGCGCCGGCGTGGCTGAACGGCTGCCGGGTGCGTCCCTGCTGGTTCGAGCCGACCTTTCACAAGCACGCCGGCCGGTTGTGCGCCGCAGTGCAGCTGCACGTGGAGGATCCCTCGCACTACGACCACCGCGCCTTCCGGCCGTGGCGGTTGCTCGCGCTCGCCTTCAAGGCGCTGCGCCGCAGGCACCCTGACTACCCGCTGTGGCGCGATTTCCCCTACGAGTACGAGCGCGAGCGCCTGGCGATCGACGTGATCAACGGCGGGGAGGGACTGCGCCGCTGGGTGGACGATCCGGCCGCCACGGCCCAGGACCTGGAGGCGCAGGTCGCCCCCGACGAGGCCGCCTGGCAGGACGCGCGGCAGCCCTTTCTGATATACTGAAACGATTCAAGGAGTTGCGGTCGGGACTCGCGTCCCGGTCCGTACCGCCCGCGCCGCGGGGGACGGGCCGCACCGCAGCCGCTTCGGGCCGCCGCGCGGTCCTTCTGCCATCGGCGCCTCGCGCCCACTGCCGAACCCATGCACGCCGCACCCGACATCACCCGCTACCGCAAGCATTGGGCCGAACGGTTCGGGATCGCGCCGTTTCTGCCGATGTCGCGCGCCGAGATGGATGCGCTCGGCTGGGACAGCTGCGACATCATTCTGGTCACGGGCGATGCGTACGTGGACCTGCCGAGCTTCGGGATGGCCATCATCGGCCGCGTGCTGGAGGGGCAGGGTTTCCGGGTCGGCATCATCGCGCAGCCCGACTGGCACGGCGCTGAGCCGTTCACCGCGCTCGGGCGGCCCAACCTGTTCTTCGGCATCACCGGCGGGAACATGGACTCCATGGTCAACCGCTACACGGCCGACCGCCGCCTGCGCAGCGACGATGCCTATACGCCGGGGGGCGAGGGCGGCAGGCGGCCCGACCGCTCGGTCATCGTCTATGCCCAGCGCGTGCGCGAGGCGTTCAAGGACGTGCCCATCGTCATCGGCGGCATCGAGGCATCGCTGCGCCGCATCGCGCACTTCGATTACTGGTCGGAGAAGGTGCGCCGCTCGGTGCTGCTCGATGCGAAGGCGGACCTGCTCGTGTACGGCAGCGGTGAGCGGCAGGTGTGCGAGATCGCCCACCGCCTGGCGGCCGGGGAGTCGATCCGCGAGCTCACCGACGTGCGCGGCACCGCCTTCGCCCGTAAGGCCGTTCCCGAGGGATGGATCGAGATCGACTCGACCCATCTCGATGCGCCGGGCCCGCTCGCAGCGCACCCCGACCCTTACGCCATGGCGCCGGCGCCGGCCGCCGAACCGGTGCCGGCGGTCGCCGAGGGCGAGAGCGTGGTGCGCTTCGTGCGTCGCGTGAAGAACGCCGACCGGGAGCGCAGCGTCATCCGCATGCCCTCGCACGAGCAGGTCGCCGC
Source organism: Pseudomonadota bacterium (assembly GCA_021815925.1). Classification (GTDB taxonomy): domain Bacteria; phylum Pseudomonadota; class Gammaproteobacteria; order Steroidobacterales; family Steroidobacteraceae; genus 13-2-20CM-66-19. Next base: position 8,618 of record JAKAZL010000014.1, on the reverse strand, counting down.
CGACCCGGTGCTGTACGCGCACGCCTCGCGCATCCTGCACCTGGAGGCCAATCCGGGTAATGCCCGGGCGCTGGTGCAGCGGCACGGTCATACGGAGGTGTGGCTGAACCCCCCGCCCATCCCGCTCACCACGGCCGAGATGGACTGGGTGTACGAGCGGCCGTACCAGCGCCGGCCGCATCCGCGCTACGGCGATGCCAACATCCCGGCCTACAAGATGATCCGCTTCTCGGTGGCGATCCAGCGCGGCTGCTTCGGCGGCTGCTCGTTCTGCTCGATCACCGAGCACGAGGGTCGCATCATTCAGAACCGATCCGAGGCCTCGATCGTGCGCGAGGTCGAGACCATCCGCGACCAGGTGCCGGGCTTCACCGGCGTGATCTCGGATCTCGGCGGGCCGACGGCCAACATGTACCGGCTCGCCTGCCGCAGCCGCGAGGTCGAGAGCGCCTGCCGCCGGCCGTCGTGCGTGTACCCGGGCATCTGTCCCAACCTCGACACCGATCACGCGCCACTCGTGCGGCTGTATCGCAAGGTGCGCGAGCTGCCCGGCATCCGCAAGGTGCTGATCGCCTCGGGCGTGCGCTACGACCTGGCCGTCGAGTCTCCGCAGTACGTGCGCGAGCTCGCGCAGCATCACACCGGCGGGTACCTGAAGATCGCCCCGGAGGCCATCTCCGAGGGGCCGCTGTCGATGATGATGAAGCCGGGCATCGGGGCGTACGACCGCTTCAAGGAGCTGTTCGACCGCTACTCGCGCGAGGCCGGCAAGGAGCAGTACCTGATCCCGTACTTCATCGCCGCCCACCCGGGTACCACGGACGAGGACATGCTCGAGCTCGCCCTGTGGCTGAAGCGCAATGGCTTTCGTGCCGACCAGGTGCAGGCCTTCCTGCCCTCGCCCATGGCGAGCGCGACGGCGATGTACCACTCGGGCAAGAATCCCTTGAAGCGCGTGCGCCGCAGCGGCGGGGATGTGCACGTGCCCAAGGGCCTGAAGGTGCGCCGGCTGCACAAGGCGTTCCTGCGCTACCACGACCCGGACAACTGGCCGGCGCTGCGCGAGGCGTTGCGGCGCATGGGCCGGGCGGATCTGATCGGCAGCGGCAAGCAGCAGCTCGTGCCCGCCTACCAGCCGGCGGGCACGGGTCTCAGCCCGGCGCGACCGGCGCGCGCGCGCGCGGCGGACGGCAAGCGGCCGCTGCCGTTTCGTACCCAGCACACCGGCCTGCCGCGCACCCCGCGGCGCTGAGCGCGGAGCGGCCATGGCCTCTGCCCATCCCCTGGACCGACCCGTCTGGGCGACGCTCACCTCGTACCACGGGCCGCGCTCGGCCGGCGGGCCGCTGGCGCGGCGCTTCCAGCCGCAGTTCAACGTATTCGCCTCGGCGCGCGATGACTCCGAGCCGGCGCTCGCGGCCCTGGCGGCGCTGCTTCAGCCGCTCGAGCGGGCCTGCCTGATGCAGGCGCCGCCGGTCGTCGTGCCACCGGGGCTCACGGTCGAGAAGGCGCTGCAGGGGGTGCAGATGGTGGCAGGGCGGGCAGCGGGCGAGCCGGCCGGCGCCGAGCCGATCCTCACGCTGACCGAGGCCGATGCGCCGGAGATGCTCGCTCTGGCGCAGCTCACCGAGCCCGGCCCGTTCGTCGCGCGCACGCACGTCCTCGGCCGCTTCCTCGGCATCCGCGTCGACGGGCGGCTCGCGGCCATGGCCGGGGAGCGATTCCGCTTCGCGGGCTTCACCGAGGTGAGCGCGGTGTGCGCGCACCCGGACTTCCGGGGGCGCGGCTTCGCCCGGCGGCTCACGGCTGCGGTGACCGCCGCAATCCAGCAGCGCGGCGAGCAGGCCTTTCTGCACGCCTGGAAAACCAACACGCCGGCCATCGCGCTGTACCACTCGCTCGGCTACGAGATTCGCACGGAAATGAACGTGTGCGTCGTGCAACGGCCGGCGGACTGAGCGGCCCGAACCCCCCGTGAGCCGGCCCGCCGGTTGACCGTATCCGGCCGGCAGGGCGCAAGTTGCGCCGCGCCGTGCGGCGTTCCGACTGGAAGCCGACATGACGTACTTCTGTGACCTCGAGATCGAGCATATCGCCCGCGCGCTCGTCGCGCGTACGCTGCCGAAGTGCGCCTGGACTCATGCGGCGCATTTCGCCGCCGCGCTGTGGTTGCTGCGCGAGCGGGGACTGCCGGCCTGCCAGGCCGAGATGCCCGCGCTGATCCGCGCCTACAACGAGGCGACCGGCGTTCCCAACACCGATACCGGGGGCTTTCATGCCACGATCACTTGCGCCTCGCTGCGCGCGGCGGACGCGTGGCTGCGGGCGAGGCCCGCCGAGCCCCTCTCAGGCGTGCTCGATGAGCTGCTCGCGGGAGAGTACGGCCGTTCCGACTGGCTGCTCGCGTACTGGTCGCGCTCGCGGCTGTTCTGCCGCGAGGCCCGCTGCGGCTGGGTCGAGCCGGATCTGCGCCCGCTGCCGTTCTGAGCGGCGCGGCTGCGGAAAACCACACTGTCGCGGTGCGACGCGCCGGCCTATGGTCGGACGCTCCAGGGTTCTCGCCAGGGTGTGCCCATGCGACCGAAACGGCCGGCACGTTCCGGGCGGAGCGGGTCTGCGGCCGCAGCGCCGCCGCCCCGGCTGCCGCGCCCGCGCGCCGCAGAACGCAACATGCTGATCGGCGCGCTGCGCCATCGGCGTACCACGCGCGCGTTCAGCTCGCGCCCGCTCAGCGACGAGGTGCTCTCGGAGCTGCTCTGGGCGGCATTCGGGGTGAATCGCCGGCGCGGGCCGTTCGGCAGCGTCGGGCGCACCGCGGCGTCTGCGAGCAATTCCCAGGAAATCGACGTCTACGTGGCGCTCGCCGACGGCGCGTACCGCTACGATGGACCCCAGCACCGTCTGGAGCTGATCGTGCCCGAGGACCTGCGCGCACTGGCCGTCAGCCGCGGGCAAGCGCAGAGCGATCCGGGCGCCCGTGCGCCGGTGCGGCTGATCTACATCGCGGATGTCGAGCGGCTGATCCATACCCACGGGTTCCCCGAGCCCGGTCTGCACGACCCGGACGTGCAACGCTCGTATTACTACGTCGACACGGGACTCATCGCGGCAAACGTGTACCTGTTCGCCGCGGCCACGGGGCTCGCCACCTGGTTCCACAACTGCGACCGGGACGGCCTCGAGGCGCGCCTGGGGCTGAGTCCGGGGCGGCGGGCATTGTTTGCGCAGACGGTCGGCTATGCGCCGCGGCGCGCGCGTGCCCGGCGCGGCGCTGCGCCCGAGGCGCCGCCGCCCTGAACCGGCCCGCCCGCTGCCGGGCGGACGCGGCGGTTGCCGCGCCCCGGCGCGCGCGGATAATGCACCCATGAAAGCGCTGCTCACCGCGCTGCTGGGGCTGCTGGCCGGCGGACTTGCCGTGGCGCAGCCGCTGCCCGTGCCCGGCCCCGCGGCGACCGCACCAGAGGCTGCGCTCGGGCTCGAGCTGCGCGGGGCCATCGGACCGGCCACCGCCCGCTACATCGTGCGGGGACTGAACAGCGCGGCCGAGCGCGGCGCTCCGTTCGTCATCCTGCGCATCGACACGCCGGGCGGGCTCGAGACCGCCATGCGCGAGATCGTCAAGGCGATCCTGGCCGCTCCCATGCCGGTGATCGGTTACGTCGCGCCGTCGGGTGCGCGTGCCGCGAGCGCCGGAACCTACATCCTGTACGCCTGCCCGGTGGCCGCCATGGCCCCGGCGACCAACCTCGGCGCGGCGACGCCGGTGTCGCTCGGCGGCGCGGAGCCCGCACCCCGTGCGGGCCGGCGCGGCGTGCGCTCAGCGCCGATGAGCGCCGAGCAGCGCAAGATTCTGAATGACTCCATCGCCTACATCCGCTCGCTCGCACAGCTGCGCGGACGCAACGCGCAATGGGCCGAGCAGGCGGTGCGTGGCGCGGCGAGCCTGCCCGCCGCGGACGCGCTGCGCGAGCACGTCATCGATTTGCTCGCCCCGGACCTCACGAGCCTGCTCGAGCAGTTGAACGGCCGCGCGATCACGCTGCACGGCCGCGAGGTGACGCTCGCCACCGAGGGCGTGCCGCTGGTGTGGCTGCAGCCGGGGTGGCGGACGCGTCTGCTCGCGGCCATCACCAATCCGCTGATCGCCTACGGGCTGCTGCTGATCGGCATCTGGGGTCTCATTTTCGAGGGCTTCCATCCCGGTGGCGTGCTGCCCGGAGTGGTCGGATTGGTCGCACTGCTCATCGCCCTGTTCGCCTTCCAGCTGCTGCCGACCGACTTCGCGGGGCTGGCGCTGATTGCGGTCGGCTCGGTGATGATCGCCGCGGAGTTCTTCTTCCCCACCTACGGCTCGCTTGGCGCCGGGGGTCTGATCGCCTTCGTCGTCGGCTCGCTCGTGCTGTTCGACTCCGGCGCACCGGGCATGCACATCAGCCGCGCGCTGATCGGGGCGATTGCCACCGTCGGGGGGCTGGTCATCCTCGGGATCGTGTATCTTGGCACGCGCGCGCTGCGCCGGCCGCCGGCGACCGGAGTACAGGCCATGATCGGTGCCACCGTCGAGGCCGAGGAGGACATCGAGGCGCGCGGCCGGGTCCGCTACGGCGCGGAGCTGTGGAACGCGGTCGCCGCTGCGCCGCTGCGGCGCGGCCAGCGGGCGCGGATCGTGAAGGTCGAGGGTCTGCAACTGTGGGTCGAGCCGCTGTGAGGCGCGCCGGCGCGGGGAGAGTCACATGTCGTATTTCCTGATCGTCGTCGTCGTGCTGCTTGCGCTGCTCGTGGCGAGTTCGGTGCGCGTCCTGAATGAATACGAGCGGGCGGTCATGTTCACCCTCGGCCGCTTCACCGGCATCCGCGGGCCGGGCCTGATCATTCTCTGGCCGGTCATCCAGCGCATGAACAAGGTGGACCTGCGGGTCATCGTGCTCAACGTGCCGAAGCAGGACGTGATCACGCGCGACAACGTGTCGGTGAAGGTCAACGCGGTGGTCTACTTCCGCGTCGTCGATCCGAGCAAGGCCATCATCCAGGTGGCCAACGTCTGGGAGGCCACCAGCCAGGTCGCCCAGACCACGCTGCGCTCGGTGCTCGGGCAGCACGAGATGGACGACCTGCTCGCACAGCGCGACAAGCTGAACGCGGACGTGCAGCGCATCCTCGACGAGAGCACCGAGGCGTGGGGCATCAAGGTGGCCAACGTCGAGATCAAGGATGTTGACCTCGATGAGACCATGGTGCGCGCCATGGCGCGCCAGGCCGAGGCCGAGCGCAACCGGCGCGCCAAGGTCATCAACGCCGAAGGCGAGCGCCAGGCGGCGCAGACGCTGGTCGAGGCGGCCAAATGCCTCTCGCAGCAATCGAGCGCGCTGCAGCTGCGCTACCTGCAGACGCTGGCCGACATCTCGCACGACCGCTCGCAGCTCATCGTTTTCCCGCTGCCGCTCGATCTGATCGGCCCGCTGCTGAACCGCACCCCGCAGCCGCCGCAGGCCTGACCCGGCATGTCCCCGAGCCCCTCCCACGGGCGCCTGGCGCTCGCCGCCGGCGCGATCCTGCTTGCGCTCGCCACCATCGCCGGCGCGCTCGGCGCGCACGCGTTGCCGGCGGACTGGTCCGCGCAGCGCGAGCATATCTTCGCCATTGCCGTGCGCTACCAGTTCTACCAGTCGCTCGGGCTGCTGGCGATGGGCGTGTGGCTCGCCACGCGCAACCCCGAAACTCTGCCCGAGGCGCGGCGCCGCACGCTGCGCCGCTGCCGCGACGCGACCCGGGCGTTGCTCGGCGGCATCGTGTTGTTTTCCGGCAGCCTGTACGCGCTCAGTCTGCAGGCGCCACCCTGGGTCGGCCTGCTCACCCCGCTCGGCGGCGTGCTCATGATCGCAGCGTGGACGGTGTTCGCCGTGGGCGTCTGGCGCAGCTGAGCGGCGCGCGGTGAGCGGATCCGAACTGCCGATCCACGCGGCGCTGCCGGCGCTGCGCGCCGCGCTGGCGGCGCACGATTCGGTGGTGCTCAGCGCACCCGCGGGGGCGGGCAAGAGCACGGTGGTGCCGCTGGTGCTGCTGGAGGAGCCCTGGGCCCGTGACCGGCGCATCCTGATGCTGGAGCCGAGGCGGCTCGCGGCGCGGGCGGTTGCCGAGCGCATGGCGAGCACGCTCGGGGAGCCCGTCGGGCGGACCGTCGGGTACCGCATGCGGCGCGATACGCGCATCTCGCCGGCGACGCGCTTGGAGGTGATCACCGAGGGTGTTCTCACCCGCATGCTGCAGAGTGATCCGGCGCTCGAAGGCGTCGCGGCCGTGCTGTTCGATGAGTTCCACGAGCGCAGCCTGCAGGCCGACCTGGCGCTCGCCCTGGCGCTCGATGCGCGCGAGACGCTTGCTGCGCAGCTGAAGATCCTCGTCATGTCCGCGACCCTCGAGACCGAGGCCGTCGCGGCGCTGCTCGGCGGGGCGCCCGTCGTGCGCGCCGCCGGGCGTGCCTTCCCCGTCGAGACGCGCTACGCCGGCGCGGGCGCCCCGCCGCTGCCCGAGGCCGGGGCCCGTGGCACGGCAAGCCCGGAGCAACAGCTCGCGCGGCTGGTCCTGCGCGTGCTCGGCGAGACACATGGCGACGTGCTGGTGTTCCTGCCCGGTGGGGGCGAGATCCGCCGGGTGGCGGCGCTGCTCGAGAACGCCGGCGCCCCGGCACGCGTCCTGCCGCTCTACGGGGACCTGCCCGCCGCAGCGCAGGATGCGGCCCTGACGCCCGTGCCGGGCGTGCGGCGTGTGGTACTGGCGACCAACATCGCCGAGACCAGCCTGACGCTCGAGGGGGTGCGCGTAGTCGTCGACTCCGGGCTGGCGCGCCGCCTGCGCTTCGATCCGCAGACCGGCATGAGCCGCCTCGCGCTCGAGCGCATCTCGCGCGCCTCGGCCGAGCAGCGCCAGGGCCGTGCGGGCCGGCTCGAGGCCGGGGTGTGCTACCGGCTCTGGAGCGAGGCGGCCCAGCGCTCGCTCGCTCCGTTCAGCCCGGCCGAGATCCTCGAGGCAGACCTCGCGCCGCTTGCGCTGGAACTGGCCCAGTGGGGTGCGCGCGAGGCCGGTGCGCTGCGCTGGCTCGATCCGCCGCCGCCGGCGCAGCTCGCCAGTGCCCGCGACCTGCTCGGGCACCTGGGCGCGTTCGAGGGCGGCCGCATCAGCGCGCACGGCCGGGCGATGGCGCGCCTGCCCGTGCATCCGCGACTCGCCCACATGCTGCTGCGCGCACGCGAGCTTGGCGCGCTGGTGCTGGCGGCGGAGTTGGCGGCGCTGCTCTCGGAGCGCGATCTGCTGCGCCGGTTCGCTGGCGGGCGGGACGCGGACATCCGCACGCGCCTGGAGATCCTGCGCGGGGAGGGCGGGACGGCGGCGGCGGACCGCTTCGCGCTGCACAGCGTGCGTGCGCAGGCACGTGAGCTCGTTCATCAGGTCGAACGCATCGTCGGACCGGCCGGGGCCGCTGCGCGGGATGTTTCGGTGGGTGCGCTGCTCGCGCTCGCCTTCCCCGACCGCATCGGCGCGCTGCGCCCGGGTGGGGAGGGACGCTATGTTCTCGCCAACGGCCGCGGGGCGCACTTCCCCGAGGCCCAGAGTCTTTCCCGCCAGGGGCTCATCGTGGCGCTGGATCTGGATGACCGCGAGCGGGACGCGCGCATCCTGCTCGCCGCGCCCCTCGAGCGCGAGGCGCTGGAGACGGTGATGGCCGGGCAGCTCGCCTGGCGCGAGATCGTCGCCTGGAGCCGGCGCGAGCAGGCGGTGGTGGCGCAGCGTGAGCTGCGCCTCGATCAGTTGCTGCTCGAGACGCGCCCGCTACCGGCGGTGAGTCCCGAGCGCTCGCGCGAGGCGATGCTCGAGGGCGTGCGCGAGCTGGGGATCGGGGCGCTGCCCTGGGATCGGGACACGCGCGACCTGCAGGCGCGCGTAGCGTTCGTACGAGGACTCGCCGCATCGTACCGGGAGTGGCCCGACCTTGCGGACCCTGCGCTTGCCGGCTCGCTCGACACCTGGCTCGCTCCCTGGCTCGACGGGGTGATGCGCCGCGAGCACCTGGCGCGGATCCCGCTCGCCGAGGCGCTGCGCGCGCAGCTGGGTTGGCAGCGCCTGCGCGAGCTGGACGCGCTCGCGCCGACGCACCTCGAGGTCCCGAGCGGCTCGCGCATCCGCATCGACTATCTCGACGAGAGCGCCCCGGCCGTCGCGGTGCGCCTGCAGGAGGTGTTCGGCCTGGCCGAGACGCCGCGGCTCGGCGGCGGGCGCGTCCCGGTGACCTTCAAACTGCTCTCCCCGGCCCACCGCCCGGTGCAGGTGACGCGGGACCTGGCGAGCTTCTGGCGGCGCGGCTACGCCGAGGTGCGCAAGGACCTGCGTGGCCGCTATCCGAAGCACCACTGGCCGGACGATCCGCTCGCCGCCGCGCCCGTGCGGGGCGTGCGGCGGCGGCCCTGAGCCGGTACACTGCGCGGGCAACATCCCGCAGCCGTGCACCGCTCAGCCAGGGAAACATGACGACACAGCGAGCCGAGGCCGCCGCCGCGCCGGCCATCGACATCCGTTTCGGACAGGTCGGTCTGATCCAGGTGCTCGTCTGGACCACCGATCCG
>JAKAZL010000085.1 GCA_021815925.1 Pseudomonadota bacterium | reverse complement strand
AAGGCCCCGAGCACCGTCCCGCGGTACTGGGCCACGGTCTGATCGTAACTGGCGCGCGCCTCGCGGGTCTGGGCGAGCGTCGCCCCGCCGTTGAACAGGTTGAGCGCGATCTGGGGGCCATAGGACCAGACTGCATTGCTCGCGCGGATCAGCCCCGTGAGCGCCGCCGAATCGAAGGCGTACGAGCCCGACAGCGTCAGGCTCGGAAACCACGCCGCCTCGGCCACCCCGATCTGCGCGTTGGCGCTCGCCATGGCGCGCTCCGCGGCGGCGATGTCCGGCCGGCGCAGCAGCAGCTGCGAGGGCACGCCCGCGGGCACCACCGGCACCTGCGCGGCGAGGTGTCCCTGCGCGAGCGACAGCGCATCCGGCGCACGGCCGATGAGCACCGCGATCGCATGCTCGAGGGTGGCGCGGTTCAGCAGCGCCGTGTCTTCCTGCGCCTGCGTGCTCTCGAGCTGGGTGCGGGCCGCGTACACGTCCGCAAGCGTCGTCACGCCGGCATTGACCCGGTTCTGCGCGATGCGCAGGGACGCCTGGTCATCGGCCACCAGGGTCTTCAGCAGCCGCAGCTGCTGCTCGGCGGCGCGCAGCTGGAAGTAGTCCTGCGCGAGCGTCGTCTGGGCCGAGAGGCGCGCCGCGGCCACGTCGGCGGCGCTCGCCTGCGCGCTGGCATTGGCGCTTTCGAGCTCGCGGCGCAGCTTGCCCCAGAGGTCCACGTCCCAGCTGGCGCTGCCGCCGGCCTGGTTCGCGGTGCGCGCCCCGCCGAAGGTGAACTGCGTGGCCGCCCCGCCGCCGCTGCGTGTCTGGCTCCCCGAGACTCCCACCGACGGGAACAGGCTCCCGCGGGTGACGCCGGCGGCCTCGCGGGCCGCGTAGTAGGCGGCGACCGCGGCCTTGAGGGTCTGGTTGTTGATCTCGACCTGCCGCTCGAGCCGATCGAGCACCGGGTCGTGGTACACGCTCCACCAGGCGCTCGGCACGATGGGCGCCGGCTCGGCCGGCTGCCAGCCGCGCGCCGCCTTGAAGGCCGCCGCGGGCGGGGCCGCCGGGCGATGGTAGTTCGGGCCGATGGCGCAGCCGGCGAGGCCGGCGCACAGGCCCGCCGCAAGGAGCGGCGAGGTTCGGATCATGGGGCGGGTCTCCCAGCGGACAGTGTCAGCGCGCCGCGACGCGTGAAGGTCCTGGCGAACCAGAGACGGAAGCGGTCCAGATACAGATACACGATGGGCGTGGTGTAGAGCGTGAGCACCTGGCTGATGGCCAGTCCCCCCACCACCGCGATGCCGAGCGGCCGGCGCATCTCCGAGCCCTGCCCGCTCATGAGTGCGAGCGGCAGCGCGCCGAGCATCGCCGCGATGGTGGTCATCATGATCGGCCTGAAGCGCAGTAGACAGGCCTCGTGGATGGCGCGCGCCGCAGCCACGCCCTCCTCGCGCTGTGCGACCAGCGCCACGTCCACCATCATGATGGCGTTCTTCAGCACCACCCCGATCAGGAGAATCACGCCGATGAGGGCGATGAGGCTGAACGGCTCGCCGAACAGCAGCAGCGCGAGCACCGCCCCGACACCGCTCGAGGGCAGCGTCGAGAGGATGGTGATGGGCTGGGCGAGGCTCTCGTAGAGCACGCCGAGCACGATGTACACCGCGGCGAGGGCGGCGAGCACGAGCAGCGGCTCCTCGTTGACCGTCTGGCGGAACACCCGGGCGTTGCCGGCGAACTCCCCGTGGATGCCGATCGGCACGTGCAGATCTTCCATGGTGCGCTGGATGGCCGCTGTGGCGACGCCGAGCGCCTCCCGCGGCGGCAGGTTGAACGAGAATGTCGTGGCGACGAAGGGGCCCTGGTGGTTGACGGCGAGCGGGGTGATCCCCGGCCCGTAGTGGGCGAAGTCGGACAGCGGCACCATGGTCTCGGCCGCGGTGCTGAGCGCGCTGCCGGTGGAGGCCGCCCCGCCGGAGCTGGCGATCTGGTTGAGGGCGTAGTTCGCCGCCGCACCCGTGCGGGTCACGCCAGCGAACTGGAACGCGCCGGCCGCGCCCATGGTCGACTCCAGGCCCGAGAGCGCCCCGCCGGCGGTGCTCACGTACAGGTCCTTCAGCGTCGCGGGGCTGTTCCAGAACTTCGGGTCGACCTCCATCACCACGTGGTACTGGTTCATGTCCTGGTAGATGGTCGAGACCAGCCGCTGCCCGAACGCGTCATACAGGGTGTTGTCGATCTGCGAGAGGTTCAGTCCGTAGCGCGCGGCGAGCTTGCGGTCGATGTGCAGCTTCACGTCGAGGCCGGCCGCCTGGCGGTCGGAGTTCACGTCGCGCAGCTGCGGGTCTTTCTTCAGCGCCGCCTCGATCCGCGGTGCCCAGGTGCTGAGCTCCTCGAGGCTGCCCGAGAGCAGCGTGTACTGGTATTCGGCGTAGCTCTGGCGGCCCCCCGAGTGGATGTCCTGGGACGACTGCAGGTACAGGCGCGCTCCGGTGAAGCCGCGCAGCGAGCGGTTCAGGCGCTGGATGACCTCGGCGTCGGAGATCTTGCGCACGGCGAGCGGCTTCAAGGTCACGAACATGTGCGCGGTGTTGCTGCCGCCGAAGAAGCCCCCGCCGGCGAAGCCCACCACGTTCTCGACCGCCGGGTCGCGCTTGATGATGTTCACCACGTAGCGCAGCTTCTTCTGCATGGCGAGGAACGAGCTGCTCTGGTCCGCCACCATGAAGCCGCTGATGTTGCCCGAGCTCTGCTGCGGGAAGAACGTCTTCGGCACGATGGCGAAGAGATACACGTTCAGGAACACGACCCCGAGCAGCGTGAACATCACCGCGCGCGGGTGGCGGATGGCGAGCGCGAGCGTGTGGTCGTAGAAGTCCCGCGTCGCATTGAACGCCCGCTCCACGCCGCGGAAGAACCGCCCCTGCTTCGGGTGCGCGCGCAGCACCCGCCCGCAGAGCATCGGCGTCGTGGTGAGCGAGATGATGAGTGAGAGCGCCACCGTGATCGCGAGCGTGAGGGCGAACTGGCGGAAGATCCGCCCGACGAGCCCGCCCATGAGGATGATGGGCGTGAACACCGCGATCAGGGCGGAGCTCATGGCGAGCACCGTGAAGCCCACCTCGCGCGCCCCGTCGAGCGCGGCCTTCAGGCGTGGCTCGCCGGCCTCGATGTGCCGGGTGATGTTCTCGATCACGACGATGGCATCGTCGACCACGAAGCCGGTCGAGACCGTGAGGGCCATCATGGAGAAATTGTTCAGGCTGAAGCCGAGCAGGTAGATCACCGCCAGCGTGCCGATGAGCGCCAGCGGCACGGCGATGGCCGGCACGAGCGCGGCGCGGGGATTGCGCAGCATGACCAGCACCACGGTCACCACCAGCAGCACCGCGAGCAGCAGCGTGATCTCCACGTCGTGCAGCGAGGTGCGGATCGAGCCGGTGCGATCGTGGGTGACCACCAGGTGGATGCCCGCCGGGATGCTGGCGCGGATCTCGGGCAGCAGCGCCTTGATCCGATCGACGGTCTCGATCACATTCGCATCGGGCTGCTTTCGGATGATCATGAGCACCGCGCGCTGCCCGTTGAGCAGGCCCAGGGTGCGCACGTCCTCCACCCCGTTGCTGATCTGCGCGACATCGCCGAGGCGCACCGGCGCCCCGTTGCGGTAGGCGATGATCAGCTTGCGGTACTGCCCGATCTCGCTCGCGGTGTCATTGACGTAGATCTGGTAGCGCTTGCGGTCGAAGCTGATCGCCCCCTTCGGGCTGTTGGCATTGGCCGCGGCGATGGCCGCGCGCACGTCCTCGAGCCCGATGCCGTAGTTGAACAGCTGCCGCGGCTGCAGGTCGATGCGGATCGCCGGCAGCGAGCTGCCGCCGATGTCGATGTTGCCCACTCCGGGCACCTGCAGGATCTTCTGCTGGATGATGGTCGAGGCGGCGTCGTACACCTGGCCGATGGGCAGCGTGTTGGAGGTCAGCGCCAGGATGAGGATCGGCGCCTCGGAGGGGTTGTAGGCCCAGTAGGTCGGGTCGGAGCGCAGCGAGGCGGGCATGTCGGCACGGGCCGCCTGGATCGCCGCCTCCACGTCGCTCTCGGCGCCGTGGATGTCGCGGCTGAGATCAAAGATGAGCACGATCGAGGCGCGTCCCTCGGTGCTCTGCGAGGTCATCTGGTCGATGCCGGCGATGGCGCTCAGGCGCCGCTCGAGCGGCGTGGTGACGCTGGTCGCGACCGTCTCCGGGCTCGCCCCGGGCAGCTGCGCCATCACCACGATGGCCGGGAAGTCCACCTGCGGCATCGGGGCGACCGGCAGGAGGAAGTAGGCCACGAGCCCGGCGAGCGCCAGTCCGCAGGACAGCAGCGTGGTGGCGACCGGCCGGGTGATGAACAGGCGCGAGAGGTTCACGGCGAGTCGATCGACACAGGTCCCGAGCCGCGCGCCGGCGCGCCCGCCCAGGCCTTGGCCCGCCGTGCCAGATCATCGAAGAACAGGTACACGACGGGCGTGGTGAACAGGGTCAGCAGCTGGCTTAAGAGCAGCCCGCCGGCGATCGAGAGCCCGAGCGGCCGGCGCAGCTCCGAGCCCGTGCCGGTGCCGAGGATCAGCGGCAGCGCGGCGAACAGCGCCGCCACCGTGGTCATCAGGATGGGCCTGAAGCGCAGCAGCGCGGCCTCGCGGATCGCCTCGCGCGGGCTCTTGCCGTGCTCGCGCTCGGCCGCGAGCGCGAAGTCGATCATCATGATGGCGTTCTTCTTCACGATGCCGATCAAGAGCACGATGCCGATGATGGAGATGATGTCCAGGCTCTCCCCGGCCAGCATCAGCGCGAGCAGCGCCCCGATACCGGCCGAGGGCAGCGTCGAGAGGATGGTGAGCGGATGGATGTAGCTCTCGTAGAGCACCCCGAGCACGATGTAGACGGTGGCGATCGCCGCCAGCAGCAGCAGCACCTCGCTGGTGAGGCTCGACTCGAACGCCAGCGCCTCGCCCTCGAAGGTGGTGGTGATGCTCACCGGCAGGCCGACCTCGCGCTCGGCGGCGCGCACCGCGTCCACCGCCGCGCCGAGCGAGGCGCCCGGAGCCGTATCGAAGGAGAACATCGCGGCGGGGAACTGCCCGAGATGATCGAGCGTCAGCGGCGCGTTCTTCACCGAGATGTGCGCGATCGAGCCGAGCGGGACCTGACCGCCGCCGGATGAGGGGATGTAGAAGGTATTGAGCGCACCCACCGTGTCCGCGAGCGCCGGATTGGCGGTGAGGATCACGCGGTAGTCGTTCGACTGGGTGTAGATCGTCGAGATGATCCGCTGGCCGAACGCGTCATAGAGCGCGTTGTCGATGGTCGCATCCGTGATGCCGAAGCGCGCCGCGGTGCTGTGATCGACGTCGATCTGGATGGTGCGCCCGTACTCGGTGAAGCTGCTCGAGACGTGCGCCAGGTCCGGCGAGCGGCGCAACGCCGCCAGCAGCTTCGGCACCCAGGGCGTGAGGATGGCGCGGCTCGCCGCCCCGAGGATGAACTGGTAGCGCGCCCGCCCGGTGATGGAGCTGATGGTCAGGTCCTGCACCGGCTGCAGCGACAGCTGGATGCCGGGCACGGTGCGCGCGGCGCGGAGGAGCTCGTCCATCACCGTGGTGAGCCCAACGGAGCGCTCATCCTTCGGGGTGAGGTTGATCAGCATCTGCCCCTGGTTCACCGTCATGTTGTTGCTGCCCACCCCGATGTACGAGGTGAGGCTGACCACGTTGGGGTTGCGGCGCAGCACCGTGGCGAGCGCCTGCTGGCGCGCCGCCATGGCCTTGAAGGAAATCGAGGGCGGCCCGGTGGTGGTGGCCTGGATGAGTCCGGTGTCCTGCAGGGGGAAGAAGCCCTTGGGAATGACGATGTAGAGGAGCACCGTGAGCACGAGCGTGCCGGCGGCGATCCACAGCACGAGGCGCTCGCGCTCGAGCGCCCAGGTGAGCCCGCGCCCGTAGGACTCGAGCAGTCCGTTGAACCAGGCCTCGGCCTTGTGGGCCCAGCGGCCCTGCTGGGCAAGCTCATCGGCGTGCGGGCGCAGCAGCTTCGCGCACAGCATCGGCACGAGCGTGAGCGAGACCACCGCGGAGATCAGGATCGCGATGGCGAGCGTGATGGCGAACTCGCGGAACAACCGGCCCACCACCTCGCGCATGAACAGCAGCGGGATCAGCACCGCGATCAGCGAGATGGTGAGTGACACGATGGTGAAGGCAATCTCGCCCGAGCCCTCGAGTGCCGCCTGGAGCGGCTTCTTGCCCTGCTCGATGTGCCGCGAGATGTTCTCGATCATGACGATGGCATCATCGACCACGAACCCCGAGGCGATGGTGAGGGCCATCAGCGAGAGGTTGTCCAGGCTGAAGCCGGCGAGATACATCACCGCGAAGGTGCCGATGAGCGAGACCGGCACCGAGAGGCTCGGGATGACGGTGGCCGGCACGCTGCGCAGGAACAGGAACATCACCATCACCACGAGCGCCACGGCGAGGGCGAGCTCGAACTGCACGTCGTTCACCGAGGCGCGGATGGTCTGGGTACGGTCGGTGACGACGGTCAGGTTGACGTTGGTCGGCAGCGAGGCGCGCAGGCTCGGCAGCAGCGCGCGGATGTCGTTCACCGTCTGGATGACGTTGGCACCGGGCTGGCGCTGGATGTTGATCAGCACCGCCGGGGTATTGTTCATCCAGCTGGCGAGCTCGTTGTTCTCCGAGCCCATCAGCACCTTGGCGACGTTCTTCAGGTAGACCGGCGAGCCGTTGCGGTAGGCGACGACGAGGTCCGCGTACTCGCTGGCGCTGGCGATCTGGTCGTTGGCGTCGATGGTGTAGGCGTGCGCCTCGCCGTTGAAGTTGCCCTTGGGCGCGTCCGAGTTGGAGTTCGCGATCGTGGTGCGCAGGTCATCGAGGTTCAGCCCGTAGGCGGCGAGCTGATTGAGGTTCGCCTCGATGCGCACCGCCTGCTTCGGGGCGCCGTTCAAGCTCACCAGGCCGACGCCGGCGACCTGGGAGATCTTCGCCGCGATGCGCGTGTCGGCGAGGCTCTGCACCTGCGTGATGGGCATCGCGCTGGAGGTGAGCGCCAGCGTCAGGATGGGCGCATCGGCCGGATTGACCTTGGCGTAGATCGGCGGGGCCGGCAGGCTCGCCGGCAGCAGCCGGTTCGCGCCGGTGATGGCGGCCTGCACCTCGGCCTCGGCGACGTCCAGGTCCAGGCTCAGATCGAACTGCAGGGTGATCTGCGAGGCGCCGGCCGAGGTACGGGACGACATCTCGTCGAGCCCGGACATCTGGCCGAGCTGGCGCTCGAGCGGCGCGGTCACCGTCGCGCTCATGACGTCCGGGCTCGCCCCGGGCAGGAACGTCGAGACCACGATGGTCGGGTAGGACACCTCGGGCAGCGTCGCGACCGGCAGCAGCAGGTAGCCGATCGCCCCGAGGATGACGATCGCAACCATCAGCAGCGAGGTGGCGACCGGCCTCAGGATGTAAGGCCGGGACGGATTCATGCGTGCGATCCGCCGGGCTTGCCGCGCCGGTTCCCGTGCCGCTCGCCGGCCGCCTGGCGCGCCGCGCCCGCGGCCTTCTCACCCGGAGTGCGTACGTGCGCCCCGTCGCGCAGCTCATCCGCCCCGTCGGTCACCACCGTCTCCCCGAGTTTCAGGCCCTTGAGGATGGAGATGTAGGGACCGTCGGTCGGCCCGGTCACCACGGTGCGCAGCTGCACGGTGTGGTTCGGCTCGACCACGTAGACGAAATTGCTCGACGGCCCGTTCTGCACCGCCCCGCCCGGCACGACCAACTGGTTCGCGAGCGTGCGCAGAATGAGCTTGACGTTGACGAAGGCGTTGGGGAAGAGCTGCTCGGCGTTGTTGGTGAACAGCGCGCGCATCTGCAGCGTGCCGGTGGTGGTGTTGATCTGGTTGTCGATGCTGGCGAGCGTGCCGGTGGCGATCCGATGCAGCATGTCGCGGCTGTAGGCCTCGACGGTGAGCGGATGCCCCGGGCGCATCTCACGGAACACCTCGGCGAGGTCGGTCTCCGGCACCGTGAACAGCACCGACATCGGCTGCATCTGGGTGACGGTGACGATCTGCGTGCTCTGGTCGGCCTGCACCAGGTTGCCGAGGTCCACCTGGCGCAGCCCCACCAGGCCCGTCACCGGCGTGGTGATGCGGCAGTACGAGAGGTTCAACCGCGCGGTCTCGACCGCCGCGGTGTCCGCATCGACGGTCGCCTGGTCCTGCTGCACCGTGCCGAGCTGATCGGCGTAGGTCTGGCTCGCGATCGAGTCCTGCGCGAGCAGCCGCTTGTAGCGGGCGAGATCCACCTTCGCCGTGGCAAGGGCAGCCTTGGCCGTCTCGAGCTGACCCTGCGCCTGATCGAGCGCCGCCTGGTAGGGACGCGGATCGATTTCCGCGAGCAGCGCCCCGGCGTGCACCATCTGCCCCTCGTGGAAGGCGATCTTCACCAGCGGCCCGCTCACCTGCGGGCGCACGTTCACCGTCGCGAGCGGCGTGACGGTGCCGAGCGCCTCGATGACCACCGGCACGTCCCGCGCGGTGACCTCGCCGACCGCAACGGGCATGGGGCCGGCGTTGCGAAAGCCCTTGTGCTGCTGATCGAGGTGGCCGCGGTAGACCGCGAAGGCAATGAGCAGGATGAACACCGCAAGCCCGATCCACGCGATGCGGCGGTGGCGCCGGACCGCATTGAGGTCAGGGGTCGCGGATGCCAGATCGGACTGGCCGCCGTCATGTGATTCCATGGGCGGTGAGACTATCATTTGGGACGGGGGTTCAGCGGCCCGGCGGGGGCAGAATTCTCAAGATTTGTCAGCCACTTGTGGCCGTCAGT
>JAKAZL010000084.1 GCA_021815925.1 Pseudomonadota bacterium | reverse complement strand
GCCTGGCGGCGGCTCGAGCGACTGCTCGAGGAGAAGCACACCGCCGAGCTGACCAGCGACTTCGACGACTACGAGATCGGCGAGGGGGGCGAGAACGGTCGCGCGCGGCGGCGCAAGAAATGATCCGCCCGGATGGGCCGTTGCGGGCGTAGCGCGGTCCCGAGCCGAACGCGGGTGATCGGCGCTGTCAGTGAAAGTCCCGCGACCGCGTCAGCAGCGCCCCGAGCAGCGCCGTGCGGTCGATGAGCCCGCCGGCGATGAGGTGCGTGACGCCCTCCTCACGCTGCAGCCGGCCGTGCACTTCGAGGAGGCGCGCCGAGACGAGCGTCTCGCGGTGCGCCTCGGCGATACGCTCCCAGACGATCACGTTCACCTGGCCGGTCTCATCCTCCAGCGTCACGAAGGTGACTCCGCCGGCGGCCGCGGGCCGCTGACGCATCAGCACGATGCCCGCCGTGCGCACCGCACGGCCGTGTCCGAGCGTCACGATCTCCTGCGCGGCGCGCACACCCTTGCGCTTAAGGGTGTCGCGCAGCAACGCCAGCGGATGACGGCCGAGCGTCAGACCGAGCGATGCGTAATCCCCGACGATGTTCTCCCCCTCGGTCGGGGCGGCGAGCAGCGGTCGGGCCGCCTGCCGCGCTGAGGGACCGGGCCGCGGCGCGTCCGAGAGAACATCGACCCCGTCCCGCTCCGTGGCGCCTTCGATCGGCAGCGGCCGCTCCACGCCGGCGACGTCCCAGAAGGCCAGATGGCGGTTGCCGCTCAGCGTGGCGAGCGCGCCCGCGGCGGCGAGCGCCTCCAGATCGCCGCGCTCGAGTCCGGTGCGCCGACCGAGATCCTCGACCGTGCTGAAGACCCCCGCGAGGCGCGCACGCACGAGGCGCTCGGCCCCGGCGCGCGAGAGGCCCTTCACCAGACGCATCCCCAGGCGCAGCGCCGGCTGTCCGGCGTCGCGGTGCTCGAGGGTGCAGTCCCACTCGCTCGCGCACACGTCCACGGGCTGCACCTCGACGCCGTGCGCGCGCGCATCGCGCACCAGCTGCGCCGGGGCGTAAAAGCCCATCGGCTGGCTGTTCAGCAGCGCCGCGGTGAAGGCGGCCGGCTCGTGGTGCTTCAGCCACGCCGAGTCGTACACCAGCAGCGCAAAGCTGGCCGCGTGGGCCTCCGGAAAGCCGTAATCACCGAAACCGAGCATCTGCCGGTAGATCCGCTCGGCGAACTGCGGCGAGTAGCCGCGCGCGCACATCCCGCCGATGAGACGGTCGCGCAAGTGCCCGAGCCCCCCGCTGCGCTTCCACGCGCCCATGGCCCGGCGCAGCTGATCGGCCTCCCCGGGGGTGAAACCGGCGGCCACCACGGCGAGCTGCATCACCTGTTCCTGGAAGATCGGCACTCCGAGCGTGCGCCGCAGGACCGACTCCACCTCCGCGCTCGGATACTCAACCGGCTCGCGCGCCTGGCGGCGCCTGAGATACGGGTGCACCATGTCGCCCTGGATCGGTCCGGGGCGCACGATGGCCACCTCGATCACCAAGTCGTAGTAACAGCGCGGCTTCAGCCGCGGCAGCATGGCCATCTGCGCGCGCGATTCGATCTGGAAGACCCCGACCGTGTCGGCGCGCGAGATCATCGCGTAGACCTCGGGATCCTCGGCGGGCAGCGTGCCGAGCGCATGATGCGTGCCGCGCAGATCGTTGACCAGCGCGAACCCCTTGCGCAGCGCGCTCAGCATGCCGAGGGCGAGCACGTCGACCTTGAGCAGGCCGAGGGCATCGAGATCGTCCTTGTCCCATTGCACCACGGTGCGATCGGGCATCGAGGCGTTCTCGATCGGCACCAGCTCATCGAGCCGCCCGGCGCTGATCACCAGTCCGCCAACGTGTTGGGACAGGTGACGCGGAAAGCCCGGAAAGGCGACGAGCTCGCGCGCGAGCGCCACCAGGCTCGCGAGCGCGGGATCCTCCGGATCGAACCCGGCCGCGCGCAGCCGCTCATCGAGCGCCTCGCTCCCGTCCCACCACTGCATCGTCTTGGCGAGCCGCGCGCACCCCTCCGGTGCCAGCCCGAAAACCTTGCCGAGATCGCGCAGGGCGCTGCGCGCGCGGTACAGGATCACCGTGGCGGCGAGCGCCGCGCGCTCCCGGCCGTACTTGGCATAAACGTACTGGATCACCTCCTCGCGCCGCTCATGCTCGAAATCGATATCGATGTCGGGCGGCTCGTTGCGCTCCTTGGACATGAACCGCTCGAACAGCAGCCCCGCGCCGCGTTGCGGATCGACCGCGGTGACGCCCAGGCAATAACACACCCGCGAGTTGGCGGCCGACCCCCTGCCCTGGCAGAGAATGCCACGGCTGCGCGCGAACTCTACGAGATCGTGCACGGTCAGGAAGTACGGCTCGTAGTGGAGTTCCCCGATCAGCGCCAGCTCATGCTCGAGCGCGGTGCGCTCGCTCGCGGGCACCCCGTGCGGCCAGCGCCGTCGCGCCCCCGCCTCGGTGAGCCGGCGCAGATGGCTCGCGGGCGTCGCCCCCGGCGGCACCAGCTCGCGCGGATACTCGTAGCGCAGCTCATCGAGCGAGAACGTACAGCGCCGCGCGATGCGCACCGTCTCCTGAAGGAGCTCCGGCGGGTAGAGCCGCACGAGCCGTTCGAGCTCGCGCAGATGGCGCTCGCCGTTCGGATGGAGACTCCACCCGGCCTGCCGGACGGGCACGCTCAGGCGCACCGCCGTCAGCGCATCCTGCAACCTGCGGCGCGAGCGCACGTGCATGTGCACATCGCCGCTCGCAACGAGCGGCAGACGCTGCTCGCGGCCGAGCCGCTCCAGACCGGCGAGCCATGCGCGGTCGGCCCCGCCGCGCAGCAGCTCCACGGCGATCCAGACCTGTCCGGGAAAGACCTCCCCGAGCCAGCGCGCCTCCTCGGCCTGCGCCACCGCCCCGGGCAGCCACAGCAGCAGGCAGTGCTCGAGCGTCGCGGCGAGATCCTCGCGCGTCAAATGGTAGCCGCCCTTGGCGGCGGCACGCCGCCCCACGGTGATGAGCCGGCAGAGCCGGCCGTATCCGTGCCGGTCGGTCGCAAGGACCACCAGCCGCAGACCGCACGCGAGCCGGAATTCCGCGCCGATGATCAGCTGCAGACCACGCTCCTTGGCCGCCACGTGCGCGCGCACCACCCCGGAAAGCGAGCACTCATCGGTGAGGGCGAGCGCGGTGTAGCCGAGCTCGGCCGCCCGGGCGATAAGCTCCTGCGGATGCGATGCGCCGCGCAGGAAGGTGAAGTTGCTGAGGCAGTGCAGCTCGGCATACGCGCCGCTCGCAACGCTCGGGTGCCTCGAGGACATCGCCGGGCCGCCTCCGTCCGCCCGCTCAGCCATACACCCCGTGCAGGAACCAGCGGTGCGGCCGTTCGCGCTCGCGGTACAGCCACAACCGACGGCCGTGCACATCGCGGGCGTTGTAATAATCGCGGGCGACATCCCGCCCGTCCCACCAGCCGGTCTCGATCCGCTCCGGCTCGCCCTCGAGGTGCAACGTGCCGCGATACCGAGGCAGACCGCCGTGCTGGGGCAGCCGGCGTGGCACCGGCAACAGCCACAGCGGACGCGGAGCTGTCCTGAGTGCCCCCTGGGCGTCGGGACCGTCCTGCGGGGGTGGAGCGGAGGCGGCGGCGGCGCTTGCCCCCGGCGCCGCACGGCACCAGGCCGCCTCCGGCCGGTGATCGGGCACGAGCTGCAGAGTCTCGATCGCCTCCTCGCCCAGCCGCACGCGCAGCCGCTCGATGAGCTCGATGCCGCTCGCCTCGGCCCGCCCGCCCCGCTCGCCGGGCTGCCAGAGCCCCGCCGAGTGCAACCGGCGCGCTACCGGCAGACCGGCACGCAGCTCACAGGCGCGCACCGGCTCGGGCAGCGCGAGCGTGCGCAGGCGCTCATCGAGCAGCTGGGCGAGCCGCTGCGCATCGGCCTGCGGCTCACCGAGCCGCAGCTCGCAGCGTGTCGGTGCGTGCCGGCGGTGCCAGAACAGGCACTCGAGCGCCAGCACGCCGCATTGTCGGGCCGTGAGGAAATCGCCGAGCTCAGCGAGCAGCGGGCGCAGTGCGGCGGCGAGCTGCGCGTGGCTCGCCGATTCGTAGGACAGCTCGCGACGTCGGCGGAATCGCGCCGGCGCCTCGAACCGCTCGCGCGGATCGCTCGCGCGCCCGACCAGCCGATCCAGATCGGTCAGCCGCATCGTCCCGAAGCGCTGTGCAAATCCGGCCCGGGGCAGACGCAACACCTGCCCGATGGTGCGCACTCCGAGGCAGGCCAGACGCTCGATCGTCTCCTGCGGCCAGCGCAATGCCGTGACCGGCACGGGCGCGAGCGAGCCGGTCAGCTGCGCCGCATCCAACACCCTGAACGGTCGCTGCGCGCGCGTGCCGACGAGCGCCGCGAGCGGCGTCGGTGCGAACGCCAGGGTGACGGTCCGCTTCAGCTCCGCGCACTCCCCGAGCAGCGCCGCGCACAACCCCTCCACGCCACCGAACAGATGCAGACTGGAGCGCACCTCGAGCAACACGCCATCGGGCGGCGCGAGACTGACACGGGGCGTGAAGCGCTGCGCGCGCGCGGCGAGCACCAGCAGGGCCCGCGAGGTGCCCGGCTGCCCCGGCCCGGACAGCTCGGGTACGTGCACACCGAGCCACAGCGGCGCCCGCGATGGCTGAATGGCCCGCGGGGGCAGCGCGCGCGGTGCCACCGGCTGCACGGCGGGACGCGGGGCGCTGCGCGCCGGCAGGTCCGCCGGCGCGAACAGATCGATCGTTCTCGGCGCTCTCACGATGCCTCGAGCGGCTCGCGCCGGATCGCCTCCCAGGTCAGATCGAGCGCCCCGAGCGTTCCGCCGCGGCTCTTGAGCAGCGTGACCCGCGCGCCGCCGCGACGTGGCTCGAGCGCCACCCGCAGCATCGCCGGGGAGCTCTCGCGCGCCGATTCGCGTGGCCGGAACAAGATCCCGAGCGCATTGCCGCGCTGCGCCGCGAGCTGCAGGCGGCGCAGTTGGCGCACAGGAGCATGGCGTGCCCAGGTGAGCACGCTGTCGCAGGCACCCGAGCCGAGCGCCTGCTCGAAAGCCCACAGGGCCGCCGGCCGCCGGCCCCGATCCGTCGCCCGCACGATGAGCACGCGCGTAAGCGTCATGCCCGAGCTCGCGAGCGCCGGGGCAAACGGCTGCAGGGGCGGCTTCACCCACACGCACCAGCGCGCCTCGGGACGGGCGGTGAGCGCGGCGAGCGCCGGCAGCATCAGTTGCAGCTCGCCCTGACCGAAACGGGCCGGGAGGATCTCGATCAGACCGCTGCGCGGCCAGCCGCCGCCCGGCAATCCCTCATCGAGCGAGGCGAATCCGCTCGGCCAGACCGGCGCGCGCGCGGCGGCCCCGGCCCGCCAGAGGGCCGGATGACTCAGCAGCCGCTCGAGGCGGGGGTCTGTTTGCGGTCGAGACGGCGCGAGGCCGGACCGGGGCGAATCGGCGTTCATGCACGCCCGCTCCCATCATCACATCAGTCCGTGACTCTTGCCCCGGCGCAATACCCCGACCACGATGCCCTCGATCAACAGCGACTCTTCCTTCAGGTCGACCCGGATCGGCTCGAAATCGCTGTTCTCCGGCAACAGCCAGACCACCGAGCCTTCCTGGCGGTAACGCTTGACCGTGACCTCGTTCTCCAGGCGCGCCACGACGATCTGCCGGCTGCGCACCTCGGCGGTGCGATGCACCGCGACCAGATCCCCATCGAGGATGCCGGCATCCTTCATGCTCATGCCGGTGACCTTGAGCAGGTAATGCGGCCGGGGCTGGAAGACCCCCGGATCGATGTCGAGCCGCGCCTCGATGTTCTCCTCCGAGAAAATCGGACGTCCCGCGGCGACCCGCCCGATCAGCGGCAGGCCGATCTGCTCGCGGATGGTGTCCTTGAGCTGGATGCCGCGCGAGGCGCCCGGTACCAGCGCGATGACCCCCTTGCGCGCCAGAGCGCGCAGATGATCCTCGGCGGCATTGGGCGAGCGGAACCCGAGCTCGCGTGCGATTTCCGCGCGGGTGGGCGGCATGCCCGAGTGCGCGATGAAGCGCTGGATGAGGCGAAGAACCTGTACTTGCCGGGGCGTGAGGTCAGACATGGCGACGCCTGTTTTCTTATACAAGGCTGTGATTATATCCATGCCATGGGGTTTGGCAAGTCATCGGGGCGCTCCATCCCTCGAAGGCGAATCGGATGCAAGGTCCGCGGCACCCCGGACACTGCGCCTGCTGTTAGGAGCAGCCCCACGCCACGTCAAATCCGCACGCCAGTCCGCACTCGATCGTCGCGTCGCACCGACACGCGAGCGCCCCGTTCATCGTTTCGACGCATGCGATTTGAGCGTTGCACCCACGCATCGATCCGCTCTTCGCTCACCTATTCAGCCAGGGTTCATCTGCATCTCGCCTGCATCCGTACAAACCCCAAAATCCAATAAAATCAGCATCAACGGGGTTGCATTCCCCCGATAAATTTGTTGGACTTGCGCACTCGAGTCGTGGGGGCTGCTCCCGCTCGGTTCGTTTGCATTTTCAGGACTTCCTCAATCAACAACCCCAAGGGGACTTTATGAAGTACGCGAGCGTAGTGAAGGTGGCCGCGGCCGCGGCACTCGTGGTCGGTCTCGCCGGCTGCCAGGATCTGACCCCGATCAAGTCGGACATCGCCAACCTGAAGTCGCAGGTGGCCCAGCTGCAGACCCAGGTCTCTGCCGCCCAGAGCACGGCCGACAAGGCCAACAGCGCTGCCGAGGCCGCGCAGAACGCCGCCGATCAGAAGTCTGCTGCTGCGCAGAGCACCGCCAACGAGGCGCTCTCACTCGCGCAGTCGAACAAGGCTGAGATCGACGCGATCAACGAGAAGATCGACCGCATGTTCAAGCGTTCGATCTCCAAGTAAGAGCGCACTGCTCCTACAAAAACGCCGCGCATCCGCGCGGCGTTTTTTTTTGGGTGGGGTGTTACTACGCAGATGCCCAAAGGCATGTTGATTCAATGACTAATCTGTTGGCCGCGCTCGGAAATCACCGAAAGTGCTGGAGTGAACTTCCAATTGACTGATTACCAGTGCCAAAAGAGCCCTCGGACCTGGCGGCACTCTAGCCTGAGGTCTCGGCGGCGTAACCGCGGCTTTACGTGCCCCGCCCCATAGCGCCAGACGTCGAAGCCCATCCTGGGCCCACAAGAAGCTTTAGCGCAGCATTATAATCGGTGCGCGATAAGTCACTGATTGCGCAATGTTTTTTTAGGCACCTACCTGAGAGCCTTCCTGCAATACTTGCCGATAGACCGGCAATCTGTGGATCCGTAACCTACTATTTATAAAAGAAAAGTATGGATATTTTTAGATTAGTCACTATAATGGCTGCCACGAAAAGGTGAGTCATGACAACACAAGAGCGCATGCTGCGCGCAATCAAGCAGCGAGCCGGTAACGTAGTCCTGCGCCAGGAGCTCGCGGACCTCGGCAGTGCCTCTCAGGTTACCGAGGCACTGAAGGCACTTCAGGCCCGTAGTGTGATCATTCGCATCGGGACGGGGGTATATGCCAAGACTCGCAAGAGCTCGGTGACGGGCAGCATTGTTCCTGCGGGCACCCTCGAAACGCTCGGCGTCGAAGCCCTGCGGAAGCTCCGAGTACCCGTGGCACCTGGAGCGGCCGCTGCGGCTTACAACGCAGGCACCACCACGCAGATTCCTGGCGTCTTTGTGGCCAACACGGGCCGCCGGCGCATCAGCCGCAGGATTTCGATCGGAGGTCGGACGCTGCAGTATGAAAACAATTACGGCCGAGCAGCGGCAACGACTTGAAGACCTCTCGGCGGAAGGGCTTCTCAAGCTTCCCCTCGCGATCGCGGAAAAGGACGTTCACGTCACTGACTTGCTCAAGGCTTTGAGCGAGATGGTGGTTGCCCACGACGGTTTTAAAGATCTGGACAAACGACGCGAGGCCACACGAGTCGATGCCGGAATCGTGCTGGTCTTCGCAGGAGGCACCTGTCTTTCCAAGGCCCATCGGCTGATTGAGCGGATGTCAGAAGACATCGACATCAAGGTGCTGCTGAACTCTCCAGCTACGGACTTCCGCGCAAAATTCGGAAAGCGCTCTCGGCTTAAGGTCCTACACGAGAGTGTCCTCGGCGTTTTCCAGCAGCTTCAGTTACCCCTCATCGCAAAAGAGGCCCGCAAGAACCCGCACATTCGCGATCAGCACCGTTACTGCAGCATAGGAGCTGGCTACCAATCCGGCTACGAGGCGCACGCGAGTCTGCGCTCGGAGCTGCAACTCGAGCTTATCGAGCGGCCGCCGTTCTTGCCCTTCGAGAAGCGAACATTCGGATATCTCTACGAGGACCTGACGGGCCTGCCTAAAACCGTCGAGGTGTCGATCGACTGCATTTCTGTCAGTGAGACGGTCGCTGAGAAGGTGCTCTCCCTGCTTCGTCGCTGCGCCTGGAAATGGCGCGGCTATCAGGAGGCGGAGATGGATCGGGCGCTCGTTCGCCATGTTTACGACGTGGCGCAGATAGCCCAGAGCGCTTCCAGTACTCTGGGGCCGGCCCAGGAGATCTTTGCAGCGCTCGTGTCAAAGGATCGCGAGGAGTTTGAGGGACAAAACCCTGAGTTCGATGCCGACCCCGTGAAGGTCCTGAGGGAAACACTCGAGCAAGCGAGGATGCATTCCGAGCTTCAGGCTCGCTACGAAGACACACTGGTGCCGCTGGTTTACGGCTCCTCTGCCCCTTCTTACGCTCAGGCATTTTCTGTATTTGAGGACGTTGCAATGGACTTCTTGTCCTCGTGTGAGGCTGGAGAGACTGTGCGGGTCACCTGACCTCGAGCCTAAGAAGCGCCCAGAGGCGTCCAGAGGCGCCATCACGGCCCGTGAGGTGGCGCCCTGCATGACGGGCTAGTGAAAGCTATTCGGGGGCCCGCGCCTAGCGCCAATCCGTTTAGCTCGGCCCCTGAGCCCACCGCTGCTAGGCACACGTTCCTCGCTTGCTTGGGCATCTGCGTAGTAACACCCTTTGGGTGTGACTACGCCCATGACCAAGATGCATGTGCGTTAGCTCGTGGCGAGCCCCCCAACAGGCGCCCACCCCGAATTGCTCGTTTTTGAGGTTAACCCTCGGGATAGCCCCCACGGCGCACACTCGGCCGGAAAATGACCTCAAGGAGACCGGCTCCGTGGGTCAGCGCGCAGTCACATCCTTTGCCTCTCGTCCGCGCCCGCCCTTTAGTAGCGCACCAGCGCCGACCCCCAGGTGAACCCGCCACCGAAGGCCTCGAGCAGCATCAGCTGGCC
>JAKAZL010000083.1 GCA_021815925.1 Pseudomonadota bacterium | reverse complement strand
CCGCGCGATCTCGGCGTCGGTGAGCTGGCCGCGATGGGTTGGCGTCCAGGCGCCGGGCCAGCGCACCCGGCCTTCGCGCACCGCTACGGTCGGGGTCGGCTCGCGGCCGATTGGGTCAGTGGGTACCCGCGGCGCTCGCCGAGAGGCGGGGCGCCATCTTCAGCCGGACGGTGGGGGGGCACGCGCCACGTGCGCCCGGCCGCGGCGCTCAGCCGCCGATCCAGGCCACCGTGGCGAGTCCGGCTGCGGTCATCACCAGGGACGCGGTGACGTGGGTGGCGATCTCGATCAGCGCCCAGCCGGTGCGCCCCCCCTGCAGGCCGGCCACGACTTCGGCGGAGAAGGTCGAGAAGGTGGTGAGGCCGCCGCAGAACCCAGTGATGATGGCGAGCCGCCACGCCGGGTCGAGCGCCGGGTAGCGGGCAAAGAAGGCGATGGCGCAGCCGATGATGTAGGCGCCGATGATGTTGGCCGCGAGCGTGCCCGGCGGCAGCGAGGGAAACAGGCTGTTCAGACGATTGCCGAGCCACCAGCGCAGCAGCGCCCCGAGGGCGGCCCCGAGACTGATGGCGACGATGGTTTTCCACATGAGCGCTGTTGCCTCCGCGCGCCGCTCCCGGCCGCCTGCTGATCCTCGGAGAGGGGCTATGTTCGCGGTTTCAGGCCTGCGCTGGCAAGCCCGGCGGCGCTTGCGCGTTGTCGCGCCCGGCACGTCGCGGGGCTCACGGCGCATGCATGCCGGATGCGCAGGCTGGCCGCAGCCCGAGCGCATCGAGCGCCAAGGCGCCGGCAACTCCTCGCGGGCGGAATTCTCGGCGAGAGCATGCGAGCCGGCGCGTCAGCAGATCCGTCGGGCTGGGCGGTGCGCGCCGGGCTTGCTCGACGGACGGCCGTGACTCGAGCTGCGGTCGGTGTCGAGCCGGCGCGACGTGATCGGCGCACTCGAGCAACTCGGCGTGAATGCCGGCATCGTCACCCGTTGGAGTCTCTCGGCACGCATTGGCGCATCGCTGTGGCGGGGAGTTTCTCTCGTCTGGCAGGCGAGCATCAGGTCGTGCGGCCGACGAGCGGCCGTTGCGGTGCGCGGCGTTGCATTGAGTTAAATCGTTCCAACGCAACATCTGCGCGCCACGGGTTGTCAACCGCTGTGGCCCCTTTCCGTGACCGCGCCCACGCTAATGGGATCTGCGGGTGCCCGGTGATTGACGGCACACCGACAGATTGCGCATATCGTGGCTTGGATCGACACAGGGTCCGCAGCAAAGAGAGCCACATGAAGCCATTGAAGTTGATTGCCTCGTTGGTGGTGGCCGGGTCGTGTCTGGGGCTTTCCCCGTGCTCGCGCGCCGTCGTCCTCAGCTCCGGTGGCGGCTCCGGCCCGGACTGCAGTGGTGCGGCGGCGTCCCAAGGGGTCATCTGGCCACCGAATCACGCGATGGTTGCCGAGACCATTGTCGGTGTGACCGACCCGTACGGTCTGCCCACGACGATTGTCATCACCGGGATCCAGCAGGATGAGCCGGTCGAGGCCCTCGGCAGCGGCAATACCGAGCCCGACGGCAGCGGGGTGGGCACCTCCACCGCGTATGTGCGCGCCGAGCGGGCCGGTCCGGGAACCGGTCGGATCTACTTCATTTCCTTCTCGGCGACCGATTCCTCAGGCGCCCAGTGCACCGGCATGGTCGAGGCCTACGTGCCGCATGATCAGGGACAGGGGTTCACGCCGACCGACACGGGCCAGCGTTACGACTCCACGCAGGTGGTCGACTGAGATCAGGATTGACTTAAGCGAGCGGGCCGGCTGCCGGGGGAGCGGCATTCGGTCCGCCCGCCGCGGTATCGCCTGCTGAGCGTTACGGCCGTCAGGGGGCGTAGTGGGCGCCGAGCCGCTCAGGTCGGCGTCGAAGTCTCCCAGGACGAGCCGCTGCGCGGGCAGACGCTCACCTGCTGCGGGTTGAACACCGGGTGCCCGAAGGGGCTCGCCACCAGCCAGCACTGGTTGAACACCGAGCAGTAGCAGTAGCGGAAGGACAGCTCGCCGAGATGCGCGCGCAGCGTCTTGACCGCCTGCGCAGCGCTTTGCGGCTGCCCAAATCCGAAGAACGCGATCCGTTGCCCGGCCGGCAGCACGACCCCGCTCGCGCTGCTGAAGTGCAGCGAGGTGTCGTTCGGCACCGCACCGCCTGCCTCGGCAGGGGCGCTGCAGCAGCTGGCGAGCAGTTGCCAGGGCGAGCGTTGCGGCTGGCCCTTCCAGAACACCTCGAACAGTTCGATCTTGGCCGGCGCGATGCCCTGGTTGGCCACCACGAGCTTCAGGCCCTCGGAGTTCGCTCCGAACGTCTGGTCCGGCGGCATCACGTCCGTCTCGTACACCTCCAGGTACGGCCAGCTCGAGGACTCGAGCAGCATCCGGTCGGTGTGCATGGTGTCGTAGCCCACCCAGAGCGACACCGCGGCGATCAGCACCGCCCCGATCGCCAGCGCACTCTCGGCCCAGTGCCGGTCCAGCAGGGAGGGCAATTTCGTATTCGCCATGGTCGTTCGCTCCTGTATTCAGCGTCGCATTGCAGCGGCCGCCGCGGCGCGCTTGATCGCGAGCTGACGCTCCGCCGGGCGCGATCCGGCGCCCGGCGGAGCAGTCGATCTGCCGATGCTCAGAGCGCCTTCTCGCCCGCGGCAATCGCCGCGTTCAGCCGCCGCTCGCCGGCGTGCGCCTTGCCCTGGAGGTAGGCGAACACCTGCTCCTCGGCGCTCGTCGGGCGCACGTAGCCCTCGTCCACCTCGGCGGCGAGGTACGCGAGGTGACTGCGCACCTTGGTCTCGTAGAGCAGCGTGCCCTCGCTCGAGTGGACCTTCATCTGCACCATCTCGGCGATGGCCGCATCGAGGGCGGTGCGCGCCTGCTCGAGCGCGTGCACGTTGGCGGGCGCCTTGGCGATGGCGGCATGGATGCGCATCCTGAGGGCGAGCGCGCGGTTCAGGGTCGTATCGAGCGTGTTCAATGCCGCATGGATGCGCAGTCCGAGCGCGAGGCGCGCCTGCAGGGCGCCGGCGCCCGGGTGCAGACGCGGATCGAGTTCGACGGTGAACGGCGCGCGCAGCCGCTCGCCGTTGTAGTCGAGGACCACGGTGTACTGTCCGGGCAGCACGGTCGGCCCTTCGACCGAGTCCGGCAGGCCGCCGGCGGCCACCGGCACCCAGAAGCCGGTCACGTCCGTGGCATCGGGGTAGCGCAGGTTCCACTGGAAGCGATTGTTGCCCGGGGAGATGGCGCTCGCCTTGCGCTCGGCGGCCGATTTCGCCTCGGCCGGCGTGCGGTTGTCGCGCGCAGTGGGGCTCAGCTTCTTCACCGGCTGCTTCAGGTGCAGCGCGAAGCTGCGGATCACCTGACCCTGGGCATCGAGGAAGCTCAGGTGTACCGGCACCTGTCCGTGGTAGTCCGCCGGGAGGTGGAAGAACACCGTCGCGCCGAAGCGCGGATTGGTGCCCGCCGTGCCGATGCGCTGGGTGTAGCTGCTGCGGCCGTAGGCATGGCTCAGCCAGGCGGTCTCAGGGGCATAGAGCGCCGGCACGTCCGGTGCCGGTGCGCTCTGATGCGTCAGCTGCTCGAGCAGCGCCAGGTTGTCGAGGATCCACATCGAGCGGCCGTGCGTGGCGATCGCCACCTGGCCCTCGCGGCTGTCGATGGCGATGCCGCGCACCTGCACGCGGGGCAGGTTCAGCGTCAGCGGCTGCCACTGCTGCCCGCCGTTGAAGCTCACGTACACCGTGTTCTTGGTGCCCGCGAACAGCAGGCTCGGCTCGTTCGGGTCCTGCGCCAGCGACAACACGTACTCGCGCGCCGGCAGGCCCGAGCTGATCGGCTGCCAGTGCGCACCGTAGTCGGTGGTCTCGAACACGTACGGGTGGAAGTCGTCCCACATGTAGCGCGAGGCGCTCAGATAGGCGGTGCCCGTGGCGCTCGCCGACGGGACGATGGCGTTGATCTCGGTCCACTCGGGCAGCGCCGGGGGCGTGACCGCCTGCCAGTGCGCCCCGCCGTCGCGGGTCACGTGCACCAGGCCGTCGGCCGAGCCGGCCCACATGACCTCGCCGTTGCGCGGGGAGACGGCAAGCGCGGAGATGTCCGGGAAGATCTCCGCGCCCGAGGCGTCCTGGTTGATCGGACCGCCGGTCGGGCCCTCGGTGGACTTCACGTTGCGGGTCAGATCGGGGCTGATGCGGCTCCAGGTGCGCCCGAGGTCATGACTCTCGAGCACGTACTGCGAGGCGAGCAGCAGCGTGTGCGGATCGGTGGGCGAGAAGAAGATCGGGTGGGTCCACCCGAAGCGGTACTTCATCTCGGCCGAGGAGGCCCCTTCCTGGTAGTCCGGCCAGGGACTGACGTCGTTGAACTGTCCGACGGCGTGGTCGTAGCACACCAGGATGCTGAAGTAGCCGCTGCCGCAGGTGACCTCGGCATTGAGCGGATTGGGCGCGACGAAGGTCGCCTCGTTGTAGGCCACGCCGTGCCAGGCCGACAGCGGCACCATGCCGTCGGGCGTTGCGCTCGGACCTTCGAAGGAGCCCTCGTCCTGCTGCGCCCCGTACAGGTGGTAGGGGAACTGGTGGTCGAGGGCCACGTGGTAGAACTGGCCGGTCGGCTGGTTGTGCTCGGTGCTCCAGGTCTTGCCGCCGTCCACCGAGATGGTCGCCCCGCCGTCGTTGCCCTCGAGCAGGATCTTCGGATTGCGCGGGTTGATCCACACGATGTGGTTGTCCCCGTGCGGGGTGTGCAGCATCGAGAAGTGCTGACCCCCATCGTGCGAGACCCACAGCGCGTCCACCTCGGGGGCGTAGACGGTGTTCGGGTCCGTCGGGTCGGCATAGATGCTCATGTAGTAGAAGGCGCGCTGGCGCAGGCTCCAGCTGCGGTTCACGCGCCGCCAGTGCGCCCCGGCGTCATCGGAGCGGAACACTCCGCCGTGCTTGGCCTGCACGATGCTGTAGAGCACATCCGGATCGCTGGCCGCCACCGTGATGCCGATGCGCCCGAGCACCCCGCTCGGGAAGCCGGGGTTGCGTGAGATCTCCTGCCAGTGCGCGCCGCCGTCGACGCTCTTGTACAGGCCGCTGCCCGGGCCGCCGTCATCGAGCTTCCAGGGCGTGCGATACGCCTGCCACATGGCCGCATACAGCACCTGGGGGTTACGCGGGTCCATCACCAGATCGATCGCTCCGGTGCGCGCGTTCACGTAGAGCACTTTCTTCCAGGTGTGTCCGCCGTCGGTGGACTTGAACACGCCGCGCTCGGCGTTGGGCTTGAACACATGGCCCATGGCCGAGGCGTACACGACCTGGGGGTTCGACGGATCGACCACGAGGGCGCTCACGGTGTGGGTGTCGGCGAGCCCGGCGCGCTGCCAGGTCTTGCCGGCATCGCTCGAGCGGAACACGCCATCGCCGGTGATCACATCGCCGCGGATGTCGCTCTCGCCGGTACCGACGTAGAGGATCTTGGGGTTCGAGGGCGCGACCGCGATCGCCCCGATGCTCTCGCTCGAGCCGGGCAGGGTGCGGTCGGTGATGTTCACCCAGCGGTGACCGTAGTCGGTGCTGCGCCACACACCACCGTCGACGGCGCCCATGTAGAAGAGGTCCGGGTCCTTGGCGACGCCCGCCACGGCCACCACGCGCCCGCCGATCCACGGGCCCACGTTGCGCCACTGCAGCGCCGAGTAAGGCGCGCTCGGAGCCGTCGCGGGCGCGGGGGTGGCCCCGAGCGGCGCGGCGAGCAGGGCGCCGAGGGCGATCAAGGGCAGGGCAGGCGCCCCGGCACGACGCTGGACGATGGACATGATCCGATTCCTCCCGCCGGACGCGCAGCGCCCGGCCCTCTTTTGTTATGGGCTTCGATCGAGCCGGGTCCTAGGGTAGAAGATCGCCCTGCGGGTGACAATGCGTTCCGCCGAGCGCACCGCTCCGGGCGGCGCGTTCCGGGCGGGCCGGTGGGCATGCTAGATTAGCGCGAGACCACACCCCAGTGATGGCAGCGAGGAGGCGCCGTGAATGCCAGTGACGAGAGCCTGATGACCTCACCGAACGCCACCGGGCGGCAGGAAGTGGCCCCCCGGCCCGTGCCCGAGCCCGCACGCGGCGCCTCGCTCGAGGGCCGGCTGCTCGCCAAGCTGCTCACGCGGCTCGGCAATCCGGAGATCGAGTTTAGGCTCTGGACCGGCGAGCGCATTGCGCCCGAGGGCTGCGAGTCGCTCTGCCAGGTGCGCATCCCGAGCCGCCGCGCGCTGCTGGCGATCCTCGCCGATCCCCAGCTGCGCTTCCCGGACGCCTACAGCGACGGGAGCATCGACATCGAGGGCGATCTGGTGCGGCTGCTGGAGGCGGTGTATCGCGCCGGCTCGCGCGCCCCGGCTCCCTCGGGGCTGGCGCGGCTGATGGCACACGTGCGCCGCCCGCACGTGAACACGCTCTCCGGCTCGCGCGAGAACATCCACCATCACTACGACATCGGCAACCCGTTCTACTCGCTGTGGCTCGGGCAGACGATGGCCTACACGTGCGCCTATTACCCGACGGCCGACACCACGCTCGATGCGGCGCAGGTGGCCAAGATGGACCACGTGTGCCGCAAGATGCGCCTGCGTCCCGGGGAAAGCGTGGTCGAGGCCGGCTGCGGCTGGGGCACGCTCGCGCTGCACATGGCGCGCCACTACGGTGTGCGCGTGCGCGCATTCAACATCTCGCGCGAGCAGGTGGCCTACGCCCGCGAGCGGGCCGAGCGCGAGGGACTCGCCGGGCAGGTCGAGTACGTGCAGGACGATTACCGCAACATCTCGGGCCGCTACGATGCGTTCGTCTCGGTGGGCATGCTCGAGCACGTCGGCGTCGAGCATTACGAGGGGCTCGGCGAGGTGATCACGCGCTCGCTCGGGGACAACGGCCGCGGACTGATCCACTCCATCGGGCGCAATTACCCGGCGCCGCTGCAGCCGTGGATCGAGAAGCGCATCTTCCCGGGTGCCTATCCCCCGTCCCTCGGGCAGATGATGCGCATCTTCGAGCCCTGGGACCTCTCGATCCTCGACGTGGAGAACCTGCGCCTGCACTATGCCCAGACGCTGCGCCACTGGCTGGAGCTCTACGAGGCGGCCAGTGATCGGGTCGAGCAGATGTTCGATGCGAAGTTCGTGCGCATGTGGCGGATGTATCTGGCCGGCTCCATCGCCGGGTTCACCACCGGTACGCTGCAGTTGTTCCAGGTGGTCTTCGCGACCCGCCAGAACAACGACGTGCCGATGACCCGCACTCACCTGTACGCGAACTGAGGCGCCGATGCGCAGCTGCGAGGTGCTCATCGTCGGTGGCGGACCGGCCGGCTCGAGCGCGGCCTGGCGCCTCAAGCGCGCCGGCTGCGACGTGCTGGTGCTCGATGGGGCGAGCTTCCCGCGGCTGAAGCTGTGCGCCGGGTGGATCACGCCGGAAGTGGTGCGCGACCTCGAGCTCGACATCGGGGCCTACCCGCACCGCTTCCTGACCTTCGAGCGCATGCACCTGCACGTCAAGGGGCTGCACGTGCCGGTCCGCTGCGTGCAGCACTCGATCCGCCGGGTGGAGTTCGATGCCTGGCTGCTCGAGCGCTCGGGCGCGCCGGTCGTCGAGCACACGGTGCGCGAGATCCGCGAGGAGGACGGCGGTTATGTGATCGACGGGGCGTTCCGCGCCCGCTACCTGATCGGCGCCGGCGGCACCCGGTGTCCGGTCTACCGCACGCTGTTTCGTGCCCTCAATCCACGCGCCGCGGAGCTGCAGACCGTGACGCTCGAGCACGAGATCGAGTACGACTGGCGCGATCCGGACTGTCACCTGTGGTTCTTCGAGCACGGCCTGCCCGGGTATGCCTGGTACGTCCCGAAGCAGAACGGCTGGCTCAACATCGGCATCGGCGGCATGGCCGAGCGCATCAAGCACTCGGGGCAGAGCATCCACGAGCACTGGGCGCGCCTGGTGCGCAAACTCGAGCGCGGTCTCGCCCGGGGCGCACACTACGAGCCCACCGGCTACAGCTACTACCTGCGCGGCAACGTCGAGGTGGTGCACCGCGGCAATGCATTCATCGCCGGGGATGCCGCCGGGCTCGCCACGCGCGACATGGCCGAGGGGATCGGGCCGGCGGTGCGCAGCGGACTCGCGGCGGCGGAGTCGATTCTGACCGGCGCGCCGTACCGCCTCGAGGCGGTGACCGGCGCGAGTCTCGGCGGCGGCTGGTCGAGCCGGCTGTTCGATTGGGCGATGACCCGCGGAGCGGGCCGCTCCGCGGCGGCCTGAGCAACCCGGAGGCGGCGCGCTCGCCGCTGCGACGCGCGCCGCGTGAGCGCGGCGTGGCGCTCTCGTTGTCGGACTCGAAGGAGACATCCATGACCGAGACCCACACCTATCTCGCCCTCTTCACCGGCAGCCGCACCAGTGCACGCCGGATCGCGTGGGAGGCCCTGAGCGAAACCGAGCGTCGCGCGCGCGAGCAGGCGGGCATCGCCGCCTGGCACGCCTGGGTCGAGCGTCACCGCGAGGCGATCGTGACGATGGGCGGACCGCTCGGGCGCACCAAGCGCATCGCGCCCGAAGGTACTCGCGATATCAGCAACGAGATGGCGGCGTTCACGGTGGTGCGGGCGGCCACGCATGAGGCTGCGGCGCGGATGTTCGAGCGGCACCCGCACTTCGATCTGTTTCCCGGCGATGCCGTGGAAGTGATGCCGATTCTCGCGATTCCCGGCGCCTGATCGGCCGTGCATTGCGGCGCGATCCAACATGCGCCGCGGCGTTCCGCGGGCGCGTCGGGCCGAACGCTGAGCGGCGCGATCGTGCGCGTATACTCCGGTTCCGGCGCGTCACCGTGACCGTTGAGGAGCGAGACCATGCGGGGGATATTTCGAGTCGCTCTGCCGTGCGCGGTAGCCTGTGCCTGGACGCTCGGCGCTTCGGCGCACGCCGCCGCCAATCCGTTCGCCGAGCCCAGTCCGCTGCCGTTCCATGCGCCCGAGTTCAACCGCATCCACGATGCGGATTTCCAGCCGGCGATCGAGGAGGGGATCCGGCGCGAGCGTGCCGAGATCGAGCGCATCGCTGCGGATCCTGCGCCGCCGACTTTTGACAATACTCTGGTTGCCCTGGAGCGCTCCGGCCGGATGCTCAATCGCGTGCTCGGTGTGTTCAACGCGCTCACCTCGGCCAACACCGATCCGACGCTGCAGAAGGTGCAGGCTGCGGAAGCTGCACCGCTCGCCGGACTCGAGAACGCGCTGTACCTGAACGCGCGGCTGTTCGCGCGCGTCAAGAGCGTCTATGCGCACCGCGCCACGCTGAAGTCGGTGCCGGAGGCCGAGGCGCTGCTGCGTCTTTATTACCGCGGCTTCGTGATGAACGGCGCGCTGCTCGAGCCCACCGCCAAGGAGCGCCTCGCGGCGCTGAATGAGCGCCTGGCGCAGCTGACCACGCAGTTTCAGCAGCAACTGCTCGCGGCCACCAACGCCGGTGCGCTCGTCCTGACGCACCGGCGCGAGCTCGCCGGCCTCACCCCGGGGATGATCG
>JAKAZL010000082.1 GCA_021815925.1 Pseudomonadota bacterium | reverse complement strand
GCGAGGCCCGGACGCAACGGTCTTGCCGGCAGCAGGGTGCCTGCGGAAACCCCCTATTCCCGCCCTCGGCACTGCGACGTCCGTCACATTCGTCCGGCGGTTTGCGACTCAAGTCCGCCAGCGCATCCGTCGATACAGGGGAAGAGACGAATGTCGCCCCCAGCCAGATGGGCGGCTCAGGGGTTTATTGCGACTATGTCTGCGAGCGCTGCGCTGCAAGCCATTGACTCTGTGCTGATTGTCGACGACAGCGGCGTCCAGCGGAGCATTGGCGCGGCCCTCTGCCGCGAGCTGCAGATCGGCCAGATCCACCAGGCCGAGGATGGGGTCGCCGCACTTGCTCTGCTCGATTCGCTCCCCGCTCCCCCGGACCTGCTGATCGTCGACCTGGAGATGCCGAACATGGACGGACCGGAGTTGCTGGCGGCGCTCTCGGTCCGGCGCCTGCGCTCCCCGGTCATCGTCGCCTCCTCGCGCGAGAGCTCGCTGCGCCACTCCGTTGAAGACATGGGCATGGCGCTCGGACTGCGCATTCTCGGCAGTCTGCCCAAACCCCTGACGCAATCGAGCCTCGGCGCTCTGCTGCAGCGCCGGCCGGGCAATGCCCCGGCTGCAGGCGAGCTTGATTCGACCGCCCCGGTCGATCCAGGCGAGCTGCGCCGGGCACTCGAGGCTGACGAGATCACCGTCTTCTACCACCCACAGGTTGAAATCGGGACCTGCCGCGTACGCGGTCTCGAAGCGCTCGCCCGGTGGCATCACCCCACGCTCGGCTGGATCTGCCCTGATGCATTCATTCCGGTGGCCGAGCAGCACGGGTTGATTCACGCCCTGACGCTGCGCGTGATGGACCTGGCCATGGGCCAGACTGCGCACTGGTCCCGCCTCGGACTCGATCTGTCGATTGCGGTGAATGTCTCTCCTCTGCTGCTCGATCGTAGCGAGCTGGTCCAGGAGATCTCCAGCCTGCAGCGCAAGCACAACCTGCGCGCCGAACAGGTGGTGCTCGAGGTGACCGAGAGCTCGCTGCTGCGGGAACTGGCGGTCGCCCTCGGGGTGCTGACCCGCCTGCGCCTACGGGGCTTCAGGCTGTCACTCGATGACTACGGCACCGGCTTCTCGTCGATGCAACAACTGGCGCGCATTCCCTTCACAGAGCTCAAGATCGACCGCAGCTTCGTGCACGGCGCCGCGGACCGTGAAAGCCTGCAGGTGATCCTGCGCTCAGCCCTCGACATGGCGAGCGAGCTCGGCCTGGAAACGGTCGCCGAGGGCGTCGAGTCGCTGCAGGACTGGAAACTCGTGCGCCAGTACGGCTGTACGCTCGCCCAGGGGTGGCTGCTCGCGAAAGCCATGGCCGCCGGGGACTTCGAGTGCTGGCTGCAGCGTCTGCGGACCCAGCGGACCGAGCTGCTCGCCTGATGTCCACGGGGCCGCTCCGGCCCCGCGATGTGCCTCTCCCCCGTCCGAGAGTTGCGCACGCACCGGATGCGCCCTGATACTTTTGCGCCTTCGCACGCGCTCGGCTCATTCGTGGCACAACGCCTTCCGCACAATGTCCGCTGC
Source organism: Pseudomonadota bacterium (assembly GCA_021815925.1). Lineage (GTDB taxonomy): Bacteria > Pseudomonadota > Gammaproteobacteria > Steroidobacterales > Steroidobacteraceae > 13-2-20CM-66-19. Next base: position 8,131 of record JAKAZL010000082.1, on the reverse strand, counting down.
CTGCTCGCCGCCCGGGGAGCACGCAGCCTCGGCCAGGGCGCCACGGTTGCCAGCTTCAGCCTGTATCTGCACGCGCTTGGCTTCAGCGGCACCTCGATAGGCATGATTCTCATGGCCGGGCTCGCCTTCGGCGCACTGCTGACGCTGATCATCGGTCCGCTGAGCGATCGGACGAGTCGTCGCCGACTGCTGATCGGCTACGAACTGGCCGCCGCCGCCGCCGCACTGGCGGTCATCATCACGCCGAACGAGGCGGTGCTGATCGCCGCCTCCACGCTCGCCGGATTCGGGCGCGGCGCCAACGGCGCCGCCGGTCCGTTCTCCCCGGTCGAGCAGGCCTGGATCGCCCGCGAAGTGGACGGCGAAGCGCGGCGCAGAGCGCTCGCGCACAACGCGACCCTGGGCTTCCTGGGCATGGGCGTCGGCGCCTTGCTCGTTGCCGTGCCCCCGCTGCTCGGCCACGGCTATCACCAGCTCGCAAGCTTCCGCATTCTGTTCACGCTGCCGCTGCTCAGCGCATTTGCAGCACTCGGGCTGATCGCCTGGACTCGCGAAATCGCCAGAGCGCGCCCGGCCGTGACGCGCGACCCCGATCTCGAGGCCCGTCTCAAGCGTGACGAGAACCGCCTCATCCGCAAGCTCGCACTGACCAATGCCGTAAATGGACTGGCGATCGGCGTCATCGCGCCACTGATCGCCTACTGGTTCCTGCGCCGCTACGGGGAAGGACCGGCGGCGATCGGACCCGCCCTGGCGGCCAGTTTTGCCCTGGCGACACTCGGCTCCGTGCTCGCCCATTGGCTGAGCCGCCGCATCGGGACCGTGCGCGCCGTGACTGCAATGCGGATTGTCGGCCTCGCCATGCTCATCGGGATTCCGTTCTCCGAGGACTTCGCGATGGCCGCCAGCCTCTACGCGGTCCGCGGAGTCTTCAACCGCGGCACCGCCGGGGTACGCCAGGCCGTGGCGGCCGGCCTGACCCGCGCCGAGCGGCGCGGCATGGCTGCAACCGTCCAGAATCTCTCGATGCAGATCCCTCGCGCGGTCGGGCCCGTCATCGGTGGCTGGCTGATCCATCGGGGCGAGTTCAGGACACCCTTTGTCATCGCCGCCGCCCTGCAGGGCCTGTACATCGTGCTTTACCAGCGCTTCTTCGGCTCGATGGAGCCCGCAGCCGGCGGCACGGCGATCAGTCAGGCCGACGCGTAGCTTCCCCGGCCCCGCGCACCTCGGCTGACCTCACGCGGTCAGGCCGAGCAGCGGACGCATGATGGGCGCACCGTAAAGCACGCCCAGCAGGAGAATGCCCAGCAGCAGCGGGATCCATGCAACCACGCGAGCGGGGACGCCGCAGAAACGGTGTCGCTCGACGCGTGCCGCGCGCGGCGGCGGAGCCAGAAGTCGGGCGACCCGACGCTTGAGCGTCTGCCCGTCGCCGAGCAGGCCCGCATGCGCCACATGCGTGCCTACCAACAGTGCAGGCTCGGGCTGCGCGGGCGCGCGCAAAAAGCGCACCGACGCCAATACGGCCGCGGCCAGATCCGATCCCTCGGTGCCATTGCGACGCGCCTCGTCGTCACGGGCCCATTCGAGCGCCTCGAGCCACGCATCGAACCGGCGGCGCGCCTGCGGCCAGGGCCACTGCAGGTCGGTGATGAGCTGGGCCACCCAGATGCGCAGCGGGTCGCGATGGCGCCCATGCGCCCGCTCGTGTGCCAGCGCCGCGCGCAGCACAGGCTCATCGAGCTGCCGAGCGAGAAACGGCGAGAAAAGCACCCGGGGAGTCATGAGCCCGATGGTCGATACGCCGCACTCGGGCGGCTCGCGCACGAGCGCCCACGCGGCCCGCAGCAGCGCGCGAAGAAACAAAAGTCCGAACGGCACCCACAGCGCGATGACCACCAGCGGGTCGAGCCGATCGCGCACCGGGTCGGGCTGGGTGAGCGCCCAGCCGGCGAGCCATGCTGCGATCAGCAGCATCGGCAGCGCCGGCAGGCACACGCTGATCCATGCGGCCCGCTCAAGCGCGTCGGCGTCCGTGGCCGCTGGCAGCGCGCCCGGCCAGCTCGCCAGGACCTGCAGCGCACAGCCGCCGAAGATCATCAGCAGCATCGTCAGCAGCGTTTCACGCTCCATCCTTCGCCCTCCGCTGCACCGCGACCGCCCGCTCGAGTTCACCGAGCAGCTGCGGATCGAGGTCCTGCACGGCCTCGACCAGCGCGGCCGCGGCACTGCGCGGCGCAGCGCCGAGCAGACGCGTCAGCGCGATTCGCGCCCTGGCACGCTCGACCGTCTCCCGCGCCACTTTCGGCCGGTATTGAAACGCGGCGCCCCGGCGCTGCCGCTGTATCAGTCCCTTCTCGCGCAGACGATCCACCACCTTGGCGATGGTGGTGTAGACGAGGCCCTGCGGCACCCCGAGACGCTCGTGCAGCTCGCGCACCGAGGCCGTGCCCAGGTCCCACAGCGCAGCGAGCACCGTGTACTCCAGGTCGTCCGCCGGCAGTCTGAAATCTTTCACCAGCGCAGTCTACGACTGGCGTCGTATACCGGCAAGCGCTGGGACGGCACCGTCGCCTTGACGGCTGTCGAGCGGATCAGTCCAATGACGCACTGGCCCCGCCCGGAACCGCTGTGCCCATCCTTCACGCAAGCCTCGCCAACGACCTCACCTGGCTGATTGCGGCCATTGCCGTCTGCGGCATGCTGATGCGGCCCTGGGGAATTTCCGAGGCGCTCTGGGCGGTGGCCGGCGCGCTGCTGCTGGTGCTCGGCTCGCTGATCTCGTGGCATGAGGCCTGGGCCGCAGTCGGCGCAGGCATGGATGTGTATCTGTTTCTCGCCGGCATGATGCTGCTGGCGGAACTGGCGAGGGCCGAGGGGCTGTTCGATTGGGTGGCGGCGCATGCGGTCCGCGCGGCACGCGGGGCGCCGCGCAGACTCTTTGCGCTCACCTACGTGGTCGGCATTGCCGTCACGGCGCTATTGTCGAACGACGCCACGGCGGTCGTCCTGACCCCGGCAGTCTATGCCGCAGCCCGTCACGCAAGGACGGAGCCACTGCCGTACCTGCTGATCTGCGCATTCGTCGCCAACGCCGCGAGTTTTCTGCTGCCGATCGCGAATCCCGCAAACCTCGTCGTCTACGCCAGTCACCTGCCGCCGCTCGACGCCTGGCTCAGGTGGTTCCTGCTGCCCGCCACCGCAGCCATCGCGGTCACCTACCTGGCACTGTATGCCACCCAGCGCCGCGCCCTGCAGGGTCGCTTCACGCTCGATGTCCCGGTGCCGACCCTGAGCCGCACCGGCCGCATCGCGGCCGCCGGCATCGCACTCGCGGTCCTGGTCCTGCTGTGGGCCTCGGCGACCGGCCGGCAGCTCGGCGCACCGAGCTGCCTCGCGGCCGTGCTCACCCTTACCGCGGTGCTTCTGCTCGAGCGACGCAGCCCGTGGCCGATCGTGAAGGCGGTCTCCTGGAGTGTCCTGCCGCTGGTCGCGGGCCTATTCGTACTCGTGGCAGGGCTGGGGCAAACCGGACTGCTGATGACGCTCGCGAGGCTGGCGGCGCATCTGACGCTGACTGCGGGCCGGGTCGCGGCGTTCGCAGCAGGGGGGAGCGCAGCTGCGGCCAGCAACCTCATGAACAACCTGCCCGTAGCCCTGATCGCAGCCTCGGTCGGCGCCGGCCACGGACTTGCGCCGCTGCGTGCGAGCCTGCTGATCGGCGTCGATCTCGGACCGAATCTGTCCGTGACGGGCTCCCTCGCCACCATCCTGTGGCTGATCGCCCTGCGCCGCGAGCAGGTGCATATCGATGCGGCGGCGTTTCTGAAGCTGGGGCTCCTGGTGATGCCGCCGGCATTGCTCGCAGCGCTGACTCTGCTGCTCCTACATCCCGTGTAAGCCGCACTTTCACGGCGGTGGGCCACAGCGCGCGGCGGCCGCTACGAGCGGTACCGAAATCCGACCGAGCCGCAGACACCCGATCCGCCTGGAGCGAACGCGTCGCCCAACCTCAACGGGAGAAGTCTGGATCCAACTCGCTACGCGCCGCACCGCCCGAGGATTCAAGTCCTGAGGCGGCCGAACTGGCGCGCTCGTCCTGAAGATTCTCTCGGACCCGATCGTCTCCCCGCCGCGCTCGCCACGCATCGACCGCCCGGCGGCGATGCTCTTCGGTCGATTCAGGCAGCGCACTGCCCGTCGGCTGCACCGGCACACGCTCGCGCGCGCGGCGATATTGCAGCCATTCGCGCACCGCCTCGTGCTGCCGGCGCTGCGCATCGGCCGATGGGTCGGCGCCGTGCTCGGACGGCGGCGCCTGCTGCACCGCCATTGCGGCCGGTGCGGCGCTGCGCTCAGCGGCGCGTTCGGCGCGAGCCGCGACTCGCTCGCGATAGCGTGCGCGGATGCGCTCTGCCACCTCGCTACGCTCTCCCCGTCGCTCCGCTGCAATCGCCGCCCACGGCAACTGCGGACGCGGCTCGCGGTCGATGCCCTGTGCCTGCAAGGAGCGTGCATCGACCCGGGCCTCGATGTGGGCGGCGCTGAGGTGTTCATTCACCAGTTCCGCCCAGCGCTGACGCAGCGCGGCGAATTCCTTTCGGTTCGTGGGCATTCCCAGTTCGGCCCGAGTCGTGCCGTTCATATCGAGGCCGGCCTTCGCGCCGAGTCCATCTCGGGTCACCGTGCGCGTCGAACTCAGCAGGTGAGCATGATGATTGCGCGGATCACCGAACGGACGCGGTGCGTGCACGGCCAGATCGACCGCGACTCCGTAGCGATCGGCAATCTCTCGCGAGAATGCCCGCGCCAGCTCCACACGCTGTGCCGAAGGGAGTTCCGCGGGCAGGGCGACGAGGTATTCGCGCGCCACTCGCGAATCCGCCCTCGACTCGATCCGCTCGACCGCATTCCACAGGCTGGCCCGATCGCGGGCCCAATCGAGGCTCGGATCCGGACGCCCGAGCTGGGTCGGCAGGATTATCTCCTTGTGCAGTACGTCACGACGGTTACGGTGATCGTAAACAACTCCCGTGCGCTCATTACGGATCTGCTCGCCGGATCGGTAGGCCGCCGAGGCGGGTGCATTGCGGCCGTTCGAGCGCGACACGGTATTGATTTGCATCAGAAATATTGCCATGAGCCTTGCCGCGAAGCCCTCCGTTCACCTGCGTCGCGACCCAGCCCCGCACACACGCACTTTGAGCCAGTACGCCGAACCGGCTGTCTTCAGATAACCTGCAAAATCCGGGAGCTGCTCGATCTCGGACGGCAATACGGCCAGTTCGGTCACCCGCTGCGCGCTGCGATGCTCCGAGCGGCGCGCGCTGCGGCTCCCGCCGCCCCATCCGCCGGGGCTATCCCGACCACGGGAGACCGTGCGCCGCAGGACTTCACGTTCACCGATCAGTCGTGAGCAGAACTGCGCCGTACCGCCACGCTCACTTGCCGAACAGCGCAAGACCAGCGTGTTGCCGCAATTTTCAATGATGGTCTGTGCATCTCCCGCACCGTAGATCGCGGACACCTGCGCAACCGACTGCATGCCGAGGACGCAGCGCCCGCCGAACTTACGCAGTCGCGCCAGCGCATCACGCAGCCCCTCAATGGCACCGAGCGCATCGAGCTCATCGACAATGAACCACATGCGCCGATCGCCGGCGGGGCCATCCATGGCCTCGAACAGCGCCAGGCGCATCCAACTCGCGATCAGCGTGCGCAGGGCGGCAATCTGTCCCGCTCGATACGGCAGAAACAAGACGCCGCTGCCGGTTCGCACCCATTGGCGAACCGAGAACCCGCAGGCACGCTGAGCACGCACGTGCTCCAGCGCCGCCGTGCACGCAGCCGCGACCGAGCGGATCGAGCCGAACATCCGCGCGTTCTCCGGATCGAGAAACGATTGCGCCGGCGTGTCCTGCAATAGCGGTCGCAAATCGGATCCCGAGGCGACCGACACCAGATGCCATAGATCTGCGACGTCCCCATCGCGCTCACGCACGCGCCGCAGCACACTGGCGAGAAACGTACGCGCATAGAGACGCCATTCCCGTCCGGCCGCATCGTCACCGGCGGCTATCAGACTCGCGGCAAGCTGCTCCGGGTCAGCCGGCCCCACGAGTTCCGCCATCGGGTCCCACCTCAGGGCGCGGCCATCGAACGGGTTGAGAATGACGTCACCGCGCAAAGCCATGTGGAAGCGCGCGAGGTAACCTTCGTCGGGATCGGCAATCACCGCACGATCGCCGCGGGCGAGAAGCCCCCGAAGGAGCTCCGCGATCGCGGTCGACTTTCCGGTTCCGGTCGTGCCGATCAGCTTGAAATGCTTGGTTTCCTCGAAAAGCTCAATTGGAACGGCCGCCAGGGTGACCCGCCTGCGTGTCGCTGTCCGCCACCAGCCGATGAGCCGCCGCCGGACTGTCCGTCCTTTCATGATCCGCGCTCCCCGGCAGTAAGCGTCCCCGCCGCGGTACGGGCGCGTCGTCGCAAGCGCCAATAGGGCGCACCCTGCCACCAGTGTGAAGATCAGTCCGCGCGGCGCGGCGTCAAGCACAGCAGCAACGTGCGAGATGGCGATCATGGCCCTTTCACCAGAAGATAATCGCGATGCCGGCCATATCTCGGCCCATTGGGATGAACGCGCACACAGAGCCTGCCGGTCGTACCGCACCGGCGCAGATCGACAGCGCCGCCGAATTGGCGCAGGCGTAGGACATCGGAAGCATAATGCGCGCGCCGCGCGCGCAACGCGTTGACCTGCGCGCTGGAAGGCAACAGCAAGCGAAGAATTACGAGGCCGATCGCAGCACTCAATACCATTGCCGCCGTGCTCCAGGTGAGCACACGAACCGTCGTTTCCTGCCGCAGACGGCGCAGTGCCGTCTCGGCCTGCTGGGCCTCGCTGCTCAACGCCTCGAGTGTCTCGCAGGCAGCGCGTCCCACTTCGGAGCGGACCAAGACGTCTAGAGTCTGCAGATGATCGCGCAGGCGCGCGAACACCTCCTCACCGACACGCTGCTGTGCCTGAGCGGTCTCGAGCAATAGGCCAACGCGCAGCGTCTCGGTCAGAGGCTCGGCCTCACCCACGATCCCACCCCTCATCGAGACTCATCGTCTCCGTTAGAGGCGGGGCGACTTCGCGCCCGGCCCGGGTCGCACTGGAGCACGAACTGGCCGCCGAGCCCACCGGGTGTTGCATGGGCCGCAGCCGGACGGTCTGCCAGTCCGGCACGGAGGCCAGTTTCAGAAAGCCCGAAAGATCGGCCAGACGCTCGATCTGCGCGTCCATAACCGCCGGCTCCACCTGCCAATGCTCCGTCTCGCTGACTGAATGGAAGAACTCACCGCTCCGGCGTGAACGGCTGCGGGTCAAACGCATGATTTCGCGGTCGCCGATCAGGCGCGAGGCGAAACGCGCGGTGCCCCCATGTTCACTTGCCGAACACCGCAATATCAGGGAGTTCCCGCAATTCTCCACAATCGTTTGTGCCTCGCCTGCGCCGTAGGTCGTGGAAACCTGGGCGATGGACTGGAAGCCGAGCACGCAGCGACCGTCGAATTTCCGCAGCCGAGCGAGCGCGTCTTTCAGGCCGTCGATCGGCCCCAACGCATCGAGCTCGTCGATGACGAACCACAGCGGGTGCCCGCCCTCGACGCCATTCATCGACTCGAAGATTGCCAGCCGCATCCACGCGGAAATGCTCGATCGCAGAGCAGCAACCTGCCCGGCACGATACGGGATGAACAACACTCCCGGACCGGACCGCACCCATTGGCGCACGGACAGCGACGGCGCCTTCTGGCGCGCCACGTACTGCAGAGCGCCGACCGCCGAGCTCGCGACCGACCGGATCGAATCGAGCATTCGCGCGTTGTGCTCATCAAAGAACGGCTGCGCGGGCGTACCGCCGACCAGCACTTTGAGCTCAGCGGCATCCGCCACGACCAGCAAATCAAAGAGCTGCCCGACGTCGGTGACCCCCGCTGCGCGCGCCTGGCCGGCGACCGCCGCGAAAAGCGTCCGCGCGTAGCCCCTCCAGCTGCGATCAGCTCCCTGGTGATCGGGAATCAATGCGAGAGCCAGCTGCTCGAGGTCGTAGGGCTCGCCGATCTCCCCGAACAGATCCCA